>DASSUW010000115.1:0-16163 GCA_035706585.1 Solirubrobacteraceae bacterium | reverse complement strand
CGCGGCGGTGCGTTCCTCGTCGGCAACATCGACCACGTGCCGGAGGACCGCGACCTCGTCGAGTCGTTCGGCCGCTTCCCGTCGATCTCCCCCGACGGGTCGACCGAGCCGGCGCCGGCGTTCTCACCGCAGACGCTGGTGGAGAGCCGCGACTCCAACCAGTCGCACCTGCGGATCTCCTACCGGCCGTCGATCGACCCGCGCGACCCCGCTCACCGCGCCGCGCTGGGCGTGTACTCGACGCTGCTCGGCGGCTCGATGGGCTCGCGGCTGTTCGACGAGATCCGCGAGCAGCGCGGTCTCGCCTACTCGGTCTACTCGGTCGACCACTCGTTCGCCGACGTGCCGATCCTGCAGCTGTCGGCGGGCCTTGAGTCCGGCAAGTGCGTGGAGGCGTTCACGCGCATGCGCGAGATCGTCGAGGAGCTGCGGACCGAGGGCCCGCGCGAGGACGAGTTCGAGCGCGCGCGGGCGTACGCGGCAGGCCGGCGCGTGCTGGCGTTCGAGAACACGAACGCGGTCGCCCGCTATGCGGCGACGCAGGCGGTGGTGTTCGGCCAGGACATCGACCCCGACGCGGCGATCGCGGCGCTCGACCGCACCACGTTCGACGACGTCGCGGAGGTCGCGCGCGGGATCTCCGACAGCGCGTCCGTGGCCTGTGTCGGGCCGCACGAAGTCGGCGAGTTCACTGGCTAGCCGCATCATCCGGGCCCCTCGTCTGTTTGGCTACGGAGTGGTGGGGTTCCGGCTGTTGGTGATGATCGCGGCGGCGACGCTGGTCGCGGCCGCCCCTGCGCATGCGCAGAAGAGGACGCACAAGAAGCCGCTGACGGTCCAGCTGCTGGCGATCAACGACTTCCACGGGTACCTGCGGGCCACGCCGCCGGGCCGCGTCAGCCGGACCGGCGACCCCGAGAAGGCCGTGCCGGCCGGCGGCGTCGAGTACCTGGCCACGCAGATTCGCAGGCTCAAGCGCCGCAACAAGCACACGCTGGTCGTCGCGGCCGGGGACCTCGTCGGCGGCAGCCCGCTGATCTCCTCGCTGTTCCACGACGAGCCGGCAATCGAGGCGATGAACCAGCTGCCTCTTGACATCAGCACGGTCGGCAACCACGAGTTCGACGAGGGCGCCGCCGAGCTGCTGCGCCTGCAGCGCGGCGGCTGCCATCCCGAGGACGGGTGCCGTGACGGCACGCCGTTCGAGGGCGCCGATTTCCGCTATCTGGCCGCCAACGTGGAGCTGCGCAGCACCCACCGGACGATCTTCCCGCCGTACACGATCCGCAAGATCGGCGGCGTGAAGATCGGGTTCATCGGCGAGACGCTCAAGGGGACGCCGGACCTGATCCCGCCGCAGTTCGCGGCCCGGCTGCGGTTCCGGAACGAGGTCAGGATCGCGAACCGGACCGCGCGGCAGCTCAAGCGGCGCGGCGTCCGCGCGATCGTCATGCTCCTGCACGAGGGCGGCTTCCCGGTGCGCGAGGACGCGCCGATCGACGCCTGCCCGGGGCTCAGCGGGCCGATCAAGTCGATCGTCCGGCGCTCGAGCGACGACATCGACGTGTTCGTCACCGGCCACACGCACCGGGTCTACAACTGCAAGGTCGACGGCCGGCGGGTCACCAGCGCCGGGCGCTACGGGCGGCTGCTGACGCGGCTGCAGCTGAAGATCAACCGCCGGACGGGCGATGTGGTCAAGACGTCGGCGGACAACTGGGTCGTGGGCCAGGACGTCAAGCCCGCGCGCGACATGACGGGCCTGATCGCGCACTACGACACGATCGCGGCCCCGATCGCGAGCCAGGTGATCGGGCGGCTCACCCGCAGCGCCGGCCGCAAGCGCGACCGCTCCGGCGAGTACCGGCTCGGCAGCGTCGTCGCCGACGCACAGCGCGCGGTGGCCGGGTCCGCGGCCGCATTCGTCAACCCGCACATCGTGCGCACCGGGCTGCCCCCGGGCGAGATCACGTACGGGCGCGCGTTCACGTCGCAGCCGTTCGGGTCGTCACTGGTCACGCAGTCCATGACCGGCGGGCAGATCCGCGAGCTGCTCAAGCAGCAGTGGTGCGGGCGCAAGAACCCGGAGATCCTGCAGGTCTCCTCCACCGTGTCCTACACGTGGAGCCGCTCGAAGGCGAAGGCGGCGCTCGGGAAGCCGTGCTCGGCCGACACGGATCCGATCAGCGACCTGACGATCCGCGGCAATCCGGTCAGGTCCTACGAGGCGTTCCTGGTCACCGTCAACACGACGCTGCTGGGCCGCGGGGCGCGGTTCTCGGTGCTGCATACGGGCACCGGGCCGATCGGCGGACCGGTCGACGTGGACGCGTTCAAGCAGTACCTGCTGCCGTCGGTGACGGGGCCGCCGATCGTCCCGCCGAAACGGTCCCGCATCAACGTCGTGCCTTGACCGCCCGGCGCCGGGTTTGCCACGATCCGGTGACGAGTGAGCAAGCCTGAGCTCAACCACCGCGAGCTCGAGCGCTACATCCAACGGGTCACCGATCGCTGGCCGGTCCAACGAGCGCTCCTGGGTGGCGCCCGCGTCGCGGACCTGCGCGGCGCCGGCGCCCAGCGCGAGCGCGGGCCCGAGTTCGTCGTCGTGCTGGTCTCCGACGGCTTCGACGGCGTGCCGTGGCTCGAGCGCGTGTACGTCTGCGGGAACCTCTGGGACGCGTACGAGATGGGCGCCCCGGCGGATGTGCACTGCTACACGCCGGGCGAGTTCGAGCGCAAGCTCGACCAGCTGCCGCTCGTGCGCGAGGCCGCCGAGCGCGGGCTCGAGCTGCTGCCGGAGCCGGCCTGACGGCTTCTCCGGCCGGGTCGGGATCGCCCTGGTGCGGCGCGAGCGTCACGTCGCGCCGTCTACGGTGTCGCGATAGGTAGATGCCCTCGCCGTCGACCGTCCTGCTGCGCACCCAGTCGGACGAGCGCCTGGTCGCGCTCGCCCGCGGCGGCCACGACCGGGCGTTCGAGGCGATCGTCGAGCGGTACCGCCGCCAGCTGCTGCGGGCGTGCCGGCGGATCCTGCCCGAGGCCCGCGCCGAGGACGCGCTGCAGCAGGCGCTGATGGCCGCCTGGGCGGCTCTGCGCCGCGGCGACGACGTGGTCGAGCTGCGGCCGTGGCTGTTCCGGATCGTCCGCAACACGGCGCTGAACCAGCTGCGCGTGTCCGGCTACGACCTCGACGAGCTGGTCGAGACGCTGAGCGCGGGCGCCGGCCCGGAGGACGAGGTCGTCCGTCGCGCGGTGGTCCGCCAGACGCTGGCCGCCGTGGCCGCGCTGCCCGACCGCCAGCGCGAGGCGCTGCTGCGCACGGCGATCGAGGGCCAGGCTCAGGCCGACGTGGCGCGCGACCTCGGCCTGTCCAGCACCGCGATGCGCCAGCTCGTGCATCGTGCGCGCGTCTCGGTCCGCGCGGCGGCCACGGCGCTCCTGCCCATGCCCGCCGCCACCTGGCTGGCCTCGGCGGGCGGGGCGACCGCCACCGCGACGCTGGCGAAGGTGGGGACGGTCGCGGTCCTGGCCGGCGGAGCGGTGACCGCGGCGCCCACGCTCATCCAGCACGACCGGACGCCCGCACGCCAGCGCGCCGAAGCGCGCGCCGACACGCGGCGCGACCGCCCGCGCGCCGTCTCGACACCCACCCCGACGACGGTCCCAGCCGTGCGGGCGCCCGTCGCCGCCGCGGTCACGCGCGCGCCGATCACGAACGAGCGCGCCGCCCCGGACCGGCGCGGCGAGCGCGGCGACGTGCGCAGCGGCGACGGCCACGACGGCCCCGGCAGCGACGACCACCACGAGCGGCGCGCCGACGACGACCGACGCTCCACCGACGACCGACGCTCCGGCGACGACGATCTCCGCTCGGGCGACGACGGCCACGGGTCCCGCGACGGCGACGAGCGCACCCACGGTGACGACGAGCACGACGACTCCGGGGACGACGGCTCCCACAGCGGCCCCGGCGGCGGCGACGAGCCCGACGTCTCCGGCACCGGCGAGGAGGCCGAGCTCTCCGGCGACGACCATCACGGCTCCGGCGACGACGAGCCCGAGCTCTCCGAGGCGTCGTCGGGGAGCGATCACGAGTCGCACGACGGCGACTGACCGTCACGTCTTGTCGCCGGCCGTGTCAGCACCAGTAGATCCGTCCCCGATCTCTGGAGGCACCGTGCTCCGCAGGAAACTCGCGCCGGCGCTGGCACTCGCGTTCGCGGCATCGCTGATGCTCGCGAGCGGCGCGTTCGCCAAGGACCGCAACCACGACCGCATTCCGGACAAGTGGGAGAAGCGCCACCACCTGTCGCTCAAGCACAAGCAGGGCCGCCGTGATCAGGACCACGACGGCCTCAAGAACCGCGGCGAGTGGCGCGCGCGGCTCGACCCGCGCGAGGCCGACACCGACGGCGACGGGGTCGACGACGGCGACGAGAACACCGGCACGGTCGAGTCGTTCGAGGACGGCGTGCTCACGATCAGCCTCTTCAACGGCGACACGATCACGGGCGCGGTCACGGACGACACCGAGATCGAGTGCGACGACGACGCCGACGACGACCGCGGTCATGACGACCACGGCGACGATGACGGCGACCACCACCACGGCGACCACGGCGATGACGACGAGGGCGACGACGACCACGGCGACGACGCCAGGGCCGCCCACCGCGGCGACGACGACGAGGGCAACGAGGACTGCGGCACGGAGGCGCTCGTCGCCGGCGCCAAGGTGCTCGAGGCCGAGCTGAAGATCCGCGACGGCGAAGCCGCCTGGGACGAGGTCGAGCTCTTCACGCCTTAGGAGGGGGAAGACGCGCCCCACGATGGCCCCCGGGACCCGCCCCCGGGGGCCATCGCGCGTGATGCCCAGCCCGGATCCCAGTGAGCCATAGGCAAGTCGTTACTTGCCTATACTGCCGGGGTTGAGTGATGTCTTCCATGCGCTGGCGGCGCCCGCGAGGCGCGCGATCCTCGACGAGCTGCACGACCGGGACGGCCAGACGCTGTTCGAGCTGTGCACGAGGCTCACGATGAAGCACGACCTCGGGATGTCGCGGCAGGCGATCTCGCAGCACCTGGACGTGCTGGAGTCCGCCGGCCTCGTGCGCTCCCGGCGCGAGGGCAGATACCGGTTCCACCACCTCGACACCGCGCCGCTGGAGGACATCGCGCGGCGCTGGTCGGTCGGGGGCGGCGAGAGGAGCAAGCGGTGAAGATCCACCTGACGAGCGTGCTCGTGGACGACCAGGAGAAGGCGCTGCGTTTCTACACGGAGACGCTGGGGTTCCTGAAGAAGACCGACGTGCCGGTCGGCGAGCATCGCTGGCTGACCGTCGTCTCGCCCGACGATCCGGACGGCACCGAGCTGCTGCTCGAGCCCGACGGCCACCCTGCGGCCAAGCCGTTCAAGCAGGCGCTCGTCGACGACGGCATTCCGTTCACGTCGTTCGCGGTCGACGACGTCAACGCCGAATACGACCGGCTGGTCGAGCGAGGCGTGCGGTTCACGCAGCAGCCGCTCGCGATGCCGACGGTTACCACGGCCGTACTCGACGACACCTGCGGCAACCTGATCCAGATCGCCAGCCAGCCGTAGCGCCGCTCACCTGACGGCCCGCCGGGCTCGCTCGGAGGCCACGGTCAGGCGGCGAACGCCCGGTCGACCGCGCCGGCGAACTCGCCCATCGACGTGAACTCGAGGTCGAACGCCCACTCCTCCGTCGGCTCCGGAGTCGCGCCCCAGCCGGGACGGTCGTGGCGGCGATTGATCCAGACGGACGGCAGTCCTTCTCGCTTCGCCGGCACGTGGTCGTGGAACAGGCTCTGCGCCACGTGCAGAAGCGCGCCACGATCGACGCCGAGCTCGGCGAGCGTCGCGTCGAGGGCGCGGAAGTGGTTCTCCGCCGGCTTGTAGGCGCCGACGTCCTCGGCGGTGATGATCGCGGCGAAGTCGCCGTGCAGCCGCTCGTTGCTGGCCGCGAACCCGGCCCGGTGCACGTTGGAGAGGATGATCAGCTGGTAGTGGCGCGCGAGCCGGGCCAGCGCGTCGGGCGAGTCCGCGAACGCCGGCCAGTCCGGCACCGAGTCGCCCAGCCGCCGCGCCCACGCGTCGCTGACCGGCGCGCCGAGCGTCTCGCCGGTGCGCCGGAAGGCGGACGCGAGCACGTCGGGATACAGCGCCGACCCCGCCTCCCGCTCCACGGCCGCCTCGGCGGCGGCGTAGGCGAGCAGCAGTTCCTCGTCGCTCGCGCCAAGCCCGTGCTCGCGCGCCCACGGCGCCAGCACCGCCGCGATCCCGGTCTCCCAGTCGATCAGGGTCCCGTAGCAGTCGAAGCTGAGCGCCTCGTACGCCGTCAGGTCGGTCATGTCAGCAGGCGCAGCGCCAGCCGGCGCGGGTGGCCCTGCCGGAAGACGAGCGTGAGCCACAGCCGGGCGGCGCCGTCGACGACGTCGATCGCGTCGATGTCGCCGACCCGCACCGGCCGCAGCCCGACGTCGGCGATCAGCTGCTCGACGCCCGCGTCCAGCGGTCCGCACCAGAACAGGTCCGCGACCTCGTCACCGAACCTCGGGTCGGCGAAGATCTCGAAGCCGAGCGTGTTGAACGCCCGCACGAACCGGGCACCGGGCACGTAGGCGTCGGCGTGGTGCAGCCGCTCCGCGCCGATGTCGTTCGTCGCGTCGATCACGACACGCCCGTCGAGCGCCTGCCCGTGCTCGGCGAGCAGCTCGGGCACGGCCGCGCCCGGGGTCGCCAGCAGCACCACGTCGGCCGCCGCGATGGCATCGGGGATCGCGACCGTCCGCGGCGGGTCCGGTGACCGCGAGGCGAACAGCACCTCGTGGCCCGCACGCCGCCACGCCTCCCCGATCGTCGCTCCGATGTTGCCGCTGCCGATTACGCCGATCCTGGTCATGCGCGGACGATACGTTGGCGGCGTGCGTCTGGGCATCGCCGATCACCTCGGCTGGGCGATCGCGGTCGCGGCGTCCGCGGAGCACGCGGTGGTGGACCGCCGCCGGATCGAGCTGATCGAGCCGGGCGTGTCGCCGGCACCGATCCACTACGAGAGCAGCCGCCTCGACGTGGACGCGACGGCGGCGCTGGTCGCACAGGCGCGAGCGTCGATCGCGCGGGCGGCCTCCGCCGCGCTCGACGCGATCGCACGCGAGCTGCCCATCAACTCGATATCGCTCCGCGCCTGGCCACCCGGCTTCCCCGCCGACATCGCCGTCCAGCGCCGCCCGCCGTACGAGGCGCGGGCCGACGCGATCATGTACCGGCAGGAGCTCGCCGAGCTCGCGGACGCGCGCGGCTGGGAGGTCCACCTCTACGACGCGAAGGCAGTGATCGGCCAAGCGGCGCGCGCGGTCGGCGAGGAGGTCCTCGACCGCCCGCGCCGATCCCTGGGACCGCCGTGGACGAAGGACCATCGCGTCGCGTTCGCCGCGACGATCGTGGCGGGATGAGGGGCACGTGACGAGCATCCCGGCGGTCCTGCTGTAAATGATCCGCCTGGGCGACGCCGTAGCTCAGCTACCCGATCGCGACCATGCGCTCGATCGGCGCCCGCGCCCGCTCCGCCACGGCCTCCGAGACCTTGACCTCGGGCGACATCGCGCGCAACGCGTCGCGCAGCTTCGGCAGCGTGATCATCTTCATGAAGCGGCACGACGCCGCCTCGTTGGCCGCCACGAAGTCGACGTCCGGGCGCGCCATCTGGAGCGGGTGGAGCATGCCCACCTCGGTCGCCACGATCGCCGTCGCGCCGGACGGCGCGGACCGCGCGTAGCCGAGCATGCCGCCCGTCGAGAGCATGTGGACGCCGTCAGCGGACACGTCGCCGGCCGCGACGTACTCCATCACCGACGTCGAGCAGCCGCACTCGGGATGGATCAGGAAATCCGCGCCCGGATGGGCCGACCGCATCTGGGCGATGTCGCGCGGCCGGATCCCCGCATGGACGTGGCACTCGCCGTCCCAGACGTGCATGGGACGGCCGGTCATCTTCTCGACGTAGGCGCCGAGGAACATGTCCGGCCCGAACAGGATCTCGGTGTCCTCGCCGTGCTCGCGGTAGATGTGCTCGACGACCGCGACGGCGTTCGCCGAGGTCACGCAGTAGTCGGTCTCGGCCTTCACGTCGGCAGTCGTGTTCACGTACATGACGACCAGGGCGCGCGGGTGCTGCGCCTTCCACGCGCGCAGCTGATCGGCCGTGATCGAGTCGGCCAGCGAGCAGCCGGCGTCGGGATCGGGAAGCAGCACGGTCTTGTCGGGCGAGAGGATCGACGCCGTCTCGGCCATGAAGTGCACGCCGCAGAACGCGATCACCTCGGCGTCCGTCGCCGCCGCCTGCTGGGACAGGCCGAGCGAGTCGCCGACGAAGTCGGCGACCTCCTGGACCTCGGGCAGCTGGTAGTTGTGCGCGAGGATCACGGCGCCGCGCTCGGCCGCCAGCGCGCGTACCTCCGACTGCAGGGCCGGGATGTTGTCGAGCGAGAGAAGGGTCATGTCGAGGAGAGGGCCTCCAAGGCCATGGAGAGGTCGAGCCCGGGCGCTGAATGGGTGAGCGCGCCCATCGAGACGTAGTGTAGCCCTTCAATGGTCGCATAGACCAAAACTGTCTGCGGGTCGACACCGCCCGACGCCTCGAGCTCGGCGCGGCCGCCGACCTGCGCGACCGCCGCGCGGATCTCGTCCGGCGTCATGTTGTCCAGCAGCAGCCGCGGCGCGCCCGCCGCCAGCGCCTCGTCGATCTCGGCCGGGTCGCGCACCTCGACCTCCAGCGGCAGGTCGGGCCGGGCGTCCCGCGCCCGCCGCACCGCCGCCCCGATCCCGCCCGCCGCCGCCGAGTGGTTCTCCTTGATCAGGATCGCGTCGTACAGCCCGGCGCGATGGTTGACGCCGCCGCCGTGCGCCACCGCGCGCTTCTCGAGCCGTCGCAGGCCCGGCGTGGTCTTGCGCGTGTCGAGCACCTGGGCGCCGCCGCCGGCGCCCGCCACCGCCCGCACCACCCGCGCCGTGGCGGTCGCCACGCCCGACAGGCGCCCGAGGAAGTTCAGCGCTGTCCGCTCGGCGGTCAGCAGCGCCCGCGCCGACCCCTCGAGCCGCAGCACCGGTGCACCCGCGTCGCGCCACTCGCCCTCCGGACTGAGCCGTTCGATCACGACGTCCGGGTCGAGCCGCCGGAACACGGCCTCGGCAACGTCCAGCCCCGAGACCACGCCCGGGGCCTTCTGGGTGATCGTCGCACGCGCACGCGCGCGGGCGTCGACGGTCGCCTCGGTGGTCGCGTCGCCGTCGCCGACGTCCTCGGCCAGCGCGCGGTCGATCAGGTCGCTGATCTCTCGATCCATGCCTGCAGCCTGGCATGGATGTCCGCCGCTCGCGGCGTCCACAGCTCGATCTCGACCGAGCCCGCGCGCATCGGGTAGAGGTCGCTCGCCTCGTAGCGCAGGACGAGCTTCTCCGGCTCGGGCGCCTCGGACCGCACGATGCCATGGCCGGCGTCGACGTGCAGGTTGTTGGTGCCGTGGATCGCGAGCCGCGTCGGCGTGATCGCCAGCGCCGCCACGGTCGGCGCGTCCCCCGTCGCCGGCCGCTGCCCGCCCATCTCGTAGCCGCGGTACGTCACGCGGCCGCGGATCCGCTCCTCGAGCAGCTCGATGCCCTCGCGCTCGAGCTCGGCGCGCTTGTCGGCGGGCAGCGTGCCACGGCTGGCCCGGCGGCGCTTGAACCAGTCGATCACGGTGCTCTCCCTTGTTCGAGGCCGGCGAGCGCGCTCTCGCCCGCGTACAGCACGCGGCCGCGGCGGGCGACCCGCACGCGCAGCCGGCCGGCCAGATGCTGATGCGACCACGGCAGCGTCCGCCGCTCGCTCGGCACCGGCACGTCCAGCACGTGCGCGGCGCCGGGATCGGCCTCGGCCTCGATCTCCACGCCGCGGGCGCGCAGGCGCCAGCGGCCCGGCGCGGTCTCGGCCTTCACGGCGGCCAGCACCGGCTCGCCGCGACGGACGAGGCGCGTGCCGACGTGCACGACGACCGCCGTCGCCGGCAGCGGGCCCATCGCGGGCCCGCCGGCGAACGCGACGGTCACCGGATCGCCGCCGAAGTCGTGCGCCTCGCCCCACCACCACACCGGCGGGAAGCCCGGGCCCCAGTTGCGCTCGACGTACGCGGTCGCGCCGTCGAGGTCCCAGCCGCCGACCGTCCCCTCGGCGCGGGCGCGCAGCACCAGGGGCCGCCAGTACTGGCGCAGGAACGGTAGGTGCCCGAACGGCCCCGTGCCGTGCCATGGCCGCGGCCAGGACACGACGTCGCGCAGGTGCGCCTCGACGCCGTCGCAGCGCACGTGCGCGGCGTCGCCGGCGAACGCGCTGCCGATCCGCACGCCGCTCGCGTCGGCCACGGGGTCGTCGAGGATCGCCGAGCGCCACTCCCCCGGCTCCTGCGCGACGCCGACGAGCGCCCACCCCGGGCAGACGCCGCACAGCACGATCGCCGCGCGGCCGTCCGGCCACGTGAACCGCCAGAACCAGCCCGACATGGATGCTGCGCGGATCATCCAGACCCCCGCTGCGAACGGGACGCTCCGCGTCTAGCTGGCCGGCCTGCGCGCATTCGCCTCGAGCCACGCCCGGACGAACCCGTCGAGGTCGCCGTCCAGCACGCGCTCGGCGCTGCCGACCTCGAAGTCGGTGCGGTGGTCCTTGACCATCGTGTACGGGTGCAGCACGTAGGAGCGGATCTGCGAGCCGAAGTTCACGTCCTGCGCCTCGCCGCGCTCGCGCGCGATCTCCTCCTGCCGCTCGCGCTCCGCGCGCTCCACGAGCTTGGAGCGCAGCATCGCCATCGCGGTCGCCTTGTTGGCCGACTGCGAGCGCTCGTTCTGGCACTGCACCACGACGCCGGTCGGCTTGTGGGTGATCCGGACCGCGGAGTCGGTCTTGTTGACGTGCTGGCCGCCCGCGCCGGACGCGCGATACGTGTCGATCTGGAGGTCGTCGTCCTCGATCTCGATGTCGCCGGCGTCCTCGACCACCGGCGCCACCTCGACGCCCGCGAAGCTCGTCTGGCGGCGGTTGGCGGCATCGAACGGCGACAGCCGGACGAGCCGGTGCACGCCCTTCTCGGCGCTGTAGAGCCCGTACGCGTTGTCGCCGGACACGCGGAACGTCGCCGACTTGATGCCGGCCTCCTCCCCCGCGCTGGCCTCCAGCAGCTCGACCTTGAAGCCGCGGCGCTCGGCCCACCGCATCATCATCCGCAGCACCATCTCGGCCCAGTCCTGGGCGTCCGTGCCGCCCGCGCCGGCGTTGACGGTCACGAGCGCGTCGCCGGCGTCGTACTTGCCGGTGAACAGGCGCTCCTCCTCGAGCGCGGCGAGCCGCTCCTCGACCGACGCGAGCGTCTCGTCCAGCTCGGCCGCCAGCTCGTCGTCCTCCTCGGCGAGCTCCACGAGCCCCTCGAGGTCCTCCGCGTCCGCCTGCAGCCTCTCGAACGTCTCCAGCCGTCGCGCGAGACGCGCGTGCTCGGCGCCGACGCGCCCCGCGGCCTCCGGGTCGTCCCAGAAGCCGGGCGCGCCCATCTGCTCCTCCAGCTCGGCGATGCGCCCCTTCAGCCCCGCCGGGTCAAAGGTAGTCCGAGAGCAGGGACAGCTGCTCGCGGATGGCCGCCAGGCGCTGCGGTGTGGGCTGTGAGGTGGAGGGCGTCGCCATGGGGCCCCTGAGGCTACTACGGGATCTCCAGCGCTTCGAGGAACGCCAGCGCCGCGGGGCGCGCGCCGGCGCTGGGCGTGAGGCCGTACAGCGAGCGGTACGGCTGCGGGCCTTCGAGCCGCACCATCGCCAGGCCCGGCAGGCCGGCGGCGAGCAGCTCGGGCATCAGCGTCACCGCGAGCCCGGAGGCGACGAGCCCGCGCGCGGCGAGCACGTCCCGGGTCACGAACGAGATCCGCGGCTCGAACCCCGCCTGGACGCACGCGCGGTGGATCAGGTGGTCGCGCGACGGCGCCGTCCAGGTGTCCTCGGCCAGCTCCGCGAGCGCCAGCCGCTCGCGGCCCGCCAGCGGATGGTCCTCCGCCATCACCGCGAGCATCGCCTCGCGGCCGAGCTCGTGCCGCTCGGTCCCCTCCGGCCGCCGCTCCGGTGCTGCCGCGTCCTGGAAGCAGACGGCCACGTGGAGCTCGCCGGCGGCGACCATCCGGCCGAGCTGCTCGCCGGACGCCTCGCCCGCCTCGACCTGGATCGCCGGGTCGCGCTTGCGCAGCCGCACGATCGCGGCGGGGACGATGCTCGCCAGCGCGCTCGGGAACGCGCCCAGGCGCAGCGTCTCGCGCTCGCTCGCCGCCAGCTCGGCGATCTGCGCGCCGGCCTGCGCGAGGCGATCGGCGACGGCGTCGGCGTGGGCGAGCAGCAGCGCGCCCGCCTCGGTCGGCGCCGGACCGCCGGGCCCGCGGTCCAGCAACCGCACGCCGACCTGCTTCTCGAGCGCCGCGACCTGCTGGGAGACCGCCGGCTGGGTGAGCGCGAGCGCCTCGCCGGCGCGCGAGAACGAGCCCTGACGCGCCACCTCGCGGAACGTGAGCAGTCGCCGGGGATCCATATCGCGCGAACTTATAGCGATTGGCGATCCATTAGGAGCATGAATGGAGTTCAAGTGCGCCACTTGTCTGACCGATGAGACCGCGATGGCCGGGTCGCGGGACAAATGGGTCGTGCGCGGGAGCATGGGAGGACTGCTGGTCGTGCTGTGCTTTCTCGCCGGCTTCCCGTACGTGACGCAGCACCGGGTCGCCGCCGAGTCCAAGCGGGCCGACACGGCGATCCGGCTCAGCGACGCGTTCCAGGACGCGCGCACCATGGTCACCGAGGCCAAGTCGCTCGAGCGCCGCTACCGCTTCGAGGGCAGCGAGGCCGTCCGCACCGCCCACGAGACCGCCACGCGCCGGCTCGCGGCCGACCTGCACACGGTCATGCGCCTCGACCGCTCGGCCGCGACGCGCAAGACCGTCGAGCATCTGCTGTTCCTCCAGGCCCGCTACGTCTCGTCCGCCAACGGGCTCTTCAGCGCGATCGACGTCGGCGACGACCCCGGCATCCAGCACCTCGACCACGAGGTGATCGATCCGATCTTCGGCGTCCTCGAGTACGTCGTCCACCAGCAGGCGCGCGCGGCGTCGGCGCGCGCGCTCGAGCACAGCGCCTCGCTGCGCCGCCACGAGGCGCGGGCCCGCAGCATGATCACGATCGCGTTCGGCGTCGGCGTCCTGCTGCTCGCCGGCTTCGCGTTCATCATCTTCCGCGCCCGCCGCGCCGAGGTCGACCGCCTCGCGCGGATCGCGATCACCGACCCGCTCACCGGGCTGCGCAACCACCGTGCGTTCCAGGAGGACCTCGCCCGCGAGTTGCAGCGCGTCGGCCGCAGCGGCGACCCGCTGTCGCTGGTCGTGCTCGACGTCGACGGCCTGAAGGCGATCAACGACCGCCTCGGCCACCAGGCGGGCGACGAGCGGCTGCAGGCGGTGGCCGGCGCCATCCGCGGCTCGCAGCGCGGCAGCGACGCCGCCTATCGCATCGGCGGCGACGAGTTCGCGGTCATCCTTCCCGGCGCGCGCGCCCTCGGGGCGCTCGAGTACGCGCAGCGGTTGCGCGCGCAGGTCGCGGTGTCCGCCGGGATCGCCGAGGCGACCGGCCTGCGCTGCCGTGACGAGGTCATCCGCGAGGCCGGCCTCGCGCTCGTCGGCGCCAAGCGCATCCATCAGGACATCGCGGTCTACGGGCCGGACATGGAGATCGCCGAGGGCGAGCACGAGCACGACGAGCGGCCCCTGGCCAGCGCGCTCGCCCTTGCGGTCGACGCCAAGGACTCCTACACCCGCAGCCACTGCCAGACCGTCTCGCAGCTGTGCGCGGTGATCGCCGACGAGCTCGGGCTCGACGGCGACGCGGTCGGCCGCGTCCGGCTCGCCGGGCTGCTGCACGACGTCGGCAAGATCGGTGTGCCGGACGCGATCCTCAACAAGCCGGCCGCGCTGACCGACGCCGAGTACGACCTGATGAAGCGGCACTCGCTGCTCGGCTCGGACATCGTCGGGGCCGCCGAGATGCATGCCGAGGCGCGCTGGGTGCGCCATCACCACGAGCGCTACGACGGCGGCGGCTACCCCGACGGGCTGGCCGGCGACACGATCCCGCTCGAGTCGCGGATCATCCTCGTCGCCCACGCGTTCGAGGCGATGACGTCGGACCGGCCCTACCGCAAGGCGCCGGGTCTCGACTTCGCGCTCGGCGAGCTGCGCCGCCACGCCGGCACCCAGTTCGACCCGCGCGTCGTGGAGGCGCTGTGCCGGGCGCTCGACCGCGAGACCGCGGCCGAGACCGTCACGCTCCGTGGCACTTCTTGAACTTCTTGCCCGACCCGCACCAGCACGGGTCGTTGCGGCCGAGCTGCTCGTGCTCGTCGACGCGCCGCTGCTGCACCATCGGTGACGGCTCGCCCTCGGCGTCCACGCCGTAGCCGTCGTCGGCCTCGCCGCCGTAGGCGCTCGGCTGGTCGTCCATCGTGCCGCCCGAGTACTGCAGCGCCGCGGCGCCGCCGCCCTGCTGCTGCGGGACCCCGTTGCCGCCCTCGATCTGGACCTCGACGTTGTAGATCATCCGCGCGAAGTCCGACCAGATGGTGTTCATCAGGTCCTGGAAGAGCGTGAACGCCTCGTTCTTGTAGGCGACGATCGGCTCGATCTGGGCGAACCCGCGCAGGTGGATGCCCTCGCGCAGGTAGTCCATGTCGTACAGGTGCTCGCGCCAGCGCTGATCGATGATCTGCATCAGCAGGTAGCGCTCGAGCGCGCGCATCAGCTCCGCGCCGAGCTCTTCCTCGCGCTCGTCGTAGAGCTTGTGGGCGTCCTCGGCGAGCAGCGTCTTGAGCTCCTCGCGGTCGACCGTCTCGCGGTCGATGTCCTCGTGCCCGAAGTCGACCTCGAAGATCTGGTCGAGCTGCTGCCACAGCGCCTCGAGATCCCAGTCCTCGATGTAGTCGCCGGGCGTGTACTCGTCGACGAGATTGGCGATGACGTCGGCGATCTGCTCGCGCGCGACCGGGCCCATGTCGCGGCCCTCGAGCACCTCGTCGCGGTACTGGTAGACGATCTCGCGCTGCTGGTTCATCACGTCGTCGTACTCGAGGACGCGCTTGCGGATCAGGAAGTTCTGCTCCTCGACCTTGCGCTGGGCGTTCTCGATCTGCTTCGAGAGCATCTTGGCCTCGATCGGCTCCTCCTCGCCCTCGTCGCTGGTCGGGCCGAGCCGGTCGAGGATGCGGTAGATGCGATCGCCCGCGAACAGGCGCACGAGGTCGTCCTCGGCGCTGAGGAAGAAGCGCGACTCGCCGGGGTCGCCCTGGCGGCCCGAGCGGCCGCGCAGCTGGTTGTCGATCCGGCGCGACTCGTGCCGCTCGGTGCCGCAGATGAACAGGCCGCCGGCCTCGAGGACCTTCTCGCGGTCCTCCTCCACGCGCGCCTCGATCGACGGCAGGATGTCGGCGAAGCGCTCGTCGTAGTCCGGGTCGCCGGGGCGCAGGCCGAGCTTGGCGAGCTCGAGCTGGGTGAGGTGCTCGGGGTTGCCGCCGAGCTTGATGTCGACGCCGCGGCCGGCCATGTTGGTGGCGATCGTGACCGCGCCGGGCCGGCCCGCCTCGGCGATGATGTCGCCCTCGCGCTCGGCGTGCTCGGGCTTGGCGTTGAGCACCGTGTGCGGGATGCCGCGCTTCTTGAACTCGCCCGCCAGGTGCTCGGAGACCTCGACCGAGATCGTGCCGACCAGCACCGGCTGGCCCTTGTCGTGGCGCTCGGCGATCTCGCGCACGACGGCGCTCCACTTGCCGTTCTTGGTCTTGAAGATCTGGTCGTTGCGATCGGCGCGGATCATCGGCCGGTTGGTCGGGATCTCGACCACCGGGAGCTTGTAGATCTTCATGAACTCGGTCGCCTCGGTGAGCGCCGTTCCCGTCATGCCGGCGAGCTTGTCGTACATGCGGAAGTAGTTCTGCAGCGTGATCGTCGCGAGCGTCTGGTTCTCCTCGCGGACGCGCACGCCCTCCTTGGCCTCGACCGCCTGGTGCAGGCCCTCCGACCAGCGGCGGCCGTCGAGGAT
>DASSUW010000114.1:0-3939 GCA_035706585.1 Solirubrobacteraceae bacterium | reverse complement strand
TGCTCGAGCCGGCGCTCGATCACCCACTTCTCGATCTTGAAGTCCGGCACGCCGAAGCGGACGAGCCCGCCGCCGGCAAGCACGTCATCGTGATCGGCGGCGGCGACACGGGCGCCGACTGCGTCGGCAACTCGCACCGCGAGGGCGCCGCCTCGGTGACGCAGATCGAGCTGCTCGGCGAGCCGCCCGCGTCACGGCCCGACGCGCTGACGCCGTGGCCGCGCTGGCCGATGAAGTACCGGCGCAGCTATGCGATCAAGGAAGGCGGCGAGCAGGACTTCTCGATCTCGACCACGAGGCTGACCGGCAACGGGCACGTCGAGCAGATCCACTGGGTCCACAACACCGGCAAGCCGCCGTTCGACCCGATCGACGGGACCGAGGAGTCGCACCCCGCCGGCCTCGTGCTGCTGGCGATGGGCTTCCTGCACCCCGAGGGCGGGCTGCTCGACGCGCTCGGCGTCGAGAAGGATCCGCGCGGTAATGCCAAGGCCGGCACGTACGCGACCTCGGCCGACGGCGTGTTCGCCGCCGGCGACGCGCGGCGCGGCCAGTCGCTGATCGTGTGGGCGATCAACGAGGGTCGGCAGTGCGCCCGCGTGGTCGACCGCTACCTGCGCGAGCGGCCGCTCGGCAGCCCGGACGCCGAGCTCTCGGCCGGCACGTCGCAGCGCGCGGGCTCGCCCGACCTCGGCGCCGACCCGCCGCGCACCGCTTCGCCGGGCGTCTGAGCCCTGCCGCGTCGGGGCGGGTCCGGCGAACGGGGGCTGGGGCGCGCGTTATCTTCATGACATGGGCTGGCTCGCGTATCTCATCTCGCTCGCGATCTGGGGGCTGATCATCGGCGCGTTCGCGCGGCTCGCGCTGCCGGGCAAGGACCCGATGTCGCTGCTGCAGACGATGCTCGTCGGCATCGCCGGCTCGTTCATCGGCGGCGTGATCGTGTACCTGGTCACCGGCGGCCGGTACTACGGCGCCGGCTGGCTCGTGTCGCTGATCTGCGCGACCGGGATCGTGTACGCCATCCGCCGCTCGCGCGGCGGCAGCCTCACCGACCCGGGTCGCACACAGCTCCGCCGCTGAATTCGCCGATCGGCCAGGGCGGGCGCTCAAGTCGTCGCGCCACCCCGTCCGATGGGCCAGGACGATCGTCCATCTTCCCTCGTACTTTTCAAGGCGAGGGCAGGAGGGGCAAGACCCGACACGGAAGGAAGGTCATGCGCCTACGGACAACGAGCGCGGCTGGAGCGGTCACGCTCGCAGTCATGGCGGCGGGTGCCACGCCCGCCTTCGCGACCAACAACGACGCCGTCATCACGCCGAAGGTCGACTGCGTGCAGCCGACGCAGTACGGCTACGTCGCCCACTTCACCTACAAGGGCGAGGGCATCTCGAGCAACGGCCGCAGGGTCGACTTCGGCGAGTACTCGATCGGCTGGCCGTTCTACATCAGCGAGAAGAACACGCTGATCGGCGCCAGGACGATCGACGCCGCCAAGGACGGCGAGTGGATCGACTGGTTCTACACCGGCGACCGCAAGTACGGGTTCCAGGTGTACTTCGCGGCCGACTCGTCCGCGTCCTGGACGGTCAAGACGTCCGACATGAACAACGCCGTCACGGCGACCGCCACCGCGAACTCGGTCGAGTGCCAGGCCGGTACCGAGGGTCCGCAGGGCGAGCAGGGGGAGCAGGGCGAGCCCGGCCCGGAGGGTCCGATCGGCCCGCCCGGCCCGATGGGTCCGCAGGGCGAGCAGGGCGAGCAGGGCGAGCAGGGTCCGCAGGGCGAGCAGGGTCCGCAGGGCGAGAAGGGCGAGAAGGGCGACCCGGGTGAGACCATCATCCGCACGGTCGTCGTCCAGCCCGACGGCGACGGCGTCGGCGCCGTCCTCGGCGAGGAGGCCCGCTCCTCGAACCGCGTCGCCAAGCTGCGCATCAAGGCCGACCGCGGCGACGTCGTCCGCGGGCTGAAGGTCAAGCTCGAGGGCAAGCGGCAGAAGGTCCGCCGCCTCGGCACGCGCCACTGGCGCGCGAAGATCAACCTGCGCGGCCTCGAGCGCGGCGTCTATGCCGTCCGCGTCACCGCGCGCGTCAACGGCCGGAAGGTCATGTTCAAGCACCTCTACCGCGTGCTGTACGGCAACCCGCGCGGCGGCAAGGGCGAGTCGCTCAACGCGAGCACGATCGTCCGCCTGTAGCGCCCACGCAGGGTCGCCGCCGCCGGCCGAGGTGGACGCCCGCCCTCGAGCTCAGGGACTGACCGTGAGATCGGCCACGGCCGCCAGCAGTCGCTCCGCGTCGGCTTCGTCGTTGTAGTGGACGAAGCCGGCGCGGACCGCGCCGTGCGGGGCGAGGCCGAGGTGGCGCTCGAGCTCCCAGGCGTAGTAGTTGCCGTGCCAGACCGCGATCTCGCGCTCGGCGAGCGCGGCGGCCACCTCGTCGGCGGTGCGGCCCGCGACGTTGAACATCAGCGTCGGCGCGCGGTCGGCGGCGGCGCCGTAGACGGTGACGTGGTCCATCGCGGCGAGACCGCCGAGCGCGGACGCGAGCAGCGCGTCCTCGTGCGCGCGGACCGTGTCCCAGTCGGTGGAGAGCATGTAGTCGGCCGCCGCGCGGACGCCGGCGAGCGACTCGAACGGGAGCGTCCCGAGCTCCCAGCGGTCCGGGACGTCGTCGGGCGACGGCTCGAGCTTGTCGGGCTTCAGCTCGGCAAGGACCTCGTGACGGCCCCAGAGGATCCCGATGTGCGGGCCGAACCACTTGTACGCCGAGCACGCGAGCGCGTCGCAGCCGAGCGCCCGGACGTCGAGCCGGCGGTGCGGCGCGGCGTGCACCGCGTCGACGTACACGCGTGCGCCGGCGGCGTGCGCGGCCGCGACGATGCCCGGCAGGTCGGGCACGCTGCCGACGGCGTTCGACGCGGCGGTCACGGCGACCCAGCGCGTGCGGTCGGTCAGGACCGCCTCGACCGCGGCCGCGGGCAGCTCGAGCGTGTCCGGCTCGGGGTCGGCGAAGCGGACCGTCGCGCCGTTGCGCTCGGCGTGGATCACCCACGGCCGCACGTTGGCGTCATGGTCCAGGCGCGTGCAGACGACCTCGTCACCGGGGGCGAGCGCGCGGCATGCCGCACCGGCGAAGCGCATCGTCATCGCGGTCATGCTCGGACCGAACGCGACCTCGTGCGGGTCGCCGCCGAGCAGCGCGCCGACGGCGGTACGGGTCTGCGCGACGATCGCGTCGGTCTCGTGCGCGGCCTTGAACAGGCCGCCGTGGTTGGCGTTGCTGCCCGAGCGCATCCAGGCGGCCATCGCCTCGATCGCGCTGTCGACCATCTGGGTGCCGGCCGGGCCGTCGAGCCGGGCCCACCCGTCGCGCAGTCCCGGGAAGCGGTCGCGGTTCACCCGACGACCTCGCGCAGCAGGGCGCGGTCGTGCTCGTAGCTGAGCAGCGAGCGCGCGTCGTCCGGTGAGACCCAGCGAAGCTCGTCGACCTCCTTCGACGGGACGAACTCGCCCGCGAGCGGCTCCATCCGCCAGTAGCGCACGACCTTGGCGCGGCCCTTCGGGTCGCGGTAGGACGTCGGCGGCAGCTCGTCGCCGAGCCGGCAGCGCAGGCCGGTCTCCTCCTCGACCTCGCGCAGCGCCGCGTCCTCCCAGCTTTCGCCCGGGTCGAGCTTGCCCTTGGGGAACGCCCAGTCGTCGTAGCGCGGGCGGTGGACGAGCACGACCTCGATGCCGCGATCGCCGCGCCGCCACACGACGCCTCCGGCCGCCTTGACCTCCGCTTCCTCGAAATCCATGGAAGCGCCATCCTACGCGGCCGCCCGTCCCGCCCTTCGGCCCGCGGCGACGGTGGGCCGCTCGCCGGGGCGCACCACGATGACCTGGCGGCCGGCCGCCTCGAGCGCGGCGACCTCGCGCTCGAGCGCGTCGGCCCACA
>DASSUW010000113.1:0-24962 GCA_035706585.1 Solirubrobacteraceae bacterium | reverse complement strand
GCAGCAGTACGCGCGAACGCGCGATCAGCGACGGCGGTCTACCCGAGACTTCTCGCGGTCAGGCGGCCGTCGCGGATGCGCGCGACGAGCGCGTCGGACTCCTCGCGCAGGATCGTGCCGTCCTCGAACTCGATCGCCGGCAGGACGCGCGTGCCGGTCAGCTGCTCGTACGCGCGGCGGTTGCGCCGCAGCGCCGGCTGCTTGACCAGCTCGTACTCGATCCCGGCGTCGTCGAGCGCCTTCTGGACCTTCCAGCACGGGTGCCCCGGCCACTTGGAGACCATGACCCGGCAGCGGTGGAGCTTGATGGCCATGCGCTCATCGTCGCACGATGAGCAGCGCGCCCGGCCGCCAGTCCAGCAGCCGGGCCGCGAGCCGGTCGGCGGCCGCGCTGGGCGGTCCCCCGAGGAAGACGGCCGTCGGCGACCGGAGGTCGAGCTCGCTCGGCTCGTGGTACTCGTTCGGGTCCGGCGGGGGCAGCTTCATACGCGCTATGTCGGCACGTACCCCCGCGCGGTCGAGCCGCAACGTCTACGGCGCGGCGGCGGCCTCGCGCTGCGCCTTGTCGACGGCGCGCACGACGCTGCTCGGGTTGGCGATGCCGACGAAGCGGAACTCGCTGTCATCGGTGCCGGCGGTGTCGAAGTCGACCGTCCCGACGCGCAGGATGCGGTCGCGCAGCCGCTGGTCGGTGTTGACGTTCTGGACGCGATCGATCCGCGTCTGCTGCTCGCGCTTGCTGAGGATGCCGCGCCTGATGTACAGCCGCTGGTTGGACACGAGGTACGTCGTCGCCATGCGCTTGACGAAGCCGACCACCAGCACGGCCGCGAGCAGCACCACGCCGACAACGATGCCGGTGACGGTGCTCGCGACGAGCGCGACGATCACGCCGACGACGATCGCGACGATGACGCCGCCGATGTAGAACGACAGCAGGCCCCGCCACGACGGGTGGCCCTCGAACACGACCTCCTCGCCGGGGTGAAGCTCCATGCGCGGATGGTACCCGCGGACCCGTCCGCACGAGCAGCGACGATGCGCGGATGGCGAGCAAGAACCGGCCGCGCGTGATCAACGGGCTCCTGCTGCCGCTCCGCGCCATCGCGGCGATGTGGCGCGACCCCGAGCAGCGCGGCCCGCTGCTGCTCGCCATCTCGCTGCTGCTCGTCGGCACGGTCTTCTACATGCTCGTCGAAGGCTGGGGCGTCGTCGACGCCGTCTACTTCTGCGCGATGAGCCTGGCGACGGTCGGCTACGGCGACGTGGTGCCGCACACCGACCTCGGCAAGATCTTCACCGTCGTCTACGTGCTCTCCGGTATCGGGATCCTCGTGTCGTTCTTCACGACGCTGACGGCGAGGACTCTGGCGATGCAGGCAGAGCTGCGCCGGGCTCGGCTGGCTGAGCGAGAGCAGTCGCAGTGAGCGGTGCCCCGCCGTTCTCGGCGCCGCGCAGCGCAGCCATGCGCTCGCGCCGCGGCGCGCCGGCCTCGCGCAGCACGGTCTTGATCACGGCGGCGAACGGCACCGCGAGGATCGCGCCGACCACGCCGAGCAACGAGCCCGCGATCAGCACGGCCACGATCGTCGTGAACGCGGACAGCTCGACCGCGCGGCGGTACACGATCGGGTAGATGATGTAGTTCTCCACCTGCTGGTAGATCAGCTGGATCACGGCCATCATCACGCACGCGAACGTGCTCTCGGTCAGCGCGACGGCGCACAGGATCACGGCCGCGACCGTCGCCCCGACCTGCGGGATCAGGTCCAGCAGCCCGGTGATGACGGCGAGCACGATCGGGAACGGCAGCCCGAGCGCCCACGCCGACAGGCCGGCGACGACGGCCGCGACGACCGAGATCGCCACGTTGCCGACGAGCGTCGAGGAGATCGCCGAGACCGAGTCTTCGACCACCGGGCGCCAGCGCTTCTCCACCGGCGGGGTGGTGAAGCCGAACAGCCAGTCGGTGATCGTCGGCCGCTCCATCAGCAGGAACAGCGACAGGAACGTCAGCGTCACGAGCGAGAGGACCGACCCGAACACGCCGCCGGCGATGCCGAGCAGCGCGTCGGCGGCGTCGGGCAGCCCGGCCGCGAGGTCCTTGAGGAGGTCGCGGATCTTGTCGTCGGCGCCCGCCGTCGAGGTAAGCGTCTTGAACCAGTCCTGCTGCTGGAGGTCGTCCCAGAACGCGGGCAGCGACTGCAGGAACTCCTTGATCTGGTCCCACAGCGGACCGGCGGTGACGAGCACGAGCACGAACACCGATGCGAAC
This sequence comes from Solirubrobacteraceae bacterium, assembly GCA_035706585.1. Classification (GTDB taxonomy): domain Bacteria; phylum Actinomycetota; class Thermoleophilia; order Solirubrobacterales; family Solirubrobacteraceae; genus DASSUW01. Next base: position 22,687 of record DASSUW010000113.1, on the reverse strand, counting down.
AGCGCGGCGAACACGACGACCGCGGCACGGCCGCGGTTCCAGCCGCGCTTGACCAGCGCGGCGACGATCGGATCCAGGCCGAGCGCCAGCACCGCGGCCAGGAATATCGACAGCAGCGTGCCGAGCGAGAGGACGGCCAGCGCGATCGCCAGCGCGAACGCGAGCAGCATCATCAGCGTGCGCATGGGGATGACGATCTCGACGCGCTGCGGCGAGGGGTCCATCGCGGGCCACGCTAGCCGCTGCCGGAGTGGCCTTCCCTCACCCGTTCGGGGTGAACTGGACGTGCCGCCTTCTCACCCCGCGCGGGTGATGGAACGATGAATCGCGCTTACCGTTCGTACGAAGAGGCGGGTTCTCATTTCGGCTCGATCTGACGCTGCCGGCGCGCTCCTGGCGACGAAGTTCGCGCTGCCGCAGGAACAGGAGGCGTTCGTGCGGCGCGAGCGCCTGTTCGAACGGCTCGATCAGGGCGTGCGGCGCCCGCTGACGCTGCTGGCCGCCCCGCCGGGCGCGGGCAAGACCGCGCTGCTCGGCAGCTGGATCGCGGCCGGCCGCGCGCCCGGGCCGGTTGCGTGGCTGTCGCTGGACCCGTCCGACGGCGAGCGCCGCCGCTTCTGGCGGGCGGTGCTCGAGGCGCTCAACCGCGCGAGCGGCCGTCGCAGCGGCCGGGTCCGCGCGCCCTCGGCGGGCCGGGTCGATCTGCTGCTGGGCGCGCTCGCCGCCTCGCTGCCGGCCGACGACCGCGCGGTCGTGCTGGTCCTCGACGACTTCCACGAGGTCGCCGACACGGTCCACGCCGACCTCGAGCGGCTGCTGCGGCGCCCGCTGCCGGCGCTGCGGGTCGTGATCGCCAGCCGCGCCGACCCGCCGCTGCACCTGGGCCGGTTGCGGCTCCAGGACCAGCTCGCCGAGATCCGCTCGCCCGACCTCGCGTTCACGCTTGCCGAGACCGCCGAGCTGCTGGGAGCGCTCGGGATCGAGGTGGACGACGACGACGTGCGGCGGCTGTGGATGCACACCGAGGGCTGGGTCGGCGCGATCCGCCTCGCGGCGATGTCGCTGCGCGACCATCCCGAGCCCGCGCGGTTCATCGCCGACTTCGCGGGCGACGACCGCGCGATCAGCGACTACCTGCTGTCGGAGGTCATGTCGGCGGTGTCGGAGGACGACCGCGAGTTCCTCCTGCGCACCGCGGTCGCCGGCGTGCTCAACGGCGAGCTCGCCGACGCGCTCACCGGCGCACGCGACGGCCGCCGCCGGCTGGCCGACCTGGCGGGCGGGGGCGCGCTGCTCGCGCCGATCGACCGGCGCGGCGAGTGGTACCGCTACCACGCGCTGTTCGCCGAGCTGCTGCGCGCCGAGCTGCGCAGCGAGCGTCCGGACGAGGTTGCGGGCCTGCATCGCCGGGCGGCCGCCTGGCTGGCCGACAACGGCGACGACGCGCGCGGGCTGCTGCACGCGGTCGAGGCCGGCGCGTGGGACCTGGCGGCGCGGCTCGCCGGCGAGCGCTGGATCGACCTGCTGATCCAGGGCGAGATCGCGGCGCTGCGGCCGCTGGTGGACCGCATCCCGGCCGAGCGCGTCGAGGCCGACCCCGAGCTGGCGCTCGCGCTGGCGAGCGCGCTGGTCGAGCGCGGCGACGAGGTCTCGGCCGAAGCGGAGCTGCACCGCGCCGAGCGCGGGCGCGACCGTGTGCCCGCCGAGCGACTCCCGCGCTTCGACGTCTCGCTCGCCGCCATCCGGCTGTACGTGGCCCGGCTGCGCGGTGACCTGGAGGCGGCGCTGGCCGCCGGCCGCGACGTGGCGCGCGGCGGCGGGCTCGAGCCGGGCGTGGTGGAGGGCGACCTGCGGGCGCTCGCGCTGATCAACCTCGGGATCGCGGAGCTGTGGTCGGGGGACCTCGACGAGGCCGAGCGCCGGCTCCAGGCGGCGCGCGGCGCCGCCGCCGAGGCGGGGCGCGACTGGCTGGTCTTCATCGCGCTCTCGCACCTGGCGATGGTCGCCGGCGCGCGCTACGACTTCGCGCGCGCGGAGCGGCAGGCGCAGGAGGCGATCGAGCTGGCCGAGCGGCACGGTTGGGAGCGCACCTGGTCCGCGGGCGGCGCCTATCTCGCGCTGACGACGGCGGCGTTCCTGTCGGACCGGCTCGACGATGCCGAGCAGATGCTCACGTGTGCCCAGGACGCGCTGGCGGACACGCGCGAGCGGCCGCTCCGGGCCGTGCTGTCGCTCCTGCGCAGCGGGGTGCTGACGGCCCGTGGCGATCACGAGACGGCGCTGGCCGTCGTGGTCGCCGGTGCCGAGGCGCTCGGCGACTGGCCGGTGCGCTCCTCGATCCGCGAGCAGTTCGGCGCCCACGAGGCGCTCCTGCGGGCGGAGCTCGGCGAGCGCGCGCAGGCCGTCGCGCTGCTCGCCTCCGGCCAGGCGTCGCTGCCCGGGGCCGTCGTGCTGGCGCAGTTGCAGCTCGGCGACGGCGAGCACGAGGCCGCGCGGGCGGCGCTGGACCCGTGGCGGGAGCACATGGAGCGCGAACGGTCGCCCGCCTGCGTGCAGGCGTGGCTGCTCGACGCTCTGGCACTCGACGCGCTGGCCGACCACGACGCCGCGGCCGCCGCGCTCGAGGCGGCGCTGGACCGCGCCGAGCCGAGCGGCCTGCGCTGGGCGCTGCTGGCCTTCGGGCGCTCGCTGCAGCCGCTGCTGCGGCGCCAGCAGCGGCGCGGCACCGCGCACGCGGCGCTCGTCGGCGAGATCGTGAGCGCGCTCGACCGTGAGAACGGCCACGCCCCGCACCACGCCGAGCTGATGATCGAGCCGCTCAGCCCGCGCGAGCGTGCGGTGCTGCGGTACCTGCCGACGATGATGTCCAACCAGGAGATCGCGTCCGAGCTGTTCGTCTCCGTCAACACCGTCAAGACGCATCTGAAGGCGATCTACCGCAAGCTCGACGTGCCGGATCGCCGCGAGGCCGTCCGCCGCGCGCGCACGATGAACCTGCTGGCGCCCTAGGCCCTAGCTCGGGAGTCGCCGCACTTCGATCAGCTCGAGGCCGAGCGCCTGGATGCGATCGATCACGCCGTGGAGCTCGGCCTGGTCGCGCACGGGGCCGTGCAGCACGGTCTCGACCGGCTCGAGGTCGGACTCCATTCCCTCGAAGCTGGCGAGCAACGCGCGGCTCACGCGGCCCTTGATGCGGATCTCGTAAGTGGTCTGTGGCACGCGGATCGGCATCGTCCTGGCGGGCCGGGCGAGCCGTCATCACCCACGCCGGGTGATTCACCCCATCGGGGTGATGTTCGGTCACCCGTTCGCGAGTGACCTTTCCGGCATGACTGTCGATCCCGTGGCGAAAGTCGCCAAGAACTGGTGGTTGTTCCTGATCCTGGGGCTGGTGACCGTGGTCGCCGGCATCCTGGCGATCGTCTATCCGGGCATCACGTTGCTCGCGCTCGGCATCTTCGCCGGGATCAGCCTGCTGATGATCGGCGTGATGGAGATCATCGAGGCGTTCGCCGAGCGCGAGGCGCGGGCGATGAGCGCGATCATCGGCGTCCTGTCGCTGCTCGCGGGGCTCGTGTGCCTGCGCCGGCCGGGCGAGAGCCTGCTCGCGATCGTGATCGTGCTCGGCTTCTGGCTGATCGTCGAGGGCATCATCCGGTTCATCCAGGCGTTCTCGACGCTCGAGGATCGCGCGCTGGTGATGGGGCTGGCGATCCTCGACGTGATCCTCGGCGTGCTCATCCTCTCGCTGCCCGAGCTGAGCCTCGTCACGCTCGCCGTCCTGTTCGCGATCTCGCTCATCGCGCGCGGGGTGTTCGCGATCATCACCGCGTTCAAGCTGCGCGGCGTCCGGCACGGAGAGACGGGCGCGGCCGCGCCTGCGTGACCCAGCTCGGCGATCGCGTCGAGCACGCGATCGAGCAGCGGACGGACCTCGAGCACGAGATCGAGCGGGCGCCGTCCTGGCCCGTCCGCCGGATCGTCCGCACCGTCTTCTGGCTCGGCCTGACCGGGATCTCGCTGTACCTGGTCGCGCCGAGCCTGATCGACGTGTTCGGCTCGTGGGACGACCTGGACTCGCTGGCGCCGGCCTGGCTGGCGGCCATGGCGGGGTTGCAGGCGCTGACGCTGGGCTGCCTCTGGGCGCTGCAGCGGCTGGCGCTGCACGAGCCGGCGTGGCCGGCAGTGATCCTGTCGCAGCTGGCGGGCAACGCGCTGTCGAAGATCGCGCCCGGCGGGGGTGCGATGGGCGCGGCGCTGCAGTACCGGATGCTCGTGCAGGCGGGCGTGCCGAGCGCGTCGGTCGCGACCGCGCTCACCGCGGTCAACCTGCTCGTGTTCGCGGTCGTGCTGGCGCTGCCGGTGCTGACGATCCCGGCGCTCATCCGCGGCGGCGTCAGCCGCGATCTGCTCGAGGTCGCGCTCGTCGGGCTCGCCGTGTTCGCGGTGCTCGCGGTCGTCGGCACGTTCATGATCGCGAGCGACGGCCCGCTGCAGTGGGTCGGGCGCGTGATCCAGCGTGCACGCAACGCGATCCGGCGGCGCGCCGCGCCGCTGCGCGAGCTGCCGCAGCGGCTGGTCCGCGAGCGCAACCGCATCATCGGCGTGGTCGGGCCGCGCTGGAAGCGCGCGCTCGTGCAGGCGGTCGGGCGCTGGGCGTTCGACTACGCGACGCTGCTGGCCGCGCTGGCGGCGGTCGGCTCGCACGCGCGCCCAAGCCTCGTGCTGCTCGCGTTCTGCGGCGCGCAGCTGCTGGCGCAGATCCCGATCACGCCGGGCGGCCTCGGGTTCGTCGAGGCCGGCCTGACCGCGATGCTGGCGCTCGCCGGCGTGAGCGCCGGCAACGCGGTCCTCGCCACGTTCGCGTACCGCCTGTTCTCGTACTGGCTGCCGCTGCCGGTCGGCCTCGCGGCGTACGGCTGGCACACGCGCCGGTTCACCCGGACGGGATGATTGCGCGCGATCCGGCCGGTGCGACGATCGCGCCCATGACCACCGCCCTTCGCACCTCCGACGAAGATGTCGTACGCATGCTGGAGCTCGCTCGCGGCGTCGACAGCGTGGAGCTCAAGCTGACCGTGCCGGATGCCCACCACCGGTCCACGATCATCGAGCTCGGGATGGACCCGTTGGACGCTCAGATCCGGACCGTGAGCTTCTTCGACACCCCCGATCTCACGCTCAACCGCGCCGGCGTGATCGTCCGCGCCCGCCGCGTGCAGGGCCGCGCCGACGACTCGGTCGTCAAGCTGCGACCGGTCGACCCCGCCGAGCTCCCGCAGCGGCTGCGGAATCACCCGGACATGGGCGTGGAGCTCGACGCCATGCCCGGCGGCTTCGTCGTCTCGGCCTCGATGAAGGCGCGCCTCGGAACCAACGACGTCCGCCGCTGCGTGATGGGGGAGCGGCCGGTCCGCAAGCTGTTCACGAAGCCCCAGCGCGCGTTCTACGCCGAGCACGCGCCCGCCGGCATCGAGCTCGACGACCTCACGCTGCTCGGGCCGATCTTCGTGCTCAAGCTCAGCTGGACCCCGCCCGAGCTGCGCCGCAAGATGGTGGCCGAGGCGTGGTTCTATCCCAACGGCTCGCGGATCCTCGAGCTGTCGACCAAGTGCCCGCCGGCGGAGATGTTCCAGGTCGCGGCCGAGACGCGCGGGTACCTCGCCGAGCGGGGCGTGGACCTGAGCGGCCAGCAGCAGGCCAAGACCAGGACCGCGCTCGACTACTTCGTCAAGCACCGCACCGGCTGACCGCCGGCGCGGGTCGTGCCGTCAAGCACCGCGCCGGCTGACCGCCGGCGCGGGTACTGCGGCTGGTGGGGGTGGTGCGATCAGGTGTCGATCGCGCCCGCCCGCGTGAGCGACCAGATCACCCACACGTTCAGCGCGATCACGAGGATCGACCAGAAGGGGTAGTACGGGACGAAGAAGAAGTTGACCAGCGCGCTGAGCATCGCGAGCATGATGCCCGCGACTCCCGCCCAGGTCTTGCGGGCGAAGAGCCCGAAGCCGGTGGCCACGAGACCGAGGCCGACCAGCAGGTGGATCCAGCCCCAGGCGGTGACGTCGAGGTCGAAGGTGTAGTTGCGGGTGACGACGTAGAACTCGTCGTTGAACAGCGCGACGAGTCCTGCGATCACCTGGAAGACGCCGATCAGCGTCAGCATCGACGCGGCGAAGACCAGGCCGCCGACCGCCCAGCCCGATACCTGTGGCTCAGAGGATCTCGGGTCGTACTCCGTGCTCGCCATCAATCATCTCCTTTCGGGGCCAGCGTCATGGTCCGGCGACCGTGGGTGAACGGGCATCACCCGCGCGGGGTGATCTCGGCTCACCCGGTGATGGGCGACGGTGCCGCACGGTGAGCGACCCACGTCCTGAGCTGCGCTGGTCCACCGGACGCGTCGAGGCGTTCAGCGACGGCGTGTTCGCCATCGCGATCACGCTGCTCGTGCTCGAGATCCACATCGACCCGGAGGACTTCGACCACCTCTGGCGGGCCATCGCCGACGAGTGGCCGTCGTACCTGGCGTACGTCACGGGCTTCCTCACCGTTGGCGGTGTCTGGCTCGCGCACCACCGGCTGTTCTCGCACCTGCGCTACATCGATCCGCACCTGATGCGGCTGAACATCCTGGTGCTGCTGGTCGCCGCGTTCCTGCCGTTCCCGACGGGGCTGCTGGCCGAGGCGTTCGACGCATCGCGTGACGCCGGGCGTGCGGCGGTGGTGGTGTACGGCGTCACGGCCGGATGCATGGAGGCGCTGATGGGCGCGGCGTGGCGCTACGCCGCGACGCAGCCGGCGCTGCTGGAGGGCGACGCCCCGCCGCCGCGCGGTGCGATGCAGCGCCACGGGATCCCGGCAATCGCCTACGGGATCGCGATCGTCGGCGGCGTGCTCGTGTTCCCGCGCGTGGGAGCGCTTCTCTACTTGCTGGTCGCGGCGCGCGCCGTGCTCTTCCCGGCCGGCGAGCTGCGCCTGACGCTCAGCAGCTGAGCGCCGTAGACGGCGCCGCACACGAGCACGATCCCCAGCCCCCACAGCCACGTGATCAGCGCGAACGCGACGCCGATCGTGCCGTAGCTGGCCGCCGACGAGGCGATCGCGCGCGGCATGTAGATCGCCGACCAGGCGCCGAGCGCGACCATGCCGACGGCGGTCAGCCCTGCCTGGCCGACGAGCCGCTGCCACGGCAGGCGGCGGCCGAGCAGCAGGAACGGCGTCAGCAGCGCGAGCGTGAAGCCGCCGGCGATCGACATCACGACCGCGAAGAAGCCGTCGAACAGCCCGTCGAGCAGCGGGTGCAGGGTCCCGTAGATCACGAGCGCCATGAGCCACGCGAGCCCGGCACCGGTGCCGCGCAGGCCGCGGGTCGGCAGGTCCCACGACTCCTCGTAGAGCCGCTGGAGGCGGCGCGTGAACGACAGCGTCGAGACGATCAGCAGGAGGAAGCTCAGCGCGGTCGTCGTGGTGCCTCCCGAGGGCGGCGTGAACGCGCGCCGCAGCGTCTCCGCGGCGGCGCCGCTCAGATGGAAGCGGTCGATCAGGCCGTCGGCGAGCGACTTGTTGCCGGGCTGCGCCGACTCGATGATGATCAGCAGCGGGATCAGCGCGCAGAACGCCTGCGCGCCGAGCGCGAGCGACCGGTCGAGGAGGTTGAAGCGCAGCAGCGGCTCGATCAGCCGGCGTGCGAGGTTGGCAGCGCGGTCCAGCACCGGCTCGTGATCCTCTTCGGCGCCCGGGTGATGGCGGGTCACCCGCGGCGGGTGATGCCGTACGCGATCGGGTAGCCCTGGTGTATGCCACCACGCGGAGTCAAGAAGGGCACCAAGCGCGCCCGCCAGTACGAGCACATCAAGGACAGCGTCAAGGACCGCGGCGGCTCCGAGGGCCGGGCCGAGGAGATCGCGGCGCGGACCGTCAACAAGGAGCGCGCCCGCAGCGGCGAGTCACGCCAGCGGTCGCGCACGTCCACGCAGGACATGTCGTCCTCGCGCCGCGGCGGCCAGCGGTCGGGCACCAACCGCCCCAAGGGCCGCACGCGCGACCAGCTCTACGCGGAGGCCAAGGACCTGGGGATCGACGGCCGCTCGTCGATGAACAAGGCCCAGCTCCAGCGCGCGGTCGATCGCAAGAAGTCCTGAGCTCGCTCGCCGCCACGTTGTCGACTTTCGGGCGGTATACGCCCATAAGTCGACAAACGCGGTCGGACGTGCGGGCGCTCAGAAGCCCGAGGCGAGCTGGCACAGGCCCGGCGACCAGCCGGTCGCGCGCAACGTCCGCGCCAGCGTCTCACGCCGAGCCGCCTGCGCCGGCGTCGGAGCCTGGACCGGCGTCACGCCGTCGGTCCCGCGCACGCGCGCCGTTTCAGGCGACCCCGGCACGTAGTGCTCGCCCTTCCAGCGCAGGATGTCGATCCCGCGGGCGTAGTCGATCGAGTACAGGACGTCGTCCTTGCCCGCCCATTTGGGCGATGACGAGGAGGAGCCCAGCGACAGGAAGTATCCCTGCTCGGTGATCGAGCCGTCGGAGCCGATCTGCAGGAACCGGACGCCGTCCTCATACTCCGAGATCGCCACGAGGCCGCCGTCGTGGAACGTCGGGTGCTCCTGGAACCAGTGCACGGAGCAGCCGAGGGCGCCCGCGACCGGCCTGCCGTCGGCGTAGACGCCGTTACCCGCGGGCGGGACCTGCGCGAGCGGGCCCGCGAACGAGGTCGACTCGCCGGCCAGCACGGCCGACGCGTCGTAGGTCGAGAACTCGCTGTTGTTGAGCTCGCAGCGGCCGGTGAAGTTCTCCTCGCCGCCGATCAGCACGAACTTGTCGGCGCCCTCGCGGGGCCAGCGCGCCGAGTGCACGAACTTCGCCGCCTCGCCCGTGTAGAGCACCTTCGGATGCTCGGGCGAGCCGCCGTCCTCGGCGTTGACCGAGATCGCCGCGAACGGCTGGCACGCCGTCAAGAGCACGCCCGGCCGGATCTCGCGGATGTGGTGGCAGCTCTGGGAGTCGACGCCCTGCGCCCGCAGCTCGTCGATCCAGTTGCCGACGACCTTCGGCGCCACCCCGTCGAGCACGCCGCGCGCGTCGATGATCGTGCCCGCCCGGCCGTAGACGTACTGGCAGTCGAGCACGCACTCGGCCGTGTGGTTCGCGATCGGGATCGTGCCGACCTTCTTGACGTTCGCCGGATCGCGCACGTCGAAGAACTGCACGCAGCCGTCCACCGCAAGCGCCGCGACGCAGTCCGCGTCGCCGACGGAGTAGAAGTCGCTCGCCACGACCAGGACGGACCCGTTGGTCGGCACCTCCTCGTTCTCCCACGCGACGTTGACCGTCATCGCGCCGAGCGGCCGTGGCGCCGCATGGTCGGAGATGTCGTAGATCGAGATGTTCTTGCCGGAGGTGACGAACATGCGGTCGCCGATCACCTTCGCGCCGGTGGTCAGCCCGACGTCCTGCTGGATCGACCCCAGGTACTCGACGTTCGGGGACATGACCGCGTCGGGCAGCGTGGCGGCGGATGCGGGGACGGCGAGCAGCAGCGTGGCGAGGAAGGCGGCGGCGAGCGTTCTCATCGTGATGACCAGAACGCGTACCCGCCTAGGAACTTGCGCTCACGGCCTCCTCGACCGGCTGCCGGCCGCGGATCAGGTCGGCCGCCCGCTCGGCGACCGCGATCACCGGCGCGTTCGTGTTCCCGCGCGGCACGGTCGGCATGATCGACGCGTCGACCACGCGCAGGCCCTCGACGCCGCGCACGCGCAGCTCCGGGTCGACGACCGCCGTGGCGTCGACGCCCATCCGGCACGTGCCGACCGGGTGGTAGATCGTCTGGCAGTTCTGGCGCATGTGACGTTCGAGCTCGGCGTCGTCGTCCGACGCCGGTGCGATGTTCGGCGTCTCCGCGTAGCGCGACAATGGCGCGGTCCGCACGAAGTCCATGACCATCCGCAGGCCCGCGACGCCGGAGCGCACGTCGTCCTCGGCCGTGTAGTAGCCGTGGACGATGAACGGCTTCGCCGTCGGGTCCGGCGTCCCGATCGCGACCATCCCGCGCGACGCGGGCTTGAGCACGCAGGCCGACAGCGTGAAGCCGTGCGCGGGCGGGGCGAGCAGCCCCTCCTGCTCGAACACGACCGGGACCATGTGGAACTGGACGTCCGGCGCGGGCAGGTCGTCGCGCGTGCGCGCGAAGCCGCCGTTCTCGCCGATGTTGGAGGTCAGCGGCCCCTGGCCCTGCATCCACAGCGCGAGGTTCGCCTCGTTGAGCGCGTCCTTGAGCGACGACTCGTCCTGGCAGAAGTAGGTCACGCCCGCGGTCGGATGGTCCTGCAGGTTCATGCCGACCTCGGGCGACTCGGCGACGAGCGGGATCTGCAGCAGCTCGAGCTCGTCGGGCCGGCCGATGCCGGACAGCATCAGCAGCTGCGGCGAGTTGTAGGCGCCGCCGCACACGATCACCTCGCGCTCGGCGCGCCACTCGAGCAATTCCCCGGCCCGCTGGGCGACGACGCCGACGGCCCGTGAGCCCTCGAACGCGACCTTGAGCACCTGCGCGTACGTCTCGATCGTCAGGTTCGGGCGGTCGGCGACCGGGTGCAGGTAGGCGACCGCGGCGCTCGCGCGCCGGCCGTCGCGCTGCGTGAGCTGGTACCAGCCGTAGCCGTCCTGCTCGCCGTCGTTGAAGTCGTCGTTGCGCGGCAGGCCGAGCGCGTCGGCGGCCTCGAGGAACGCCTGGCACATGACGCTGCGCGCCCGGGGCTCGGAGACCGGCAGCGGCCCGCCGGCGCCGTGGAACTCGCTCGCGCCGCGCTCGTTGTCCTCGGCGCGCTTGAAGTACGGCAGCAGGTCGTCCCAGCCCCAGCCGGCGCAGCCGGCGTCGCGCCACTCGTCGTAGTCCAGCGGGTTGCCGCGCATGTAGATCATCGCGTTCAGCGACGACGACCCGCCGAGCATCCGCCCGCGCGGGAGGTAGATCCGCCGGCCGTGCGCGCCCGGCTCCCAGCCCGTCATGTGATCCCAGTCGTGCTGGGTGCGGAACAGCGCGCTGAACGCCGCCGGGATGTGGATGAAGTCGGCCGTGTCGGGCGGGCCCGCCTCGACGAGCAGGACGCGCACGTCCGGATCCTCGCTCAGGCGATTCGCCAGCACGCAGCCGGCTGACCCGGCCCCGACGATCACGTAGTCGTACATCGTCCCTCCTCGGCGGTTGCGGGGAGGTTATCGTCCGCGTCTTGAAGCCTCCGCCGTTTGCCTACCACCGCCCCGACTCGCGGGCGGCGGTCGATCGCCTCCTCGCCGAGCTCGGCGACGAGGCGAAGATCCTCGCGGGCGGGCAGAGCCTGATCCCGATCCTGAACATGCGCCTGAGCGCGCCGGCGCACGTGATCGATATCAACGCCCTCGCCGACGAGCCGCGCGAGCCGGTCCACGGCGACGGCGCCGTGCGGTTCGGGCCGCTGGTGCGCCACGCGGATGCCGAGCGGGGCGCGCATCCGCTGCTCGACGAGGCGATGACGTACGTCGGCCACCCGGCGATCCGCAGCCGCGGCACCGTGGTCGGGAGCGTCGCGCACGCCGATCCGGCGGCCGAGCTGCCCGCGGCGCTGCTCGCGCTCGACGGCGAGGTGCGCTGCCGCAGCGCCCGCGGGACGCGCACGGTGCCGGCGCGCGAGTTCTTCGTCGGCGCGCTCGAGTGCTGCCTGCTCCCCGACGAGTGGGCCGAGGAGGTGTCGGTGCCCGCAGCGGACACCGGCACCGGCTACGCGGTCGAGGAGTTCGCCCGCCGGCACGGCGACTACGCGATCTGCGGCGTGATGGCCGCCGCTCGCGCGGACGCGGTGCGGCTCGTGCACTTCGGCATCGCGTCGCTCCCGGTGGTGACCGAGGTCGGCGCCGACGAAGACGTGCGCGCGCGCGTGCGCGAGGCGCTCGAGGACGTCGACGTCGGCGACGACCTGCACGGCACCGCGCGCTACCGGCGCCACCTGGCCGAGGTGCTCGGCGAGCGCGCCGCCGCGCGCGCGGCGGTGAGGGCGGTCTGATGGACGTCGGGCCCGGCGACCGCGTCGCGATATCGCTGACCGTCAACGGCGTCCAGCGCGACGTCGAGGTCGAGACGCGCCGGCTGCTGTCGGACGCGCTGCGCCACGACCTCGGGCTGACCGGCACGCACGTCGGCTGCGAGCACGGCGTCTGCGGCTGCTGCACGGTGCTGGTCGACGACCGGCCCGTGCGCTCGTGCCTCATGTTCGCCGTCCAGGCCGCCGGCCACGAGATCAAGACGGTCGAGGGCCTGGCCGGACCCGGCGGCACGCTGTCGCCGCTCCAGCAGGCGTTCAAGGACCACCACGGCCTGCAGTGCGGGTTCTGCACGCCCGGCTTCCTGATGCTGGCGTCGACGTTCTACGAGCGCGCGGCCGAGATGAGCGACGACGAGATCCGCGAGGCGCTGGGCGGCCAGCTGTGCCGCTGCACCGGCTATGTGGGGATCGTCAAGGCCGTGCGGGCGGCGGGGGAGTCGGCGTGACGACGCGCATGTTCGGCGAGCGCGTCGAGCGCCACGAGGACGACCGGCTGCTGCTCGGCCAGGGCCGCTACACCGACGACTTCGAGTCGGACGCGGCGCACGCCGCGTTCGTCCGCTCCCAGCACGCGCACGCGCGCATCGTCGACATCGACGTGGCCGGCGCGCTCGACGTCGACGGCGTCTACGCCGTCTACACGTACGACGACCTCGACGGCACGTTCGCCGAGCCGCTACCGCTGATCATCCCGCACGAGGCGATCGCCGACGGGCGGACCCAGTATGCGCTGGCGCGCGACGAGGTGCGCTACGTCGGCGAGACGATCGCGATGGTCGTCGCGCGCGATCGCTACATCGCCGAGGACGCGGCCGACGCGATCGTCGTGCAGTACGAGCCGCTGCCCGTCGTCGCCGACGTCGAGGCGGCGGCGGCGCCCGGCGCGCCCGTCGTGCACACGGGCCGGGACGACAACGTGATCGCTCGCGTGGCGGAGGAGCACGGCGACGTCGATGCCGGCTTCGCGAACGCCGCACACACGTTCCAGTGGCGCTTCGACATCGAGCGCAGCGCCGCCACGCCGCTCGAGGCGCGCGGGGTCGTCGCCCGCTTCGGCGAGGACGGCAGCCTGCTCGTGCACGACTCCACGCAGGCGCCGACCGGGATCCGCAACGGCCTCAGCCGGCTGTTCGACCTCGACCTCGATCGCGTGAACGTCGTCGCCCCGGACGTCGGCGGCGGGTTCGGCGTCAAGGTCATCCAGTTCTATCCCGAGGAGGTGATGGTCCCGCTCGCCGCCCGCCGGCTCGGCATGGCGGTCAAGTGGACCGAGGACCGGCGCGAGCACTTCGTCGGCTCCACGCACGAGCGCAAGCAGGTCCACCACGTGCGCGTCGGCGCGGACGGCGACGGCAGGATCGTCGCGTTCGAGACGAGCTTCCTGCACGACAGCGGCGCGTACTGCCCGTACGGGCTGATCATCCCGATCATCAGCGCCGCTCAGCTGCCGGGCCCGTACCGGCTCGACAATTACCGCTACGACTTCACCGCGCTGTTCACCAACTGCGTGGCCACGTCGCCGTACCGCGGCGCCGGCCGGCCGCACGGCGCGTTCGTGATGGAGCGCGTGATGGACCGCCTGGCCGCCGAGCTCAAGCTCGACCGTGCCGAGATCCGCCGCCGCAACCTGATCGGGCCCGACGAGTTCCCCTACGACGTCGGCGTCACGTTCCAGGACGGCGGCCCGACGGTCTACGACTCCGGCGACTACCCGACGGGGCTCGAGCGGCTGCTCGAGGAGGCCGACTACGCCGGCTTCGAGAAGCGCCGCCGGTCCGCCCGCCGCAAGGGGCGCCGGATCGGGCTCGGGATCGCCGCCTACGTCGAGGGCACGGGGATCGGCCCGTACGAGGGCGCCGCCGTCAACGTGCAGGTCGACGGCACGGTGACCGTGGCGACCGGCCTGTCGAGCCAGGGCCAGGGCCACCAGACGATCTTCGCCCAGATCGTGGCCGCCGAGCTCGGCGTGCCGGTCGACCGCATCCGCGTGCGCACCGGCGACACGCGCGGCTTCGGCTGGGGCGTCGGCACGTTCGCCAGCCGCACGGCGGTGGTCTCCGGCAACGCGGTGCACAAGGCGGCGGTCGCGGTGCGGGCGCAGGCGGCCGAGCTCGCCGCGCGCGTGCTCGAGGCCGACCCCGAGGACATCGAGTTCGCCGACGGCCGCGTGGGCGTCGTCGGCGCGCCGGCCCAGGGCCTGCCGATCGGCCAGCTCGCCGCGATCGCCAACCCACTGCGCTACGCGTTCGGCGAGGAGTCGGCGCAGGCCGCGCTCTACACGCGCCGCGTCTACGCGTCGCAGGACGTGCCGCTGCCCGACGGGACGACGCCGGGGCTGAACGCGACCGAGTACTACAGCCCCGCGTCCGGCGTCTACGGCTTCGGCATCCACGCCGCCGAGGTGGAGGTCGACCTGGCGACGTGCGAGGTGCGGATCCTGCGCTACACGGTCGGGCACGACTGCGGGCGCATTATCAACCCGATCATCGTCGAGGGCCAGATGTACGGCGGCGTGGCGCAGGGGATCGGCGGCGCGCTGTACGAGCGCATGGCGTATGACGAGGACGGCCAGCTGCTGAACGCGAGCTTCATGGACTTCCTGATGCCGTACGCGACCGAGCTGCCGGAGCCGGTGCTGTTCCACACCGAGACGCCGTCGCCGAACAACGCGCTCGGCGTCAAGGGCGTGGGGGAGGCCGGGACGATCCCGGTGGCCGCCGCCATCGCCAACGCGATCTCCGACGCGATCGGCAAGCAGGTCGACAAGATGCCGATCTCCCCGTCGGAGCTGTTCGAGCTCGTCCACGGCGCGTGATCCGCATCGGGATCGACACCGGTGGGACGTTCACCGACGTCGTGACGGTCGACGGGGCGCGCGTGGTCGCCACGAAGGTCCCGTCGACGCCGCATGACCCGTCGGTCGCGTTCATGCGCGGGGTCGAGAAGGCGGGCGCACACGCGATCGCCGAGGTGTTCCACGGGACGACCGTCGCCACCAACGCGCTGCTCGAGGACGACTTCAGCGGCCTCGGGTTCATCACCACGAAGGGGTTCCGCGGCGTGCTGGAGATCGGGCGCCAGAGCGTGCCCGACAGCTACGGCAACTCGTACTTCTGGGTCAAGCCGGACCGCATCGTGCCGCTGCACCTCGTGCAGGAGGTCGACGGGCGGCTGGACAACGCCGGGGCGGTGATCCGGGAGTTCGACGAGGCCGGCGCGCGCGCGGTGGCGCGCTGGTTCCGCGACCAGGGCATCGGCTGCATCGGTGTCTGCTTCCTGCACTCGTACATGAACCCCGACCACGAGCGGCGCATGCGCGACGTGCTCGCCGCCGAGCACCCGGACTGCGCGGTGTCGCTGAGCTCGGACGTGCTGAGCGAGTACCGCGAGTACGAGCGCTCGGTGACCACGCTGGTGGACGCGTTCGTCAAGCCGCACGTGGCGGCGTACGCGCGTGCGATCGAGGAGCGACTCGGCCGGCCGTTCTACATCATGAAGAGCAACGGCGGCGTGATCGCGGGCGGCGAGGTGGCGGAGAAGCCGATCACGACGATCCTCTCCGGGCCGGCCGCGGGCACGCTGGGCGCGGCGCTGGTGGCCGAGCAGGCGGGGTTCCGGAGGGTGATCACGCTCGACGGCGGCGGCACGTCGACCGACGTGGCGGTGATCAACGACGGCCGGCCCTCGCTGACGACCGAGGGCGCCGTCGGCCGCTTCGCGGTCAAGGTGCCGATGGTCGACGTCGTGACGGTCGGCACCGGCGGCGGGTCGATCGCGTGGGTGTCGCCGGAGGGGACGCTGAAGGTCGGGCCGCGGTCGGCGGGCGCGAGCCCCGGGCCGGCGTGCTATCCGGCCGGCGGCCGCGAGCCCACGACGACCGACGCGTTCCTGCTGCTCGGCCACATCCCCGAGCACCTGCTGGGCGGCGAGATCCCGCTGCGGCGCGAGGCCGCCGAGGCCGTGTACGAGCGGCTGGCGGGGGCCGTCGGGCTGAGCGTGGAGGCGTGCGCGGCGGGGGTCGTGGAGATCGCCGCCTGGAACCAGGCGAACGCGATCCGCCAGGTGACGGTCAAGCGCGGGCTCGACGTGCGCGACTTCGACCTGTGCGCGTTCGGCGGCTCGGGGCCGCTGACGGCGTGCCGGCTGATCGACATCCTCGGCCTGCGCGCCGTGTTCGTGCCGCGCGACCCCGGCAACCTGAGCGCCTTCGGGTTGCTGGCGACCGATCTGCGCACCGACCACGTGCAGACGCTCGTGCGGCGCCACGACCAGCTCTCGCTGGGCGAGCTCGGCGGCGCGTTCGCGCGCCTGGAGACCGACGCGGTGGCCGCGCTGGAACGGCAGGGCCACCCGCTCGACCGGGCCGAGCGCAGCGCCGACCTGCGCTACTTCGGGCAGGCGTTCGAGATCCACGTGCCCGCGCCGGACGGGCCGGTCGACGCGGCGTTCGTCCAGGAGGTCGAGACGCGCTTCCACGACGCCCACGAGCGCTCCTACGGCTACTGCTACCGCGACGACCCCGGCCAGGTCGTCGAATGGGTCAACCTGCGGGCGACCGGCGTGGGGGCGATGGCGCGGCCCGAGCTGCATCCGGTCGCGCCGTCGGGAGATCCGCTGACCGGCCATCGCGACGTGTTCTTCGGCGACCGCCGGCACGCGACGCCGATCTACGCGCGCGAGCGGCTGGCCGGGCCGGTCGAGGGCCCGGCGGTGATCGAGGAGTTCGGGTCGACGCTGCCGATCCCCCCCGGCTTCACCGCGCGCGTGGACGCGCTCGGCAACGTGGTGGTCGCGCGATGATCGACCCGATCCTCGTCGAGATCGTGCAGGGCACGCTCGCCTCGATCGAGGCCGAGGTCGAGGAGGCGATCGGCCGCACCGCGCGGTCGCCGATGATCCGCGACCAGCACGACTTCCGCGCGGGCATCCACGACCGCCGCCTGCGCAAGCTCACCGGTCGCTCGTACTCGGCGCTCGTGCACCCGGTCGTGCGCGACTTCCCGCTCGAGACGATGCGGCCGGGCGACGTGTACTTCCACAACGACGTCTACCTGTCCGAGGGCGGGATCGGGCACCTGCCCGACCTGTGCGTGACCGTGCCGGTGTTCTCGGGCGGCGCGGTCGTCGCGTTCGTCCAGGCGTTCGGCCATCACGACGACATCGGCGGCATGGTCCCGGGATCGATGCCGTCGAACGCCGCGTCGGCGTTCCAGGAGGGGCTGATGGTCCCGCCGGTGAAGCTGTTCGACGCCGGCGTGCCGAACGAGGGCGTGCTGCGGATCGTCGCCCGCAACTCGCGGATGCCGGAGTCGCTCGCCGGGGACATCGACGCCGAGTGCGCCGCGACGCGGATGGGCGCGCGGCGCGTCGAAGAGCTGTTCGAGCGCTACGGCCGCGACGCGGTCGAGGCGTGCTTCGACGCGATCATCGCCTCGACGACGGAGACGTTCCGGCGCGAGGTGCTGGCCAAGATCCCCGACGGCGTCTACCGCTGGGAGGACTACGCCGAGCACGACGGCGTCGACCCGCCGCGCCTGCACGCGCAGCGGATGACGCTCACGAAGACCGGCGACCGGCTCGTCATCGACTTCACGGGCACCGACCCGCAGGCGAAGGGCCCGATCAACCACGCCGGCGACTACGCCGACGGCAACTTCCTCAAGAAGTGGCTGGCGCCGATCCTGCGCAATCTGGCCGATACGCCCGAGCGGATGGCCGAGCTCGACGTCAACGAGGGCGTCGTGGAGCTGATCGACATGCGCTTTCCGCCGCCGGGCACGCTGCTGACGCCGGTCTTCCCGGCGCCGACGAACGCGCGCACGTTCGTGATCCTGCGGCTGCTCGGGGTGTTCGCGGGCGCGCTGGCGCAGGCGGTCGACGGGCGGATGCCGGCCGACCAGGAGACGATCCGCTACACGGGCATCACGGGCCGGGACGCCTCGGGCGAGTGGTACCTGTACCGCGAGATCCTCGGCGGCGGCTCGGGCGGCCGCTACTACGCCGACGGCTCGGACACGATCCACATCGTGCCGGACTCGAAGAACCTGCCGGTCGAGTTCGTCGAATCGCGCTACCCGGTGCGGGTCGAGCACCTCGGGCTGCGGGTGGACTCCGGCGGCGCGGGCGAGTTCCGTGGCGGGCTCGGCTACCGCAAGGACATCCGGGTGCTGCAGGACGCGACGTTCATGTCGGTCGCCGACCGCTCGATCCTCGCCTGCTGGGGCGTGCGCGGCGGTCACGCCGGTCTGCCGTTCCGGGTGACGATCGATCCGGGCGGGCCGCGCGAGCGCGTGCTGGCCGGCCTGTGCGACGACGAGCCGATCGCCGCGGGTGAGATCGTCCGCATCGAGACGACCGGCGGCGGCGGGTGGGGCGACCCGCTCGACCGCGACCCGTCGCTCGTGGAGGTCGACGTCGTGCAGGGCAAGGTGTCGGCGCGGGCCGCGCGCGACGACTACGGCGTCGTCCCCGGCGACCCGGACGCGACCGCGCGCCTGCGCGGCGAGCTCCGCGCCGCGCGGGGGGCACCGCCGTTCTTCGACCGCGGCCCCGGCTACGCGCGGCTCGCGGGCGGCTGAACTCGCTGCCCGAGAGTCACCGAAGCGCCTGCAGCTCGCGGCTGCCCCGCAGCCGCTCCAGCGAGCGCGCGCGGGTCGGCCCGATGCTCCCGATCGGGAGTCCGAGCCGCCGGCCGACGTCCTGGTAGCTGAGGTCGGGCTCCTCGAGCAGCAGGGTGAGCAGTTCGCGCTGGCGGTCGCTGAGCCGGGTGAGCGCCGCGTCGATCGCCGCGCGGGTCTCGTCGGCGACGATCCGCGCCGCGAGCTCGCCGTCGTCGCCGGCACGTCCGTCCTCCGGGTCCTCGCACAGGCACTCGCGCACCTGGCCCTGGAGCGCACGCAGGCAGTACCGCCGCGCGGTGGTGAGGAGCCAGCCCTTGACGGCGGCCGGCTCGCGCAGCGCGCGGCCGTGCTCGAGGAACTGCATCCACGTCTGCTGGAGCACGTCGTCGACGTCCCAGCGGTCGAGCCCGTAGGAGCGGGCGGTGGCCCGGAGCGGGCGGTCGAAGCGGGCGACGAGCGCCGCGACCGCGCGCTCGTCTCCGGCCGTCGCGGCCCGCACGGCCGCCACGAGCCCGGAGTCGCGGCCGGGAGACCCGTGCGGCTCGCGCGGCAGCGGGCGGACGATCCGCACCGCAGGGAACGGCCGCGGCAGCGGGCGGCGGAGGGAGGGAGGAGAGTGCATGCCGCCACCGTGCGCGCGGGCGCTTGCCCACCGCTTGCACGCCGGTGACAGCGGCTTTCAGCTACCCGGCGCCCGTGGCGAGCGAGACGACCGCCTCGGCGGTCCGCAGCGCCGAGCCCTGCGCCGCCTGGTTGACGGCGTCGTACGCCGAATCGGCGGCGAATGCCGTGCTGGCGGGGCGCAGCCCCTGCCACGAGATCCGCGGGCTGCGCGGGTTGGTGTCGACGATCGTCCGCAGCGGCGCGGTGCTGCGGGCCAGTTCGAGCAGCGAGGCGACGCGCACAGGCGCGGTCGCGCCGCCCTCGAGCTGGTAGAGCCCGGAATCCTCGGGGTCGATCCAGCTCAGGTAGCCGCCGTCGAGGATCTGAAGTGGACGCGTGACCTGGCCCGTGAAGCTGTAGCGGCCTCCCTCGAGTCCGACCGGGTCGAAGTAGCGCGGCGTGTAGAAGTCCGACACAGGGACGCCGTTGACCGGGTACCAGACGCTCTGGCACGGGTCGCAGACCTCCAGCAGGTACTTCACCCGCTCGCTCGCGTCCAGCGGGTGCGCGGCGGCGATCAGCCGGTTGCCGTACGGGTCGGCGATGAGCTCGATCACCTCGTGGCTGATCACGACGCTCCAGGCGTCGGTGGCCTCGACCAGCGCGAACGGCTGGCGCGTGAACGCGTTCAGGTGAAGGCCGGCGAGACGGTCGCGCTCGAAGTCGTCGATCAGGTCGGCGGCGAGCTCGGGACCGATCGCGACGTCGAGCTGGCCGACGAGCTCCTCCGGGTCGTTGAACACCACGATCGGGTGGTAGTCGCTCGGCACCGACGACAGGTCGGCGAACGTGTCCAGGGTCGCGCGCAGGCCCCAGATCGGCGTGAAGTCGCGCGTGAGCTGCTTCTGCACGGCCGCTCCGGCCTGCAGGAGATCCCGCATGGAGATGTCACGGGTCAGCGAGACGAGCGCGATGTGGTCGGTGAGCGGCACGAGCGTTCCCTTCGTCGGCTTGACCTGCGCCTGGCTTGTGGAGAGGCTGCTCCTCGGGTTCGGATGCTCGAGCAGTCAGACATCGCCCACTATCTCCTGTCGCTCGGCGTTGTCAAGCCGCAGGCCGTGATCGACGAGGACTTCAGGGTCGTCGACGCCTCGCGCCGCAACAGCGTTTTCCTCGCGACGTCGAGCGCTGGGCCCACGTTCGCGGTCAAGCAGGCGCTGTCGGGCGACGGAGCGTCGCTGGCGCACGAGGCGGCGGTGCTGCGGCTGCTCGCCGGCGCACCCGAGCTGGCGCCGCACGTGCCCGCAGTGGTGTGTCTCGACGGCGACTGCCTCGTGCTGCGCACGCCGGGCCGAGGACGCGATTGGACCGACCACCGCGGCCGCTTCCCGCTCGGTCCGGCGCGCGTGCTCGGGCGACTGCTCGCCGCCTTGCATCGCCGGCGGGTCGACCTGCCCGCGGCGCCGGACCCCTTGTGGGGCCTCGCGCTGCCCGAGCCGCCGTACGATCTCGTGCTCGAGCTCAGCGCGGGCGCGCAGGATCTCGTCGCGCGCATCCAGGCCAGCGACTTCCTCTGCAGCCGCCTGGCCGGGTTGCGCGACACGGTCGACGGCGGTGCCTTCGTGCACGGCGACCTGCGCTGGGACAACTGCCTGGCCGTGCCCGCGCCCGGCGCGGCGCGGCGCACGCGGGTGGTGATGCTCGACTGGGAGCTGGCGGGGCCGTGCGACCCGGCGTTCGACGTCGGCAGCGTGCTGTCGGAGTACCTGCGCGTCTGGGTCGGCTCTGTCCCGATCGTCGAGCCGGTCGACCCGGGCCGGCTCGTCGCCCGCGCGCGCCACCCCCTGGCCTCGATGCAGCCGGCGATGCAGGCGTTCTGGTCGGCGTACCGGCAGCCCGGCGGGCCGGCGCTGCGCCGGGTGGTCGAGCTCGGCGCGGTACGGCTGCTGCAGACCGCGGTCGAGCGCGCGCAGGGGGTCAACGCGCCCACGGCCCACGTCATCACGCTCGTCCAGCTCGCCGACAACATGCTGCGCCGTCCCGACGCGGCCGCCTTCGCCTTGCTGGGACTGCGGCCGTGAACCGGTACCGCCGGCAGGTGGCGGCGGCGCTGGCGGCGGTGAAGATCGTCGGCCCCACGCAGTACGCGTGGCTCGGGCGCCGCAGCCGGCGACTGCCGCGGGGGCTCGACGGTGAGCTCGACGCCGGGGCGCGCCGCCGGTATCTCGTCGCGTGCCTGCGCGAGGAGCTCTACTGCTCGTTCTACTGCCACGGCGGACCCGTGACCGCCCGCTGGGGCGAGCCGCAGCCGGCCGCGCCCGATCCGTGGCTGGTGGCCGCGATGGCGGAGGCGAACGCCGGTCGTGGCGGCTGGGAACCGGGCTGGACCGTCGACCGCGTCGAGGGCGACACCGCCGTGGTGGTCGGCCCACGGATGCGGCTGCGCGTACCGGTCGCGAGCTGCGCCGGCCCGGTGCGTCCGGCCGGCGCCGTCAGCCTCCGCCTGCCGGCGGCGCTGCCCGCGTACTCCCCCGGCTACTGGACCGTGCTCGGGGACACGACCGCCGACGGATCCGGTCCGGCCGATGTACGGGTGTACTGGCACGTAACGCTCGCGGGGGCGCCCGCGCTCGTCGGCGCGCTCACCGCGGACCTCAACCGCCAGGGGATTCCGTTCCGCCTCAAGGTCGCCGACCACCCGTTCCGGCTCGACCGCTGCGATGCCGCCGTCCTGTACCTGGCCGGCGGGGACTTCGGCGCGCTGCGGGCCCGGCTGCCGGCGATCGCGGGCGCGCTGGCGCCGCAGCTCCGGCCCGGGATCCCGGCGTTCACGTTCGAGCTCGCGCCGGGGGTCGGCCTCGCCGAGGACGAGAGCGGCGAGAGCTTCGGGGCGCGCCGCTGCGCGCTCCTCGCCGACGGCATCGTGCGCGCGCACGAGCACGGCTCGCGTGATCCCGTCGCGTCCGTTGCGGACCGTTTCGCCGAGGACGGAGTGGACCTCGACGCCCCCTACCGCGAGCCCGGGCTCGACGGCCGCCATGTCCTGTGAGTTCCTCGCGGCCGCGGAGGCGATCGCCCGGCGCGTGATCGCCGACGCGATCTGGCATCGCGACCGCTGCAACTGGGTCGGCGTCTCGATGGATCCGAAGGAGGCGTGGCGCGCCGAGTACCAGGCGCTCGAGCCGAATCTCTACGACGGCACCGCCGGCGTCGGACTGTTCCTCGCCCAGCTCGCCGCCGTCACCGGCGATCGCGACGCCGGCCGGACCGCGCGCGGCGCGCTACGGCAAGCCGTGGCGCGGGCGCCCGCGCACCGCACGCCGGGCCTCCACGGGGGCTGCCTCGGCGTCGCCTGGGCCGCCGGCCGAGCCGCCGAGCTGC
>DASSUW010000112.1:0-10853 GCA_035706585.1 Solirubrobacteraceae bacterium | reverse complement strand
CGAGCCCGTGGGCCTGGGTGGCGGCGTCGAGCTCTCCCCACAGGACGCCGCCCTGCGCCCGGGCGGTCCGCGCCTCGGGGTCGACGGCGATCGCCTTCATCGGCGAGAGGTCGATCACGAGCCCGCCGTCGACCACGGCGCTGCCCGCCACGCCGTGGCCGCCGCCGCGGACGGCGAGCGGCAGCTGGCGCTCGCGGGCGAGCCTCAGCGCCGCCGCCACGTCGGCTGTCTCGCGGCAGCGGGCGATCACAGCGGGACGGCGATCGATCGCGCCGTTCCAGATCTTGCGCGCCGCGTCGTAGCCGGCGTCGGCGGGGGTGATGAGCTCTCCGGTCGCGAGCACGTGCCGACGTTCTCACCGGCGCCTGCGCGCGCCTAGTACAGGAACTAGACTCGGCGGGTGGAGGTCCGCACCTACGGCCAGTACTGCCCGGTCGCGCGCGCGACGGAGATCCTGGCGATGCGCTGGACGCCGATCATCGTCCGCAACCTCCTGCTGGGCGCCGAGACGTTCGGCGAGATCCAGGACGGCGCGCCGGGGATCCCGCGCACGCTGCTCAGCCAGCGGCTGCGGCTGCTCGAGCAGCAGGGTGTCGTCGAGCGGCTGCCCGGTCCGCGCTACGCGCTGACCGCGGCGGGGCGCGAGCTCGAGTCGGTCATCGACGCGCTCGGCGTCTGGGGCGCGCGCTGGCTCGAGATCGGCCCGCACCAGGTCGATGCCGGCGCCACGTTGTGGTCGCTGTGCCGGCAGGCCGCGCCCGCGGAGCTCCCGGGGCGGCGGCTGGTGATCCGGTTCGACATGTCCGACGGCCCGCGCCGGCACTTCTGGGTCGTGCTCGAGCCGCCGGAGTCCGAGGTCTGCGTCAAGCCGCCGGGCTTCCGCGAGGACCTCGTGGTGGCGACGAGCTCGGAGTGGCTGGCCAAGTGGCACATGGGCCGGATCGCGCTCGGCGACGCGATGCACGAGGGGCTGATGCGCGTCGAGGGCCCGCCCGATCTCGTGCGGACCCTCGCCACGCTCGGCCTGTCGAAGTTCTCCGCCGTCGATCCGGCCTAGCCGTCGAGCTCGATCGCGAGCGCCTCGAGCAGGTCCATGCCGTCCTGCATGCCGGCCTCCATGCCCGACTGGAGGATCGCGTCGCGGACCTCCTGATTCGGGCACTGCGTGAGCATCTCGAGCCGCGTGCGGCCGTCCTCGAGCTCGGTGAACGTGATCACGTTGAGCGTCGGCGGGCTGTCGCCGTCGGGCGTGCCCTCGAAGATCTCGGTGTGGACGATCCGCTCGTTCTCCACGACCTCGCGGTACTCGCCGTGGAACGCGACCTCGAAGCCGCTCTCGGTGACCATCACCGAGCGCCAGGCGCCGCCGACCCGGAGGTCGATCTCGGCGACCGTCATCCGGCCGCGCCCGCTCGGCCACCAGCGGCTCACGAGCTCCGGCGTCGTCCACGCCTTGTAGACGAGGTGCCTGGGGGCGTCGAAGTCGCGGACGACGAGGATCTCCGTGTCGCTCGGGGTCGTGAGGATCGCGGTTCCGCTAGTCGGCACTGCCGTCATCTCCTTGCTCCTTCTTGAGGTCTTCCAGCACGTCGTCGAGCCGCTCGAACCGCTCGGTCCACGAGCGCTCGTAGGTCTTCACCCAGTCGTGGATGGGCTTGAGCGCGTGACCGTTGAGCCGGTACAGGCGCCGCCGTCCCTCGTCTCGCACGTCGACCGCTCCCACTTCGCGGAGCACCCGCAGGTGCTTGGACACCTGCGGCTGGGCCAGGCCGAGCTCGTCCACGAGGTCGTTGACCGGACGCTCGCCGCCCGCCAGGACGTCGAGGATCGCGCGGCGGCGCGGCTCGGCGACGGCGTTGAACGCGTCTGTGGTGGTTGCTGCTCGGGCCACGCCGGTACGATACATTCCCATATCGGCATATGTCAAGACGGGTGTGCTGACTTGACGGCGTATATGGGGGTCAACCGAGCACACCCGCACGGATCTCAGGGCGCGGCCGGCACACCGGCCGCCCGACCCAGCCCCAGTTTCGGTGGCGCGAGAGGGCGGTCAGGCCTGCGCCGCGTGCACCCACTCGCCGTCACGGCGACCGAGCGTCAGCACGGTGTCCCCACAACGGAAGACGGCCTCGTCCTCGTCCGTGCCCGGACGGTCACGGACCTCGACGAGCACGAGCTCCAGCGGCTCGCCGCCGTGCTCGGCGGCGTAGATGCGGCGAGCGGCGTCCTCGAGCGTGGCGCGGTCCCAGCCGCGGTCGCTGGCCGCGGCGGCGGCCAGGTCGCGGTTGACCTGCTCGAGGGAGCGTTCGAAGGCCGGTCGTGAGCGCTTGAGTTGCTGCGTGCGGGCGATGATCCCGCCGATGGCGAGCACCACGATCACGACGATGAGGATGATCAGCCAGGTCGGCACGCGGGGATTACAGCACGACGTTGCGCGATTGCAGGTGCGCCCCGACCTTGCGCTTCACGCGCTGGAGCGCGTTGTCGACGGTCTTGCAGTCGCAGCCGAGCCTCTCGCCGATCGCCGTGTACGAGTGGCCGTCGAGGTACAGCGACAGCACGCTGGACTCGAGCTCGGACAGCACGGTCGACAGGCACGCCACGAGCGAGCGCAGCTCCTCGGAGGAGATCACCTGGTTGACCGGGTCGTGGACCGTCGAGCCCGGCAGCACCTCGTCGAGCGTCGGCTCGGAGTCCGTGGCCCCGGCCGGCGCCGAGGAGAACGACACGTAGCCGTTGAGCGGGGTGTGCTTGTTGCGGGTCGCCGTCTTGACGGCGGTGATGATCTGGCGCGTGATGCAGAGCTCGGCGAAGTTGCGGAACGACGACTCGCGGTCGGACCGGAAGTCGCGGATCGCCTTGTAGAGACCGACGAGGCCCTCCTGGATGAGGTCCTCGGAGTCGCCGCCGACGAGGAAGTACGACGACGCCTTCAGGCGCACGAACGAGTAATAGCGGCGGACCAAACGGTCATAGGCATCGGCGCTGCCCTGCTTGGCCAGCGCGATCAGATACCCATCCTCTAGCTGTACTTGAGCCTGAGCCCGTGTTGGAGACAGTCTGGCCACGAACACACCCTTCCGCCGTGCCGTTTCGGCACCTCGAGTCGTGGCGCACACCTCCCCCGGCGCCGATTGAACTGAGCTGAGGCCCCATCACGTAACCCTCAAGCTCAGCGTTATGTGACGCGCAGGGTTGCACGCTTATGTGGACGTGTCAAGCCGGTACTGCAAGATCGCGTACAGCAGAACCGCTGCAGTCGCGGACACATTGAGCGATTCGACCCGGCCGCGGAGCGGAAGCGCGACGAGGTCGTCGCACGCGGCGGCGACGCGCGGTCGCAGCCCCTTCCCTTCCGCGCCGAGCACCAGGACCACGCCCCCGGACCAGTCCGGCGCCGTGTACGGCGTCGTCGCGCCCGCCGCGGCGCCGTAGCACCAGCAGCCGGCCTGCTTGGCGTCGGCCAGGAAGTCGGCGAGGTTGCGCACGCGCGCGATCGGCAGGTGCTCGACCGCTCCCGCCGACGCCTTGCACACGGCGGCGGTGACCTCGGCGCTGCGCCGCTCGGGGATCACGATCCCGGTCGCGCCGACCGCCTCGGCCGTGCGCGCGATCGCGCCGAGGTTCTGCGGGTCGGTGACCTCGTCGAGCGCGACGATCAGCGGCTCCGGCGCAGCGAGCAGGTCGCCCTGATCCGCGTACGGGTACGGATCGACCTCAGCGCAGACGCCCTGGTGGGCCTCGGACCGGCAGCGTGCCGCGATCTCCTCGCCCGAGGCGGCCGCGACGGCCGTCGCCGCGCGCCCGCCCGCCGCGACGAGCTCGGACCACGCCTCGGGATGGGTCGCCCAGATGCGATGGACGCGGCGCCGGCCCCGCAGCGCTTCGCGCACCGGGTTCGTGCCGTAGATGACGGGCACCTCGGCGCGCCCCGCGCTGTGACCCCGCGGGGCCTCAGGACGCCTTGACGAGCTCCGGTCCCTGCGGGCCGTCGCGCACCTCCCAGCCCATCTCGCGCAGCTCTTCGCGCAGGCGATCGGCCTCGGCGTAGTCGCGATCGCGGCGGGCGGCCTCGCGCTGGTCGGCGAGCGCGACCGCGTCGGGCGGCGCGCTCTCGACCTCGAGCAGCGACTCCAGGCCGAGCACCCACAGCATCTCCCGCAGCTCGTCGCGGCCACCGGGCCGATCGAGCCTGTTCGCCTCGCCGATCCACTCGTACAGCGCGGCCAGGGCGCGCGGCGTGTTGTAGTCGTCCGCCAGCGCGTCCCAGAAGGCCTCGTGCTGCTCCGGCGCCGGCGACGCGCCGTCGCCGACGCGGCGCGCCGCGTCGCGGATCCGCCGCGCCGAGCTGGCCGCCGCCTCCAATCCCTCGGACGAGTACGCGAGCGGCTGCCGGTAGTGGCCGGTGTTGAAGAACAGGACCAGCGCCGCGCCGCCGACGTCGTCGAGCACGTCGTGCAGCCCACGGATGTTTCCGACCGACTTGGCCATCTTCTCGCCCGCCGCCGCCTCGAGCATCCCGTTGTGCATCCAGGTCCGGGCCAGCGGCCGGCCGCGCCCGGCCAGGGTCTGCGCCGCCTCGTTCTCGTGGTGCGGGAACACGAGGTCGATCCCGCCGCCGTGGATGTCGAGCTCGAGCCCGAGCAGCGCCTCGGCCATCGCCGAGCACTCGATGTGCCAGCCCGGCCGGCCGCGGCCCCACGGCGAGTCCCACGCGGTGTCCTCGCCCTCCTTGTGCGCCTTCCAGAGCGCGAAGTCGAGCGGGTCCTCCTTGAGGTCGGCGCCTTCGACGCCCTCGCCCTGGTCCATCTGGTCGACGTCGCGGCGCGACAGCGCTCCGTACTCGGGCAGCGTGCGGACGCGGAAGTAGACGTCGCCGCCGGCCGCGTAGGCGTGGTCGCTGTCCACCAGCGCGGAGATCAGGTCGATGATCTGGCCGACGTAGTCGGACGCCAGCGGCTCGTGGTCGGGCCGGCCGAGCCCGAGCCGCTCGGTGTCGGCGACGTAGTGGTCGGTCATCTCGCGCGCGAGGTCCGCCGACTCGCGCCCCGCCGCCCGCGCGGCGTCGTAGATCTTGTCGTTGATGTCGGTGATGTTCGCAACGAACGTCACGTCATAGCCCTCGTGCTCGAGGAACCGCTTGAGCAGCGAGAAGACGACGAACGGCCGCGCGTTGCCGACGTGCACGCGCGAGTACACGGTCGGCCCGCACGCGTAGATGCCGACCTTGCCGTCATCGCGCGGCGCGAACGGCCGCACCTGCCGCTCATGCGTGTCGTAGAACCTGATGGTCCGCATCGCCGGCGGACCTTAGCCGCATCAGGGCGAGAGCGGCCGGCAGCGGCTCGGCATCCGGGAGCACGGCCAGGGCGAGACGCCGCTGTGCCGGCGGGTCGAGCGGGAGGATGCGCACGCCGCTGCGGTCGTCCGGGATCGAGAGCTCGGGCATGATCGTGACCCCGAGCCGTTCCCGCACCATCGCGACGATGCTCGACGTGTCCCGCACCTCGTAGTGGCGGCGCAGGCGGACGCCCGCCGCCCGCGCGAGAGCGGTGATGATCGGCGCGCAGCCGCCGGCGGGCATGATGAACGGCTCGTGGCCGAGGTCGGCGATCGGGATCGATCCCTGCTCGGCGCGCGGGTGGTCGACGGGCAGGACCGCGAGCAGGTCGTCGGTCGCCAGCGGCGCGGTCAGCAGGTCCTCGGCCGGCTCGGCGACGACGGCGACGTCGACCGCGCCGGTCCGCACCCAGTCGAGCACCTCGGGGTCGGACCCCTCCAGCGCCGTCACCCGGACCTCGGGATGCGCGGCCGCGAAGTCGCGCAGCAGCGCCGGCATGATCCGCGCGTTGGCGCTCGGGAGGACGCCGATCCGCAGCGTCACGGACTGGCGGTCGGCGGCCGCGGCGGCGTCGGCCCGCACGCCCTCGAGCTGGGCCATGATGATCGCCGCCCGCTCGGCGACGGCGGCGCCGACCGACGTCAGCGCCACGCCGTCGGACCGCCGCACCAGCAGCGAGACGCCGAGCTCGCGCTCGAGCCCCCGGATCGCGTGGCTGACCGCGGGCTGCGTCATCAGCAGCTGCTCGGCCGCGCGCGTGACGCTCCCCGTGAGGGCGACCGCGTGCAGGGCCCGGAGCTGCGCGAACGTCACGCGACCATGCTCGCAGCTGCCGCGCTCACGAGCGCGCTCACGACCGGATGCGGCCGGCCGGGCTCGGAGCGCATCTGCGGCACGAACAGCGTCGCGACGTAGAACGGGTGGCCCTCGAGCTCGAATACGCGCGCGTCGCCGTCGGCGTCGACGCCCGTGATGCGCAGGCCGGCCGCGTCGAGCGGCTCGCGGTAGTCGGGGTTGAGCCCGAAGTTGCAGTAGTACTGCTCCTGGACCGCGGTCGCTCCCCCGTACAGGCGGCTCGACGGGTCGAGCGTGACGTGCATCGTGCGCCCCGCGACCTCGCAGGTGAGCGGCGTGACGAACAGGCGCGACGCGTACGGGTCGTACTCGGCGTGCTGGGCGTCGGCGAGGCCGAGGACGTTGCGGCCGAACTCGAGCAGCATGTGCTGGCAGCCGCCGCACGTGCCGAGCGTCGGAATCCCGTGCTCGCGGCCGTGCCGCAGCGCGGCGAGCGCGCCGTCGAGGCTGCGGTACGGGCTGCCGGGCGCGCACCAGATGGCGTCGGCGGCCGGCAGCGGCTCGTCGGTGGCGACCCAGCGAGCGTCGACGTCGACGCCGACCGCGTCGGCGGAGTGGGCGATGGCGGCGTCGGTCGCGACGTGCGGCGGGAAGCCGGCGATCCGCTCCCCCACGATGGCGATGGTCACGGTCATGGCCGGGCAGCGTGGCGGCGCCGGGCGGCTGCGTCCAATGCCGATCTCGCGCGCCGTCATGAGCGGACGCTCATGACGCGGAGCGGCTGGAGGCCTCAGCGATGAGAACGTCGGGGTCATGCGCGGCCGCGAACTGGGGAGCTGCGGCCGCCGTCAGCCACGTTAGTCGGCGGTCACGCCACGCGTTGGGTGACCCTGGTCACGGTCGCCGCGCCGGCGTGAGCGTGGCGACGGCGAGCGCCGCGGCGCCCTCGCCGCGGCCGACGAAGCCCATTCCCTCGCCGGTCGTCGCCTTCACGTTGACCGAGCCGAGCACGCTTTCGAGCGACGCCGTGATCGCCGCGCGGTGGGGCGCGATCCGGGGCCGCTCGAGCATGATCGTGATGTCGACGTGGACGAGCTCGAAGCCCGCCTCGCGCACGCGCCCGACGACGTCGCGCAGCAGCGCCATCGAGTCCGCGTCACGCCATGCCTCGTCGGTGTCGGGAAAGAGCCGCCCGATGTCGCCGAGGCCCGCCGCGCCGAGGAGCGCATCGGTGATCGCGTGGGCGA
The DNA here is from genome assembly GCA_035706585.1 of Solirubrobacteraceae bacterium. Classification (GTDB taxonomy): domain Bacteria; phylum Actinomycetota; class Thermoleophilia; order Solirubrobacterales; family Solirubrobacteraceae; genus DASSUW01. The sequence continues at coordinate 3,470 of DASSUW010000112.1, read as the reverse complement.
GCACGTCGGCGTCGGAGTGGCCCTGGAGCCCGAGCTCGTAGGGGATCTCGACGCCGCCGAGCACGAGCCGGCGGCCCGGCGCGAACCGGTGCGAGTCGATCCCGATGCCGGTCCTCACCCGATCGGCTCCAGGCGCCGCTCGCGGCCCTCGAACACGGCGATCTCGCGCACGCCGACCGACTCCAGCAGCTCGACCGCCCGCTCGTACTCGAACCCCACCTGCTCGGGCTGGTGCGCGTCGCTGGACAGCGCGATCGGGCAGCCGGCGTCGACCAGCATCTCCAGGAATGGCAGCGACGGGTACTGCTCGGCGACCGGCTTGCGCCAGCCGGCGGTGGACAGCTCGACGGCGACGTCGGCGTCGAGGAACGCCTCGACCGCGGGCTCGTAGTAGCGGCGCCGGTCGCCGTCCGGCTGCGGCGTCGCGCGGCCCCAGACCTTCACGAGGTCCGGGTGGGCGATGATGTCGTAGAGGCCGGAGCGGGCCGACTCGGCCACGGTCTGGAAGTAGCGGCGCCAGATCCGCTCGGGCGACTCGCCGGCGCCCCAGACGCTGTACTCCTCGGTGTCGAGCGAGTGGTCGCGCAGGAAGTGCACGGAGCCGACGACGTAGTCCCAGTCACGGGCGTCGAGCAGGTTGGCAATCCGGTCCTCGCGCCCGGCGACGAAGTCCATCTCGATGCCCAGCTTGAGGTCGGTCTCCTCGCGCACGTAGCCGCAGAAGTCGTCGAGGTCGTCGTGCGCGTAGCGCTGCCAGAACGGGTGCTGCCAGATCTCCAGGGCGGCGGTGAAACGGTAGATGTGCTCGGAGACGCCGAGCTCGGCGATCCCGCGCTTCTCCGCGGCCTCCCGGTAGCGCTCGGCGTTGGCGGGCGTGAAGAACCGCTCGGCCGTGTTCTCGCGCTCGTCAGGGCGCAGGTGCAGGTGGTAGTCGGTCAGCAAGCAGCAGCTCGGCGATGCGCAGGTCGTGCGGCGTGGTCACCTTGAAGTTCGCGGCCGTGGACTCTACGACCCGCACGGTCCCGCCCGTGCGCTCGACCAGCCAGGCGTCGTCGGTCGCCGCGGCGAGCACGTCGTCCGGCACGTCGAGCGCCCGCTCGAGCGCGTCGCGGCGGAACGCCTGCGGGGTCTGGATCGCCCACAGGCGCGAGCGGTCCAGCGTGGCGGTGACGAGCCGGTCGGCGCCGGCCTCCTTGATCGTGTCGGGGACGGGCGCGGCGGCGATCGCGCAGTCGGCGCCGGCCAGCGCGGCGAGCGTGGCCGTGAAGACGTCGGGCGTCACGAGCGGCCGCGCCGCATCGTGCACGACGACGTCGCCGGGCGGAGCCGCCGCGAGCGCAGCGCGGACCGACTCCGAGCGCGTGACGCCGCCCGCGACCGCGACGATCTCGCCGCCCGCGTCCTCGCCTCCGGCGAGCTCCCGCAGCGTCTCGCCAGGGCGCGCGATCTCCGGCGGCGCCGCGACGATCACGGCGGTGATCCCCGCGGCCCGCACCGCATCGAGCGACCACGCCAGCATCGGCCGCCCGGCAAGCTCGACGAACGCCTTGGGCCGGCCGGCCCCAAGGCGCTCGCCGCTCCCGGCGGCCACGAGCAGCGCGACCGCCATGCCGCCTCGGGTTAGGAGGCGGCCGCCAGCTTGTCCGAACGCAGGAGGAGGTCGTCGAGGTAGGCCTCGGCCTCGTCCTCGGTCTTCTCCAGCGCGTACATCATCTCCGACGCGAGAATCTTCTTCGCCCGCGTGTACATCTGCTTCTCGCCGGTCGACAGGCCCTTGTCCTGCTCGCGGACGGCGAGGTTGCGGACGACCTCGGCGAGCTCGTAGATGTCGCCGGTCTTGATCTTGTCCCGGTTGTGCTTGAAGCGCCGGTTCCAGTTCTTCGGCATCTCCGACACGTCGTCGGAGAGCACGGCGAGGACCTTCTTGACGGTGTCCTCGTCGATGACCCGGCGCAGGCCGGCCTTGCCGGCGTTCTCGCACGGGACCATCACCGTCATGTCGTTATGAAGGATCTTGATCGTGAGGTACTGGCGCGTCTCGCCGAGGATCTCCTTCTCTTCCTTCTTGATGACCTGCCCGGCCCCGTGATGGGGATAGACGACGTTGTCACCAACCGCGAAATCGATGCACTCGGCTTCGCGGGTGATCTCGAGGTCTTCGATCGCCTCGTGCTCGGAAGTAACAGTGTCGGTGGGGATGGTGTCCTCCTTCATCGGGGCGTCCGGGTGCCGGACGACGTCATGTCTGCAGATAGCGGTCCACGAGGTTGATCTCCTGGAGCCGGCGAAGACCCTCGCGGATGTCCTTCGCACGGATCTCTCCGACGCCCTCCACCGACTCCAGCTCTGGGTCGGTCGCCGCCAGGATCTCGTCGAGCCCGCGGAACTCGCGGACGATGTTCTGCACCACGAGCTTCGGAAGGCGGGGGATGCGCCCCAGGATCCGGTAGCCGCGCGGCGAGACGGGATAGTCGAGCGTGTTGACCTTGCGGTCGTAGCCGAGCAGCTCGGCCAGGCGCCCGAAGTCGAGCAAGTCTTGGTGGGCCAGCCGCGCGATGCCGTCGAGCGCGACGGCGAACGCGTCGTCACGCGGCTCGGCCAGGTAGTCGTGCAGGAGCGCGGCCTTGTCGCCGGCCACGCCGACCATGGTCTCCTCGAGCTGCATCTCGATCAGCCGGCCCTCGGAGCCGAGCTCGACGATGTAGCGCTCGATCTCCACCGCCATGCGGGTGACCAGCTCGGCGCGCTGCAGGACGGTCAGGACGTCGTGGAGCGTGACGCCGCCCTCGAACTCGAGCGCCGTCAGGCGGGTCGAGACCTGGTCGAGGCGGCTGCGGTACTTGTCGAGCGTCGCGAGCGCCTGGTTCGCCTTGGCCAGGACGGCGGGGATCTCCTCGAGGATGTACTTGGCGCCGTCGACGTACAGGCTCACCACGTCGCGCCGCTGGGACACGGCGATCACCAGCGCGTCGGTCTGCTTGGACACGCGCTCGGCGGTGCGGTGGCGGGTGCCGGTCTCCGAGCTGAGGATCGTGGGATCCGGCATCAGCTGGACGTTGCACCACGCGATCTTGGTCGCGGTGCCGTTGAGCGCGATCGCTCCGTCCATCTTGGCCAGCTGGTAGATCATCGCCGGGGTGTAGTCGATGTCGAGCTTGATGCCGCCGGAGAACAGGAACGCGAGCTCGTCGGGATCGCCGATGACGAGCAGGCCCCCGGTGCGCGCATGGACGATGTTGTCGATCCCTTCCCTGACGGCGGTGCCGGGCGCGACCATCTCCAGCGCCTTGACCAACCGGGGCTCCTGCCGCGCATCGAGCTCCGTGAGCTCCTCCCCGGATCGCGGCGTCATCACCACCTAATTCTAGCAGTTGGATTAAGTCATCCTAAACCCACTTCTACCGGGAAGGAAAACGTTTGCCGGACTGGCCGTTCGTTCAGGCTGCGTGGCGTCCCGCGCGGCCGAGGGG
>DASSUW010000111.1:0-15576 GCA_035706585.1 Solirubrobacteraceae bacterium | reverse complement strand
CCGCCGCTACGGGCTCGTCTGCCTGCTGCACGAGAAGCCGTTCGCCGGCGTCAACGGCTCCGGCAAGCACAACAACTGGTCGATGGGCACCGACACGGGCTCGAACCTGCTCGACCCGGGCGACACGCCGCACGAGAACCTCCAGTTCCTGTTCTTCTGCGCCGCCGTCATCCAGGCCGTCGACAAGCACCAGCAGCTGCTCCGCGCGTCGGTCGCCAACGCCGGGCAGGACCACCGGCTCGGCGCCAACGAGGCGCCGCCGGCGATCATCTCGGTCTTCCTCGGCGCCGAGCTTGAGAAGGTGTTCGCGGCGATCGAGTCCGGGTCGGGCGACGCGGCGACGCCGCAGAGCTACCTCGAGCTCGGCGCCTCGGTCCTGCCGTCGCTGCCGATGCACGGCGGCGACCGCAACCGGACCTCGCCGTTCGCCTTCACCGGCAACAAGTTCGAGTTCCGCGCGCTCGGGTCGTCGATGTCGCTGGCGCTCCCCAACACGGTGCTCAACACGATCGTCGCCGAGGCGATCGACCAGCTGACCGACGCGGTCGAGGCCGCCGAGGGCAAGTCGCTCGAGGAGGCCGTCCTCGGCGTCGTCAAGGACGCCTACTCGGGCCACAAGCGGATCGTGTTCAGCGGCGACAACTACTCCGAGGAGTGGCACGCCGAGGCCGAGCAGCGCGGGCTGGCGAACCTGCGCCAGTCGCCGGACGCGCTGCCGTGGCTGATCGAGCCGAGCACCGTCGAGGTGTTCTCCAACTACGAGGTGCTGTCCGAGCGCGAGCTCGAGTCCCGCTACGAGGTGTTCGTCGAGCAGTACGCGACGACGATCAACATCGAGGGTGAGACCGCGGCGTCGATCGCCCGGACGATGCTGCTCCCGGCCGCGGTCCAGTGGCTCGAGACGCTGACCGGGACCGAGCAGACCGCCGGCGTCACGCGCCTCAAGGACGAGCTGGCGGGGCTCATCGACGAGTTCGTGGAGGCGATCTTCGCGCTCGAGGGCGCGAACTCCGGCTACCCCGAGGGCGGGGCGTTCGACGAGGCCAAGTACGCGCAGTCGACGGTCCTGCCGGCGATGGACGCCGTCCGCTCGGTCGCCGACCGGCTCGAGCGGATCGTCCCGGACCACCTGTGGCCGCTGCCGAAGTACTCGGAGATCCTCTTCATCAGGTAGCGCTGGTGGCGAGCCCCGCTCCCTCCGGGGAGCGGGGCTCCGTTTCCTAGTCCAATAGCCAGTGGTCAGAGCGGTTGACCGGCCGTAGGTTGCCCGGTCATGAAGACGCTCATCGCGGTGGTCCTCGGGGTCGCCGTTTCCCTGATGCTGGCCCCGGCCGCCGTTGCAGACAGCGCGGGCCTGGTGGCCGCGTACGGATTTGAGGAGACCGCCGGCACGGCCGCGATCGACAGCTCCGGCTCCGGGAACCCGGGCGTCTTCAACGGGGCCACCAGGTCAGCATCCGGACGCTTCGGGGCCGCCGCCTCGTTCGACGGCGTCAACGATCGCATCGACATCGCGGACTCCGACGCGCTCGATCTCTCCGTCGGTATGACGCTCGAGGCGTGGGTGAGGCCGACGGCGCTCGGCTGGCGGACCGCGATCATGAAGGAGCGCCCCGGCGGCATCGCCTACGCGCTCTACGCGTCGACCGACACGAACCGCCCCTCGACCGAGATCCAGGCCGAGACGCGGGCGCCGGCGGCGATGGCGACGAACGTCTGGACGCACGTGGCGAGCACGTACGACGGTGCGACGCTGCGCCTGTACGTGAACGGCGGTCAGGTCGCCGGCCGCGCCGTCAGCGGCCCGATCACGATCACCTCGGGCGCGCTGCGGATCGGCGGCAACACCGTCTGGGGCGAGTACTTCAAGGGCCTGATCGACGAGGTGCGCGTCTACAACCGCGCGCTGACCGCCGGCGAGCTCCAGATCGACATGAACACGGCGATCGTGTCGACCTCGGCCGACACACAGGCGCCGACCGCCCCGGTCCTGACCGCGAGCCTCACCGGCGGTGACGACGTCCAGCTGAGCTGGACCGCGGCGACCGACGACCTCGGCGTCGAGCAATACCGCGTCTACCGCAACGCGGGCCTGTACACGAGCCTTCCAGCCTCGGCGCGCTCGACAACCGTTCTGAACGTGCCCCCGGGCACCTCCACCTTCAAGGTGACGGCGGTCGATGCCGCCGGTCACGCAACGGACTCGAACACGGAGAGCGTGACGATCGAGCCCGACACCGAGGCACCGACCGAGCCTGAGCTGACCACCTCGGTCAGCGGCGCCGACGTGCATCTGACGTGGACCGCGTCGAGCGACGAGCGCGGCCTGGCGGAGTACGAGGTCTGGCGCTCCTGGGACGGCTCCTGGCAGCGGATCGCGCTGGTCAGCACCGCCATCCTCGATTACTACGACCTGGGCCTGCCCGACCGCACCTACCGCTACTTCGTCGTCGCCGTCGACAAGGCCGGCAACCGGACGTCGTCGGACGTCGTGGCCGCGGAGGTCGGCCCCGCGGACCTCGAGCCGCCGACGGCACCGGTGCTCAGCGCGGTCAACGAGGGCGGCAGCTGGTACCTCCGCTGGACCCCGTCGACCGACGATCGCGGGATCAGGGAGTACAGCGTCTGGCGCAACGGGAGCCTGTTCCAGTTCCTCCCGGGCGCCTCGATCACGGAGCTGTGGCTGGTCAGCGGCGCCGCGGGGACCTGGAAGGTCCGGGCGACGGACACGGCCGGCAAGGCCAGCGAGTTCTCCAACGAGGTGACGATCAACGTCCCGGACGTCAGCAAGCCGCAGCTGATCGTCGACCCGGGCTGCGGCGCGGGGACGCGGAGCGAGATCGTGCGGATCGGCGGCAGCGTCAGCGACAACAGCGGTGGCGACGTCACGGTCCGCGCGGAGATCGATGGGACCACGATCTGGGGACCGAGCGCGTTCAAGGGCCCGTACTCGTTCAACTGGGACACGCGCGCCGTCGCGAACGGGCCGCACACGCTGAGCTTCAGCGCGCGCGATGCGGCCGGGAACGAGGCCGTGATCAGTTGCTCGGTGACGGTGTCCAACAGCGTGCTGTCGATCCCGATCACCGGAGCGCAGGACGGCGGCACCGTGAGCGGCACGGTCGCGTTCGGCTTCCAGCCACGTGCCGACGGTGTCGCCGCGACCACTCCCGCGTTCCTGGAGATCGACGGCGAGCGCGTGATCGACACGGCCGCCGCGCCGTACGAGTACAGCTGGGACAGCACGGACGTCCCCGACGGCGTGCACACGATCCGCGCCGGCATGTACTGGGGCAGCTACCCGAGTCCGATGGCGACCACCACGATCGAAGTGCGGGTGGACAACACGGACGTGACCGCGCCGACCGTGACGCTCGACGCCGGCTGCGACGGTCGAACGCTGAGCGAGTACGTCGGCCCGATCAACGGCACTGCCACGGACGATGGCGGCGGTGACGTCACGGTCCGCGTGCTGGTCGACGGGGACGCGATCTGGGGGCCGAACACGTTCAAGGGCGCGTTCCACTTCGACTGGGACACGCGCACGGTCTCGAACGGGCCGCACACGATGACGGTGATCGCGCGCGACGCGGCCGGCAACGAGACGGTCGAGGACTGTCCGTGGACGGTGTCCAACAGTGCGCTGTCGGTCCCGATCACCGGCGCGGCGGACGGCGGCACCGTCAGCGGCACGGTCACGCTCGGCTTCCAGCCGAAGGCGGACGGGAGCGCCGCGACCACGCCGGCGTTCCTGCAGATCGACGGTGCCACGGTCGCCGACACCCCGGCCGGGCCGTACAGCTACGGCTGGGACACCACGGGGGTCGCCAACGGCGTGCACACGATCAAGGCGAGCATGTACTGGCGCGACTACCCGAACGTGATGGCGACGGCGACGATCCAGGTGACCGTGAACAACGCACCGCCGCCGGCGCCGAGCGGGCTCGTCGCCTCCTACGGGTTCGAGCAGACGTCGGGCACGACCGTGACCGACAGCTCCGGCAAGGGGAGCACCGGCACGCTCTCGGGCGCGACGTGGGCCCCCGACGGCAGGTTCGGCCGCGCCCTGTCGTTCGACGGCGTCAACGACATCGTCACGGTGCCGGACTCCAACCTGCTCGACCTCGGGCCCGGGATGACGCTCGAGGCGTGGGTGAAGCCGACGACGACCAACGACTGGCGGACCGTGCTGCTCAAGGAGCGGCCGGGCCAGCTGGCGTACAGCCTCTATGCGAGCGGCGACAGCGCCCGGCCACTGGCCGAGATCGCCGCCGGCTCGCAACGCGACGCGCGCGGCACGGCATCGCTGCCGGTGGGCGTCTGGACCCACCTCGCGGCGACGTACGACCGCTCGACGCTGCGCCTGTACGTCAACGGCACGCAGGTGAGCAGCACCGCGGTCACCGGGACGCTGCTCAACTCGAGCGGCGCGCTGCGGATCGGCGGCAACACCGTCTGGGGCGAGTACTTCAGCGGCCTGATCGACGAGGTCCGCGTCTACGAGCGCGCGCTCGGCGCGGCGGAGATCGCGGCCGACAAGGACCGCGCGGTCTGAACGCCGGGCGGCGGGCGTGAGTGGCAGGCTTCGGTCATGCCACTCACGCTCGAGCAGTCCCAGTCGCTGATCGCCGCCGCCCACGGCCACGCCCGCGCGGCCGGGCTGAACGTCACCGTCGCCGTCGTCGACGAGGGCGGTCTGCTGAGGGCGCTCGGCCGGATGGACGGCGCCCCGCCGCTGAGCGCGCAGATCGCCGAGGCCAAGGCGGTCGGGGCCGCGCTCTGGCATCGCAACGGCGACGAGCTCGCGTCGGTACAGGATTCGCGGGCGGCGTTCTTCGCGTCGGTCAGCTCGATGGTCCGGGTACCGATCATCCCGGCCGACGGCTCGGTCGTGATCCGCGACGGCGACGCCGTCCTGGGCGCCGTCGGCGTCAGCGGAGCCAAGCCGGAAGAGGACCGCGAATGCGCCGAGGCGGGGCTGCGCGCGGTCCTGTAGCGCCCGTCGCTCCCGCCGGCGGAACGGCCTCGCGGGCGCGCCTGAGAAATCGGCTAAAGGTGGCCGGGGGCCGTGCCGATTACGCGACTGGGCCCGCTCGCTAACCGCTTTCGCCCCTCCTCCCCCTCCCAGGTGAGAGCTTCTTCGGCGAGTGGGCCCTTTTCTCTGCCCCGGCGCCGCATGAAAGGGGTCTGACCCCTCTAGATGCCGACGCCGCCGCTGCCGCGCCCGCCGATCTCGCCGTGGTGCGGGTAGGGAACGCGGGATCCGGCCTCACGCGGCGCGCCTTCGACGTGGTACGGCTCGCGCCCCCGCCGTCTCCAGAGGGCGAACGCCACCACCACCAGAAGCACCAGCAGCACGACGACGACCACCATGGATGCCTCCTTACGACGCGCAGCGGCGAACGCTAGGGCGGCTTGAGTGACGGCTCCTAAACGCCCCCGGCGCACAGGACGCCCGGGCGACCGTTCTCGACCGTCGCCGTGGCGAGCGTCCACGCCTCGGCCGCCGGGGCGGTGACCGTCGTCACCGCGCGGCATTCGCTCGTCCAGGCGTCCGGCGTCACCGTGCAGCGCACGTACCCGCGGTTGTTGTTCTGGAAGACGACGTGCGGGTTCGCCGGATCGTCGCAGTACCTCGTGGTCACGGCCTCATCGCCGTTGCTGGAGACCGACGTGCCCAGGAACTCGACCGCGACCGGGTCGCCCTCGAGCGTCCGGTAGTCGGGCGGGACGTTGCTGACCCGGTTCCGGTGCGCGTCGCCGGTGAGCACGAGCGGGTTCAGCGTCCCCCGCTCGGCCAGCCAGTCGAGGATCCGCTGCCGCTCGGCCACGTAGCCATCCCAGTTGTCCGTCCCGATGAACCGCTGCGTCAGCGCGCCCGCCGGGCGGTTGAACGGCGCAAAGGCGGTCTGCTGGGCGAGCACGTTCCAGCGCGTCTTGGTCGTGGCGAGGTCCGCGAGCAGCCACTCGAGCTGCTCGCTGCCCAGCATCGTCCGTTCGACGAGGAGATTGTCCGGGCAGTAACCGGAGCCGTCGCGCTGGGGGTTGGTGCACTCCGGCGGCTGGTCGGACCGGTACTGACGGCCGTCGAGGACGTTGAACGTCACGAGCTTGCCCCAGTGGAAGCGGCGGTACAGCTGCAGATCCGGGCCCTCCGGCTTGCGTGCGCGCGCCAGCGGCATGTGCTCCCAGTACGCGCGGTAGGCCGCCGCCCGCCGCTCGCGCGCGACCTCGATCGGCACGTCGGGATCGATGTCGAAGCCGGCGTGGTTGTTCTTGAACTCGTGGTCGTCCCACGTCACGAGCCACGGATGGGCCGCGTGCGCGGCCTGCAGATCGGCGTCCGTCTTGTACTGGCCGTGGCGGATGCGGTACTCGTCGAGCGTCCGGATCTCGCGCGCCGGCGCGTGGGCGCGCACGACGTGCGCGCCGCCCTCGTAGATGTAGTCACCGAGGAAGATGACCGCGTCGAGATCGGACTGCGCCACGTCCGCATACGGCGTGAAGTAGCCCTCCGCGTAGTTCTGGCACGAGACGAACGCGAGCTTGAGCGTGCCGAGCTGCGAGTTGCCGGGCGGCGTCGTCCGCGTGCGCCCGACCGGGCTGATCGCGTCGCCGGCCTTGAAGCGGTAGTACCACGCCCGCTCGGGCGGCAGGTCGTCGAGCTCGACACGGACGCTGTGCGCCTCGTCGGGCAGCGCGGCGGTGCTCCCGTGCCGGTGGATGTGGCGGAAGTCCTCGTCACGCGCGAGCTCGTACCGCACCTCGTACGGCTCGGCGGGCAGGCCGCCACCGACGACGAGCGGGCTCGGCGCGAGCCGCGTCCACAGCACGACGCCCTGGGGCGTCGGGTCGCCCGACGCCACGCCGAGCGTGAACGGATCGCTGTCGAAGCTCGGCTGGGCGAGGGCACGGTCGCTCGTGAGCCCGATCAGCGTGATGCCGGCAGCGAACGAGCCGCCGGTCTTCAGCAGGGTCCGGCGGCTGATGCGCCGGTCCCAGTCTCCAGTGATCGCCATGGCGCGACGCTCTCGCCGACGGCGGCACGCGGCCATGCCCCATGGTGGTGAAATCACCCACCCGACCAACCTTGCCAAGCTTGTGTCAAGGTTGCGCTACTCTTGGCGGCCATGCGTGATTTCCTCGCCGCCGTACGAGACCACGTCGTCGTCTTCGACGGTGGCATGGGCGCCACGCTAGAGCAGTTCGACCTCTCGCTCGAGGACGACTACCGGCTCCCCGGTCGCTGCCACGAGGCGCTCGTCCTCAACCGGCCCGACGTCATCCAGGGCGTCCACGAGTCGATGGTCGAGGCCGGCGCCGAGGTCGTGGAGACCGACACGTTCCAGGGCTCCCGGATCAAGCTCGAGGAGTGGGGGCTCGGCGAGCACACGCTGGAGATCAACCGCAAGGCCGCCGAGATCGCGCGCACGGCCGTCGGCGAGAACCGCTTCGTGGCGGGCTCGATCGGCCCCACCGGCCACCTGCCGGCGTCCGAGGACCCGAGCCTCGGCCAGATCACGTTCCGCGAGCTCGTGACCGTCTTCACGGAGCAGGCGCAGGGCCTGCTCGAGGGCGGCGTCGACCTGATCATCATCGAGACCGCGCAGGACATCCTCGAGGTCAAGGCCGCGGTCTTCGGCGTCCGCGAGGCGTTCAAGCTCACGGACCGCCGGACGCCGATCCAGACGAGCGTCAGCCTCCTGCCCAACGGCGGCAAGATGCTGCTCGGCACCGACATCAGCGCCGCGCTCGCCACGCTCGAGGCCCTCGACGTCGACGTCATCGGCCTCAACTGCTCCACCGGCCCCGAGGACATGCGCGACGCGATCCGCTTCCTCGGCGAGTTCTCCCCGGTCCCGATCCACTGCATCCCGAACGCCGGCATCCCCCACCAGGGCCCGAACGGCGAGACGATCTTCCCGGAGACGCCCGAGCAGATCTCGACCGTGCTCGGCGAGTTCGTCGAGCGCTACGGCGTGAACATCGTCGGCGGCTGCTGCGGCACCACGCCCGACCACGTCTACGCGCTCGCCCAGCGCGTCGAGGGCCGCAACAGCTCGACGCGGCCGGCGCCGCGCCCGCCGCACGTCTCGTCGATGATCACCGCCGCGCCGCTCGTGCAGGAGCCGCGGCCGACGCTCGTCGGCGAGCGCGTGAACTCCCAGGGCTCGCGCAAGGCCAAGGAGCTGCTGCTCGCCGACGACTACGACGGCCTGCTGCAGGTCGCCGAGGACCAGGTCGAGGGCGGCGCCCACGTGCTCGACGTCTGCGTCGCGCTCACCGAGCGCCAGGACGAGGACGAGCAGATGCGCCAGGTGGTCAAGAAGATCTCGCTGACCCAGCCGGCGCCGATCCAGGTCGACTCGACCGAGCCGGACGTGATCGAGCGCGCGCTCGACCAGATCCCCGGCCGCGCGATCGTCAACTCGGTCAACCTCGAGGCCGGCCGCGACAAGCTCGACAAGGTCGGGCCGATCGCGCGCCAGCACGGCGCGGCGCTGTTCGCCCTCACGATCGACGAGGAGGGCATGGGCAAGACGCGCGAGCGCAAGCTCGAGATCGCCCGGCGCATCCACGACCTGGTCTGCTCCGAGCACGGCCTCGATCCCGAGCTGCTGATCTTCGACGCGCTGACGTTCACGCTCACCACCGGCGACGACGAATGGAAGCCGTCGGCGATCGAGACGATCGAGGGCATCCGCCTGATCAAGCAGGAGCTGCCCGGCGTCAAGACCTCCCTCGGCGTCTCCAACGTGAGCTTCGGGATCGGCCTGACGGCGCGCAGCGTCCTGAACTCCGTGTTCCTGCACCACTGCGTCGAGGCCGGGCTGGACCTGGCGATGGTCAACCCGAACCACATCACGCCGTACGCGGAGATCCCCACCGACGAGCGCGAGCTCGCCGACGACCTCGTCTTCAACCGCCGCGACGACGCGCTCGAGCGCTTCATCGCCCACTTCGAGGGCAAGTCCGAGGAGGCCGCCGAGGCCGTCGATCCGACCGCCGGCATGGAGCCCGAGGACGCCCTGCCCTGGCACATCCTGCGCCGCAAGAAGGAGGGCGTGGAGGCGCAGATCGACGCCAGCGTCGAGAAGATCGGCGCCGTTCCGACGCTCAACGACGTGCTGCTCCCGGCCATGAAGGAGGTCGGCGACAAGTTCGGCGCCGGCGAGCTGATCCTGCCGTTCGTGCTCCAGAGCGCCGAGGTGATGAAGAAGGCCGTGGCCCAGCTCGAGAAGTACCTCGACAAGATCGAGGGCTACACAAAGGGCACCGTCGTGCTGGCCACCGTGTTCGGCGACGTGCACGACATCGGCAAGTCGCTCGTCAACACGATCCTGACCAACAACGGCTACAGCGTCGTCGACCTCGGCAAGCAGGTGCCGATCGGGACGATCCTCGATGCCGCGCAGGAGCACAACGCCACCGCGATCGGCCTCTCGGCGCTGCTCGTCTCCACGTCCAAGCAGATGCCGCTGGCCGTCCAGGAGCTGCACGAGCGCGGCCTGGAGTACCCGCTGCTCGTCGGCGGCGCCGCCATCAACCGCGACTTCGGCCGCCGCATCCTGTACCCGAAGGGCCAGGAGTCCGACGAGATCTACGAGCCCGGCGTCTTCTACTGCAAGGACGCGTTCGCGGGCCTCGCGGTGATGGACCAGCTGATCGAGCCCGACAAGCGCGAGCAGCTCGTGCTCAGGTTCCGCGACGAGGCGCGCGTGCTGCGCGAGAAGGGCCCCGAGCCCGAGCTGGGGCCGACGGACGACGAGTCGGTCCGCTCGGCCGCGCGCACCGACGTACCGGTCCCCGAGCCGCCGTTCTGGGGCGTGCAGGAGATCCCGGTCGACCTCGACGACGTCTTCCCCCACCTCGACACCCACGTGCTGTTCAAGCTGCACTGGGGCGGCGCCGGCAAGAAGGGCGAGGCCTGGCGACAGCTCGTGGACGAGGAGTTCCGTCCGCGGCTGGAACGCATGTGGAGAGAGCAGGATTACCTGCACCCGCGCGCGCTGCTCGGCTACTTCCCGTGCAACGCGGCCGGCAACTCGCTCGAGCTCTACGACCCCGACGACCCCGAGCGCCTGCTCGAGACGCTCGTGTTCCCGCGCCAGCCCGGCCACGACCGCATCTGCATCACCGACTTCTACCGGCCGAAGGAGAGCGGCGAGCGCGACGTGGTCGCGATCCAGGCCGTGACGGCCGGCTCCCAGGTCACCGAGCTGATGGCCGAGCTCGAGCAGCGCGGCGAGTTCGCCGAGCAGCTCTACACGCACGGGCTCGGCGTGCAGACCGCGGAGGGCATGGCCGAGTGGCTGCACGCGAAGGTCCGCTCCGAGCTCGGCATCGCGCCCGATCAGGGCCGCCGCTGGTCGTGGGGCTACCCGGCGTGCCCGGACCAGTCCGAGCACACGAAGGTGTTCCGCCTGCTCGGCGCCGAGCGCATCGGCCTGTCGCTGTCGGGCGGCCATGCGGTCGAGCCGGAGCAGTCGACGGTCGCGATCGTCGCCCACCACCCGCAGGCCGTGTACTTCGGCATGAAGTCGGGGTTCATCCCGAAGCAGAAGGCCGGCGACGACGTCATCAAGGGGTCCGAGCGCGATCCCAGCCGCAGCGCCGCCGTCGCTTCGTAAGCGCGCCGCGGCCGCATTGGTTGACGCCGGCACCGCGAGTCTCCGATGATCTGATGCGTGCTGCGCACGCCGGTCTGCGACCTGCTCGGCATCGACGTACCGATCATCGGCGCGCCGTTCGGGCCATGGGACCAGGTGGAGCAGGCGGCGGCGATCTCCGGCGCGGGCGCGCTCGGCAGCGTCGGCACCGCGGTGCGGAGCGTGCCCGAGCTGCAGGCGCAGTGGCGGCGCCTGCGCGACCTGACCGACCGGCCGTTCGCCGTCAACCACACGATCCGCCCGTTCAACGCCGAGGCATTCGAGGCCACGCTGGACTTCGCGCCCGCCGCGATCTCCTTCCACCTCGGCGTGCCGCGGGACGAGATCGCCCGCGCGCGCGAGCGCGGCATCAAGTGGATCCAGCAGGTCGTCGACCGCGCGCAGGCGGAGGAGGCGGTCGCCGCGGGCGCCGACGTCATCGTCGCCCAGGGCGGCGAGGCGGGCGGGCACAGCGGGTCGATCGCCACGATCGTGCTCGTCCCGCAGGTGGTCGACATCGCCGGCGACGTGCCGGTGATCGCCGCCGGCGGCATCGCCGACGGCCGCGGCCTCGCCGCCGCGCTCGCGCTCGGCGCCCACGGGGTGAGCATGGGGACGCGGTTCCTCGCGTCACGCGAGCTGGCGGTCGACGACGCGTGGAAGCGCCGCGTCGTCGAGGCCGACGCCGCCGACGCGGTCAAGGTGCCCAACAGCGAGCGCGTACTGCCGCCCTACAACCGCCCGGGAGCGCGGGTGGAGCCGCGCGCGCTGCGCACCCCGCTCGTCGAGCAGCTCTCGGCCCACCCGGACTGGGTCGACCCGTCGGCGGTCGGCCCGCGCCTGCTCGCGTCGGTGCAGGCCGGGCGCGGTGACGAGTACCTGCCGTTCGCCGGCCAGTCGGTCGGGCTGATCGACGACGTGTTGCCGGCGGCCGAGATCATCGGCCGCGTGATGGCCGAGGCGGAGGAGGCGCTCAGCCGCGTCCGTGCGGCGCCGTGAAGTCGAGGCCGAGCGGGCCGCGCGGGATGATGCGCTTGGGATTCAGCGAGTCGTGCGTCGTGTAGTAGTGCTCACGGATCTCGTCCATGGCGACGGTGGCCGCGATCCCGGGCTGCTGGTAGAGCTCGCGCGTGTAGCCCCACAGGTTCGGGCAGTCGACGATCCGGCGTCCGTTGCAGCGGAAGTGCAGGTAGTAGACGGTGTCGAAGCGCACGAGCGTCGGGAACAGCCGCCAGTCGGCGAGCGTGATCCGGTCGCCGGCCAGGTAGCGGCGCTCGCCGAGCAGCGCCTCGAGCCGCTCCATCGCCGCGAAGACGCCGTCGAACGCCTCGTCGTAGGCCTCCTGCGACTTCGAGAAGCCGGCGCGGTAGACGCCGTTCTGGAAGTCCCGGTAGATCCACTCGTTGAGCGCGTCGATCTCCGCGCGCAGCGGCTCGGGATACAGGCCGGCGTCGCCCCAGGCGTCGAGCATGCGGACGATGTCGGCGGACTCGTTGGAGACGATCTCGCCGCGCTCGGTGTCCCACAGCACCGGGCACGAGACCCGGTCGTCGTAGCCCGGCTGCGTCGCCTCGTACGCCTCGGCGAGGAACTCGAAGCCGTTGACGTCGTCCGACTTCAGGCGCCAGCCGCGCTCGTCGCGGTACGGGTACGCGTAGGAGATGCCGAGCCGGCCCTCGAGCCCGGTGACGTGCCGCACGATCAGCGTGCGCTGCGACCACGGGCAGGCCAGCGCGGCGTACAGGTGGTAGCGCTCGGGCGGGCCCTCGACCCAGCCGCGGAACACCGCATCGCGCCGTACGAACGCTCCCGCCGTCATGCCCTAGAGGCTAGAGATCCCGTTCAGCAGGGTGCCGGTCACGACCGCCGGCGCCGCGTCGCGATCGAGCCGGCCCTCGGCGATCTCCCGCACCGCGGCGACGATCACGTGCCCCAGCACCTCGAGCATCCAGCGCGGCGGCATCGACCGGTTGAACTCGCCCGCGGCCTGCCCGCGTTCGAGGAGCGCGAACAGCGGCGCGGCGAACCGCTCGTCGCGCTTGCGGTCCCGCTTGACCGCGTCCTCGGCGAGCAGGAACCGGTAGCGGTCGCCGATCTCCAGCACCGCCGTGACGAGCCGCTCGAGCGCCGCGCTCGCCGTGCCCTCCGCGAGGCGCGAGGCGGCGAACGCCGCCTCGGTCTCCTCGAACGCGCGCTCGTCGATCGCCGCGAGCAGCTCCTCGCGCGTGGGGAAGTGCCGGTACAGCGTGGCGCGGCCGACGCCGGCGGCGCGTGCGATCTCGCCTACGCAGGCGGTGGGGTCGGCGGCCAGCAGGCGCGTCGCGTGGTCGAGCACGCGCTCGCGGTTGCGCTCGGCGTCGGCGCGGAGCGTGGCCATCAGTGCATCGCGATCGCGACCGCCGGCTCCTCGCCGGGGGCCTCCTCGACCGGCTCGGGCTTGGTCTTGGGCAGCAGCACCGCCGCGACCACGAGCGCGACGACGACCAGCGCCAGCGCCCACCAGAACGTCGCGCCGAACGCCTCGGCCATCAGCGGCGCGACGCGCTCGCGCACGTCCGGCGGCACGGCGGCGCCGATGCCGCCGCCCGCTCCGCCGCCGAGACGGCTGGTCAGCTCGTGGGCCAGCAGCACGCTGAGCACGGCGGTGCCGATCGAGGCGCCGACCTGCTGCTCGATGTTCAGCGTCGTGCTCGCTCGCGAGACGTCGGTCCGGCGCAGCGTCTGCATCGCGCCCGAGAACGTCGGCATCATCGTGAAGCCCATGCCGAGGCCCATCAGGAACAGGTCGGCGCCGAGCAGCCAGTAGGACGTGTCGGCGGCGAGCTGCGTGAGGCCGAGGAACGAGAGCCCGACGACGATCAGGCCGAACGGGACGATCCTGCCGACGCCGGTGCGGTCGGTCAGCTGGCCGGCGATCGGCATCGCGATCATCGCGCCGACCCCCTGCGGGATCAGCAGCAGACCGGTGTCCAGCGCGGACTCGCCGCGCACGACCTGCAGGTAGAGCGGGAGCAGCAGCATGCCGCCGAAGACTGCGATCACCATCAGCACGAGCGTGGCGGACGAGGCCGAGAACACCTTGTTGACGAACAGCCGCAGGTCGATCAACGCGTGCGGCGTGCGCAGGCCGTGACGGACGAACAGCGCCAGGCCGATGACGCCGAGGAAGATCGGAACCAGCACCTTCGGCGACCCGAAGCCGCCCTCGCCGTTCGTCTCCGCGAGCCCGTAGATCATCAGCGCGAGCGCGGGCGAGAGCAGCACGAGCCCGAGCCAGTCGAGCCGGTGGCTCGCGTCCGAGACGTCGCGCGGCAGCACGCGGAACGCCATCACCAGCGCGACGATCGCGACCGGCACGTTGACGAAGAAGATCCAGCGCCATGAGAAGTCGTCGACCAGCCAGCCGCCGAGCACGGGCCCGAGGATCGGGCCAAGCATCATCGGCACCCCGATGATCGCCATCACGCGGCCGACGCGGTGCGGGCCGGCCGCCTGGGTGAGGATCGTCATGCCGGCGGGCATGAGCATGCCGCCGCCGAGGCCCTGCAGCACGCGGAAGCCGATCAGCGACTCGGCGCTCCACGCCAGGCCCGAGGCCACCGAGCCGCAGACGAACAGCACGATCGACGTGATGTAGAGCCGCTTGGTGCCGAAGCGGTCGGCCGCCCAGCCGGTGAGCGGGATCACCGTGGCGAGCGCGAGCGTGTAGCCGGTCGCGACCCACTGGATCGTGGACAGCGACGTGCCGAAGTCTCGCGCCAGCGTGTTGATCGCGACGTTGACGACAGTGGTGTCGAGGATCGACATGACCGCGCCGAGGACGACGACGCCGGCGACGAGCAACAGGCCGCGGTCAAGCTTCTCCGCGCTGGAGGCAGGGGAGGACGACATATCTGAGACATTAGCGTCTCAGATGGTCACGCCTCGGCTTCGCGCGGCACGGGGCCGAGCGAGACCGGAGCGGTGTGCATCGCGCGCAGCCGCACCTCGCGCCACGACAGCCCCTCCTTCACCAGCGCGGGGGCGCCCATGACGACGGCGGTGGCGATCTCGACGGCCTGCAGGATGATCCCGTAGCCGAGCGCCTGCGCCGGGTCGACGCCGTAGGCGCCGGTGAGGACCGCGAGGCACGCCGCCTGGAAGACGCCAAGGTTGGACGGCGTGAGCGGGAGCACGGCGGTGACGTTGACCGCGAACAGCACCGCGGCGGCCGCGCCCATGTCGAGGTCGAGGTCGAGCGCCGCGAGCAGCACGTAACAGGAGACCCACTGGAGCGCCCAGGCGCCGAGCTGCATGGTGATCGCCTCGGTGCCGAGGCGCGGCGAGCGGAACACGCGCAGACCCGAGCGCACGCGCGCGAGCGCCTCGCGCGCCTGCGTCATCCAGCGGTGCACGCGGGCCGAGCGCGACGGCAGGCCGGAGCGCAGGAGCGCCGGCGCCACGAGCACGGCGCACAGCACGCCGAACGGGGCGAGCGCGTACCAGACCAGCGCCTGCTGGCGGCCGGCGAACAGGCCGATCGTGCTGAACATCACGGCGCCGAGGATCACCAGCGCGAGGACGTTGAGCAGCGTCTGCGAGACGAGCGTGCCGAGCACGGCCGGCAGGCGGTCGCGCGGTCGTCCGAGGCGGCGTGCGACGATCAGCGCGCGCGACGGCTCGCCGAGGCGGGCCGGCAACGTCGCCGACATCAGGACGCCGATCGAGGTCCCCTGCATCGCGTCCAGGAACCGGGGCCGCGCGTCCGGCACCGCAGCCTTGAGGATCGCGTGCCAGGCGACGGCGCGCCAGACCATCGACAGGCACATCACGGCCAGGCCGACGAGCACCCACACCGGCTGCGAGTCCACGAGCGCGTGGGCGATCGGCCGCATGCCGATCCGGTCGAGCGCGAGTAGCGTGCCGCCCGCGGCGCCGACCGCGGCGG
>DASSUW010000110.1:0-7324 GCA_035706585.1 Solirubrobacteraceae bacterium | reverse complement strand
GAACCGACCGGCGCGATCCCGGCATGGCCGGAGCCGGCTCGCAGCGTGCCGGCCGTGCCGGCGCGCGACGCGACGCCGACGCCGGCGCCGCCCGCGCCGAGGCGAACGTCGCCCGTCACCGTCGTCGCCGTCGCTGTCGCTGCGCTCGCGGTCGCGGCGCTGGCGTTCGTCCTCCTGACCGGCGACGACTCGACGCCGTCAAGCGAGCCGCGGGCTGCGCTGGCCGGCGACGCGGCCGCGACGCCCGAGCCGGAGGCGACCGTCGCCGTGACGGCTGAGCCGGATGCGGCAGCGCAGGACGAGGAGGTCGACGCCGTCGCGACCGAGGAGCCCGTGGAGGACGCGCCGGCCGAGGACCCGCCGCCGGCGCCGACCACGCGCGTGGTCAAGGGCGACGGATACGAATTCACGGTCCCCAAGGGCGCCGGCTGGTCGCTCGGCCGCCGCGAGACCGGATCGAGCGGACGTCTCTTCCGCCGCGAGCTCACCGGGCCGGACGGCATCGTCATCCTCATCGTCCACACGCCCGACGACCCGGCGCGGCCCGACCCGTCGACCGTGGTGCGCCGCCGCGGCCTCGACGCACAGGCGACCGACGCTGCGCGGCTGACGCTCCAGGACTTCCCGACCGACGAGTGCGAGGGCCGCCGGTGCGACGACTTCGTGCTCAACGATCCCGCGTTCGGCGGGCTCGCGATCCTCGCCAACGGGACGGGATCCGAGCCGGCGGCCGTCGCCGCCCGCGACATCGCACGCAGCGTGGTCGCGGGCTGACGGCGGAGCGATGAGTTCGAGCCGCGCGCGCGGTCCTAGAGACCGATGCGCGTCAATGACGTCGACCTCTGCGTCGAGACCATCGGCGACCCGTCGAACCCGGCGATCCTGCTGATCCACGGATCGGGGGCGTCGCTGGACTGGTGGGAGGACGAGTTCTGCGAGCGGCTCGCGGCCGGCGGGCGGTTCGTGATCCGCTACGACCACCGCGACACCGGCCAGTCGGTCGCGTACGAGCCGGGCGAGCCCGGCTACACGGGCGACGACCTGGTCGCCGACGCGGCCGGCGTGATCGGCGCGGTCGGCCGCGAGCGCGCGCACGTCGTCGGCATCTCGATGGGCGGCGCGCTCGCGCAGGTGCTCGCGCTCGACCACCCGGACCGCGTCGACAGCCTCACGCTGATCGCCACCACCGGCGGCGCGGGTGACGACGACCTGCCGGGCATCGCCGAGCGACTGGGCCGCGCGTTCGCCGTCCCGCGACCGGACATCGACGATCGCGCCGCACTCCTCGACTACCTCACCGACCTCACCGAAGCCCACGCCGGGACCAGCCGTCCGTTCGACCGCGCGGGCAGCCGCGCACTGTGGGAGCGCGCACTCGCCCGCGCGCGCAACGTCGAGTCGATGCTCACCAACCACGACCACGTGGGAGGCGGCGGGCCCTGGCGCGACCGGCTCGGCGAGATCGCCGTGCCGACGCTCGTCGTCCACGGCACCGACGACCCGCTGTTCCCGTACGAGCACGGCGTCGCGCTCGCGAACGAGATCGCGGGCGCCGAGCTGCTTACGCTCGGCGGCACCGGGCACGAGCTGCCGCGCGCGACCTGGGATCAGGTCGTCCCCGCGATCCTGGCGCTGACGGGCGCCTAGCGCGGCGGGCCGCCCTCAGCGCGCCGCCGTCGTGCCGCGGGCCACGAGCCGGTGCGGGAGCACGACGTCGCCGTCGGCACCCTCGAGGATCACGCGCGCGGCGCGCTCGCCCAGCTCGTGCAGCGGCAGCGAGACCGACGTGAGGTCGACGAGCCGGGCCGGCCGCGTGTCGTCGATCCCGGCCACGGACACGCGCCCGGGCACGTCGACGCCGGCGCGGCGCAGCCCGGTCAGCAGGCCGATCGCCACCTCGTCGTTGACGCCGAGCACGGCGTCGGGCAGCTCGCCGGCCGCCAGCAGCGTCGCCGCCGCGGCGTCGCCCGCCTCGTACTCGAACCCGCCCGCGAGCCGCACCGGCTCGGCATCCGCCGCCGCCATCGCCGCCTGGAACCCCTCGAGCCGATGCGCGCTCGTGTGCAGCCCCGGCGGCCCCTCCACGAACGCGATCCGCCGGTGCCCGAGGCCGAGCAGGTGCTCGGTCGCCTCGCGCGCCGCCGCCCGGTTGTCCACCAGCACGCTGGGGCAGGCGAAGTCACGCTGCGCCAGCGCCACGACCGCCGCCCCACCGGCCTGGAGCGCCTGGACCGCGTCGCGCAGCGCCGGAGCCTCCCGCGCGTGCTCGTAGCCGCTGCCCGCGAACACGACGCCGGCGGCGTGGTAGTCGAGCAGGACGCCGAGATGGGCGAGCTCGGCGGCCGGCCGGCGGTCGGCGTTGCAGACCATCGTCAGGTGCCCCGCGCGCGCCGCGACGTCCTCGACCCCGCGTGCGATCTCGGCGAAGTACGGGTCGACGATGTCCCCCACGATCACGCCGACGATGCGCGAGGTGCGCTTGACGAGCGCGCGTGCCAGCTCGCTCGGCCGGTAGCCGAGCTCCTCGGCAGCCGCGAGCACCCGGTTGCGCGTCGCGTCGGACACCGGATGCGACGAGCCGTTGAGCACGCGCGAGGCCGTGGCGATGGATACGCCGGCCCGGCGGCTGATGTCGGCCAGAGACGCCATTGATCGACGCCGCGCACCTTGACAGAACGGAGCCTTCGCGACTACGGTGGCAAACGGTTGCCATGGACACCGAGGTACTGATCGTCGGCGCCGGTCCGTCCGGCGCCGTGACCGCGCTCAGGCTCGCCCAGGAGGGCTTCAAGGTCACCGTGCTCGAGCAGGGCGACTGGCCCGATTACGGCAAGGCGAACACCGCTTCGCCCGAGTTCGCGGTCACCGCCGACCGCGACTGGGGCTGGGATCCGAACCTGCGTGCCGCGCCCGGCGACTACCCGATCGACGACTCGGACTCCGACATCACGGCGCTGATGTGGAACGGCGTCGGCGGCGGCACGATCGTCTACGCCGCGCAGTGGCAGCGGAACATGCCGTCCGACTTCCGCGCGAGGACGCTCGACGGCGTCGCCGACGACTGGCCGTTCACCTACGAGGACCTGGAGCCCTACTACGTCCGGGTGGAGCGGGACTTCGGGATCTCCGGGCTCGCCGGCGACACCGCCTTCCCGCCCGGCGAAGGGCCGCCGCTGCCGCCGGTGCCGCTCGGCGCGATGGGCCGCAAGGTCGCCAAGGCGCACAACGAGCTCGGCTGGCACTGGTGGCCGGCGCCGCTGGCGATCGCGACGCGCAAGTACGGCGCGCTGAATCCGTGCGTGCAGCGGGCGACGTGCCTGAACGCGTGCGCCGACGGCGCCAAGGCGAGCGTCGACCGCACGCACTGGCCGAAGGCGACCGCGCTCGGCGTCGACCTCATCACGCAGGCGCGCGTACGGACCCTGACCACGCGGCCGGACGGGCTCGTGGGCGGCGCGATCTACCTCGACGCCGAGGGCGGCGAGCACGAGGTCACGGCCGCGGTGACGATCCTGTGCGCGAACGGGATCGGCACGCCGCGGCTGCTCCTGCTCTCGGCGCCCGACGGGCTCGCCAACAGCTCGGGCCTCGTCGGCAAACGCCTGATGATGCACCCGTTCGGGACCGTCGTCGGCCTGTTCGAGGACGACCTCGGGTCCACCCAGGGCCCCTGGGGCCAGCACCTGCACTGCCTCGAGTTCTACGAGACCGACGCCGACCGCGGCTTCGTGCGCGGCGCCAAGTGGGGCCTGCAGCCGACCGGGGGCCCGACCAAGATGACGACAGCGTACCCGTGGGGCGCCGAGAACTCGATCTGGGGCCCCGGCTTCCACGAGAACGTGCGCAAGCGCCTGGGCCACTCGGCGATGTGGGGGATCATCGCCGAGGACCTGCCGGAGGAGCACAACCGGGTCGTGCTCGACCCGGTCAACAGCGACCGCCAGGGCGTCCCGGCAGCCAAGATCGTCTACCGGATGAACCAGAACTCCTACGACCTCATGCACTTCCACGAGGCGCGGGCGAAGGAGTCGCTGGAGGCCGCCGGCGCGTACGAGACCGTGATCGCGCCGTTCATCCGCGCGACCGGCTGGCATCTGCTCGGCACCTGCAAGATGGGCGACGACCCGGCCACCTCGGTCGTCGACGGCTTCGGCCGCTCGCACGACATCCCGAACCTGTTCATCTTCGACGGCAGCACGTGGCCGACGTCGGCGGGCATGAACCCGACCGCGACGATCGCCGCGATGGCGCTGCGGTCGGCCGAGCACCTGATCGAGTCGCGCCGGGAGCTGGCGGTGGCGGCGTGAACCGCGAGCGGCTCGCGGCGCTCGCCGACGCGCTGATCCCCGCCGAGGACGGCATGCCGTCGGCCAGCGAGGCCGGCGCGGTCGGCGAGTGGCTGGACGCCGTGCTCGCCGTCCGCCCCGAGTTCGCCGCGCCGCTCGAGGGCCTGTCGACATCGGTCGAGCCGATCGACGCGCTCCCCGAGCGCGACCCGGCCGGCTGGGGCGTGCTGACCGCCGCGGTCGTCGCCGCCTACTACATGAACCCCGACGTCGCCGCCAAGGTCGGCTACGCGGGGCAGCGGGCGATTCCGTTCGACCCGGACGCCCCCGATTACCTGGATCTCCTGGATTCCGTAAAGGGCCGGGGCGCGGTGTATCGTCCGACCCCTTGACGTTCCGCTTCGCAGATCCGGACGGGCGGTACGCCGCCGTCCGGCTCTGCTCGGATCTCCACGGTCCGCGGGCGTTCGCGCGTGCAGGCGACGCGTGGGTGCTGGAGCTCGACATCCCGCTCGGGCGGCTCGAGTACGAGCTCGAGCTCGAGCACGCCGACGGCGTCACGGAGACCGTGCTCGACCCGGGGAATCCACAGCGCGCGCCCGGGGTCTTCGGAGAGAAGTCAGTGGCCCTCGCGCCTGGGTACGAGCCGCCGGCGTGGCTCGACGCCGACGCGGTCGAGGGCCGGATCCACGATCTCTCGGTGCGAGCGCGCGGCCTCGCGACCGAGATGCGCGTGCAGATCTGGGACGGCGGCGGCGCGCCGCTGCTCGTCGCCCACGACGGGCCGGAGTACGACCGGCTCGCGAGCCTCACGCGCTACAGCGGCGCGATGATCGCGTCCGGCGCGCTGCCGCCGCACCGCGTGGCGCTGCTCGCGCCGGGCGACCGCGACGAGTGGTACTCCGCCTCCCGCCGCTACGCGCGGGCGCTGGCCACCGATGTCATGCGCGCGCTGGACCCGGTGGACCCGGTCGGCATGGGCGCCAGCCTCGGTGCGCTGGCGATGCTCCACGCCCACGTGCGGCGCCCGTTCGCGGGCCTGTTCCTGCAGTCGGGCTCGTTCTTCGAGCTGCGCCATGACGCCCACGAGCACCGGTTCTCGCGCTTCCAGCGGGTGATCCGCGCGGTCCGCGAGCTCAAGCGCGACGCCGGTGTGCCCGAACGCGTGACGATGACCTGCGGGGTGCTCGAGGAGAACCTGGCCAACAACCGCGAGATGGCTCGCGCGTTGGCGGCGCAGGAGTTCGACGTCGAGCTCGCGGTGGTCCCGGACATGCACAACTACACGGGCTGGCGCGACGCGCTGCACCCGCATCTCACCCATCTCCTGCTGCGCGTGTGGGCATGACCGAGCACCGCCTGCACTCGCCCGCCATCGGCGCGGACGGCGCCGTGGTCGTCCACGGCCACTACGGCCGCCCCGTGCTCGTGTTCCCGTCCGAGGGCGGCAGCGCGCGCGACTTCGAGGGCAACGGCATGCTGGCGGCCGTCGGCCACCTCGTCGAGGCGGGCCGCGCGAAGGTCTACTGCGTCGACGCGTTCGACTCCGGCGAGCGCTGGAAGTACGAGTCGTGGATCATCGACCAGGTCGCGCCGTTCATCCACCACGACCTCGGCGGCGCGCAGGACATCCTCGTGACCGGCTGCAGCATGGGCGCGTTCCACGCCGCGAACTTCGTCCTGCGCCGGGCCGACCTGTTCCCGGCCGCGATCTGCCTGTCGGGCAACTACGAGTTCGGCGTCAGCGGCGAGGTGTCGGGCTTTCACGGCGACCACCTGGACTGGATCCGCTCGCGCGCCAGCTTCCTGCTCGTGTGCGGGCAGGGCATGTGGGAGGACACGACCGGCGCGCTGGAGAGCACGAAACGGCTCGCGTGGCTGCTCGGCGAGAAGGGGATCCGGCACGAGCTCGATCTGTGGGGCCACGACGTCCCGCACGACTGGCCGTCATGGCGCGCGCAGATCGCGCATCATCTCCCGAGGTTCTGCTGATGGCGGACGAGACGACCCACCTGATCGGGCTGCTCCTCGGCACCGAGGAGGACTGGCCGACCGCGTTCGAGACGCTGCTCGGCCGGCTCGGGCCGATCAAGGACGCGTCCGGCACCACGCACCGCGTGAACGTCGAGCGGATCACGATCGAGCCGTTCGATCTGCGCTACACGCCGCGCTACCAGCTCGTCGTCGACCGGCTGGCGTACTGGTACTACGTGCCGCGCGAGTGGCTGAAGAAGGTCGCGCTGATGGACGACGTGTACCTGCTCAACAGCCCGTTCACGTTCCAGTCGATGGAGAAGCACGCCGCGTACTGCGCGATGCTGCGGCTCGGGCTCAAGGTGCCGCAGACCGTGCTCGTGCCGCACAAGGTGCCGCCCGACAACGCCCGCTTCGCGTACACGGCCGCCAAGTACAACCGGCCGTTCGACCTCGACGAGATCGCGGAGCGGATCGGCTACCCGCTGTTCATGAAGCCCTACGACGGCGGCCAGTGGGTCGGCGTGAGCCATATCCGCGACAGCGCCGAGCTGCACCGGGCGTACGACCAGTCGGGGCAGCGGCTGATGCACCTGCAGGCGGCGGTCGACGGCTTCGACGTGTTCGCGCGCTCGCTGTCGATCGGCGCCGAGACGATGGTCATGAAGTTCCGGCCCGACCTGCCGATGCACGACCGCTACACCGTCGAGCACGACTTCCTCACGCCCGCGACCGGCGACGAGGTGCTCACGATCAGCCGCCTCATCAACGCGTTCTTCCGCTGGGAGTTCAACTCGTGCGAGACGCTCGTGCGCGGCAGCGAGGCCCACCCGATCGACTACGCGAACGCGTCGCCGGACGTGGCGATCACGAGCCTGCACTACTACTTCCCGTGGGCGATGAAGGCGCTGCTGCGCTGGTGCGTGTTCTGCGTCGTCACGGGCCGCCAGCCGCGTCTGGATCTCGACACGCGGCACTACTTCGACATCGGCGACCGCGAGGACCTCACCTACGAGGACAAGCTCGCCGGCTACCGCAAGCTGGCGGACGAGTACTTCGAGGTC
>DASSUW010000109.1:0-2454 GCA_035706585.1 Solirubrobacteraceae bacterium | reverse complement strand
GGCCGCAACGCCCGCTCCGACGCCGGTGCCGACCCCCGCCCCGACGCCGACGCCGCAGCCGGTGGCCAGCCCGCCGCCGCAGATGCCGGGCGGCGGACAGGTCGGGCTGGCGGCACCGCCTCCCCCGCCGCCGCCCGACCCTGAGCCGGTCGTCGTCACGGTCGCGGACGCCACCGAGGTGAAGGCCGCAACGATCGAGGAGGCGGCGCCCGCCACGCTGCCGTCCACGCACCGCGTCGTCGAGTTCGAGCACCGTGTCGACCTCGCCGCGGCCCGAGCGGCGTCGCGAGCGTCCGCGTGGACGGCTGACGTGCCGGCGGTCGCAACGCACTGGCTGGTCGCGCGGGCGGCGATAACTCGGCTGGTCGCGGAGCTGCTGGAGCGGTGGTCAGTTCCCGTGCTGCTCGGCTGGCACCAGGCGCCTGACGATCAGCTCGGCCGCGGCAACGTCCTGGATCGCCAGGCCCACGGACTTGAAGGCGGTGATGGCATCGGGATCGCGACCGTCGGCCCAATCGCGCCCGACGCTGCCGATCTCGACCAGATTCTCTTCCGCCGCTAGGCCCTGCTCGATGGCGGCGACCAGGTCGCCGGCCTCCTCCATCGCCGCCGCGCGCGAGTCGACCGCCACCAGGGAGGCAGTGGCGAACAACGCCGGGGGCAGCTCGACCATCCCGAGCCTGAAGGCGCCGACGCCGTTGACGTGCGTGCCTGGCCGGAGCCAGCGTGCGTCGAACACCGGCGTCGACGACGTCGTCGCGCACGCGACCACATCGGCCTCGCGCAGCGCTTCCTCGGCGTTGGCAACGCCGCGGACCTCGATGCCGGTCGCCTCGGCCATGCTCGACGCGAAGGCCTCGCGCGCGTCCGGCGTTCGCGCGTAGACGAGCACGCGCTCGATTGGGCGCGCAGCCAGAATCGCGCGGATCTGCCACTCGGCCTGCCCGCCGGCGCCGATCATCGCCAGCGTGCGAGCGTCCCGACGTGCCAGGAGGCGAGTCGCCACGCCCGAGGCAGCGCCGGTTCGCATCGCCGTCAGCGTCGCGCCGTCGATCAGCGCCAGCGGCCGCCCGGTGTTGGCGTCGAACCAGACGACGAGCGCCTGGACCGTCGGCAGCCCCCGAGCGCCATTGCCGGGCATGACGGTCACGAGCTTCACGCTCGACCCGGCGCCGCCCTCACGAACGCCGGGCATGAGGAGTAGGTCGCCGTCATCGAGGGCAACACGAGACCGGATCGGCGAGCGGTCGCGCCCGGCGGCGACGTCGCGGTAGGCAGCCTCGACCGCGTCGAGCATGTCGCCGATCGGCACCGCGGCGCGAATGGCATCGGCGCCGAGGAAGGGCAGGGCGTCGGTCATCGGTCCTCCGCCGCAAAGTCTACCGAGCGCGTCTCGGCAACGGCTCCTCGCGAAAAGGCGAACCACGCGGCCCCGGCCAGCGCGACCAGCGTGACCATCGCCCACGCCGCGATCTGCGGCGGGACGGCATCGGCCAGGAACCCGGCCAGCAGCGTCGACAGCGCGATCATCAGCGTCACGAGCGCGTAGTCGACGCTGAAGATGCGCCCGCGGATCTCGTCCGGCGTCGCCCGCTGGAGGCCCAGGGTCGAGAACGTCCATTGCGCCCCGCCACCGCAGTGCGCCGCGAACACGAGCGGCGCGGCAAGCCAGATGCCCGGCGCCAGCGGGAACAGCGTATAGCCCACCACCAGCACGAGGAACGACCAGCCGATGCCGCGGATCAACCCTCGATCGTCGGTGCCCATGAGCGACCGAGCGGCAAAGGGCCCGATGAGGGCGCCGAGCCCGCGTGCGGCAAACAGGATGCCGATGCCCACGTCGCCCGCACCGAACACGTTGCGGCCGAACACGGCGAGCAACGCGACCATCCCGGTGCCGATCCCGAATGAGGTCTTCGTCAGCAGGAAGGTCGCGACCGTCCGGCGCTCGCGCGCAAAGCTGACCGCGGTCTTGATCGAGTCGGTGATTCGGGGTCGCGGCGCGTGGCCCGGCTCGCGGGGCAGCTGGAGTGGCCGGCGAATGCCGACGATGAGCCAGGCGGACACGGCGAAGCTCACCGCGTTGATGACGAAGGCCGCCTCCCGTCCCAGCGTGACGGCGACCAGCCCACCCAGGGCGGCGCCGATCGCGAGCATCGTCCCCCACGCCGAGCCGATGAGCACGTTGGCGGCCGGCAGCTCGTCCGGCTCGACGAGGTTGGGCAGCGCGGCCGACGACGTCGGCTCGAAGAAGGCCGCGCCGGCGGCGAGGACCAGGACCGCCACGAACGCGATCCACAGCGTCTCGGGCCTGGTCGCCAGCAGGAAGGCCAGCGCCACCGGGATCCGCGCCAGGTCGACGGAGACCATCAGCCGGCGACGGTCGAGTCGATCCGCGACCATGCCCGCCAGCGGCGCCGCGGCCGCGAAGCCGCCGGTCTGGAGCGCCAGCAC
>DASSUW010000108.1:0-3571 GCA_035706585.1 Solirubrobacteraceae bacterium | reverse complement strand
GACCGGCGGCTCCGTGATCGCCGGCCCGATGACGACGCCGGTCGGCCGCGTCGCCGCCGTGCGCGACCCCCAGGGCGCGGCGTTCGCCCTGTTCGAGGGCGACACCGACGACTAGCGGAACAGCGTCACGACGAAGTCGGCGCCGATGCCGTTCTTCCCGTAGGCGACCAGCGAGTCGTGGTCCAGGTGGCCCCCACGATCGGCTTCAGCTCGCGCCAGAGCTCCGTCCCTGCCATGCGGGCTCCTCCCGTGGGTTGCGGACTGGCGTCAGCGTACGCTCGAGCTGCGAGCGCAGGTGCTCGTGCTGCGGCGGCAGGACGAGCGACTCGCCGAGGTGCTCGGCGTCCTCGTCGACGGCGAAGCCCGGCGAGAGCGTCGCCAGCTCGAACAGGACCCCGTTGGGCTCGACGAAGTAGATCGAGCGGAAGTACGTGCGGTCGATCACCGGGGTCGGCCGCGCCCCGGCCTGCCGGGCGGCCTCGCCCCACGCCTCGTGGTCCTCGTCGTGCGATGCCCAGGCCACGTGGTGGACCGAGCCGGCGCCCTGCAGCCCGCGCTCGGCCGGCGCCGCGTCGTAGGCGTAGCGCGCGCGGCGCTGCTCGGCCGCCAGGACGCCGTCGGCGTCGAAGCCGAGCCGGTCGAGCAGCTCGCGCGAGCGGTCGGGCGCCAGCGCGTAGGCGCGCACGCCGTCGAAGCCCTGCAGCGCGTGCTCGGCCGGGATGTCCGGAGATGCGGCGACGAGCGGCGGGTCCGGCACGTCGCGGGCGACGATCTCGAGGCCGATGCCCTCGGGATCTGTGGTCCGCACGACGCCGTCCTCTCGCTCGACCGGCCGGCCGGCGTGCTCGAGCCGGGCGGCCCAGAAGTCGAGCGCCGCCGGGCCGGCGACGCGCCAGGCGACCGTGTGGATCATCCCGGCCCCGTGGCGGCCGGGCGCTGCCTGCGGGAACTCGAAGAACGTCATGATCGAGCCCGGGGCGCCCTGCTCGTCGCCGTAGTACAGGTGGTAGACGTCGGGCGCGTCGTAGTTGACCGTCTTCTTGACGAAGCGCAGGCCGAGCGCGCCGGCGTAGAAGTCGACGTTGCGGGGCGCGTCGGCGGTGATCGCCGTGACGTGATGGAGGCCTTCGAGGCGCATGAGCGCATCCTACTCGTCGGTTGCTCGTGCAACGATCCGGCCTGTAGGCTTCGCGCGATGGCGTCACTTCCCGAGACCGCGCCCGAGCCGATCCACGAGTTGACCCCGGAGGAGCTCGGCGCCTGGCGGGGGCTCCTGCGCGTCCACAGCGCGCTGGTGAAGGCGCTGGACGCGGAGCTGCTCGCCGCGCACGACCTCCCGCTCACCTCCTACGAGGTGCTCATCAACCTGCAGGCCGCGCCGGGCCGGCGCCGCCGCATGGCCGAGCTGGCCGACGGCGTGCTGCTGTCGCGATCGGGGATGACGCGGCTGGTCGACCGGCTGGAGCGCGACGGGCTCCTGACCCGCGACGCGTGCACCGACGACGGCCGCGGCACCTACGCGGTGCTGACCGACAAGGGCGAGGCGTGCCTGGCGGAGGCGCGCCGGACCCATCTCGACGGCGTCCGCGAGCGCTTCCTGCAGCACTTCCGGGCCGACGAGCTGGGCGTGCTCGCCAGGTTCTGGGAGCGCGTCGTGCCAGGCGCTGCAGATCTTAGTCTTCGCGACTAAGAAACTTGATAGAACGCGACTGAGATCCTATAGTTTGCGGTACCTGTTCGACCCTGTCATGGAGGTACCGCAATGGCGATCGTCCGCTGGGAGCCGCTCCGCGAGTTCAGCACGCTGCAGAACGAGATGAACCGGCTCTTCAACACGGTTTTCGACGCTCCGAGCCCGGGCAACGGCGGCAGCACGATGCGCCGCTGGATGCCGGCGATGGACCTCGTCGAGACCGGTGACCACTTCGTCCTGCGCGCCGATCTTCCCGGCCTCTCCGAGGAGGATGTGAAGATCGAGTTCGAGGACGGCACGCTGACCGTCTCGGGCGAGCGCAAGTCCGAGCACGAGGCCAAGGGCGAGGGCTACTACCGCGTCGAGCGCGCGTTCGGCTCGTTCTCGCGGTCGCTGACGCTGCCGCAGGGCATCGACCCCGAGGCCGTCACCGCGAGCTTCGACCGCGGCGTGCTCGAGATCAGCATCCCGAAGCCCGAGGAGAAGAAGCCGCGCCGGATCGAGATCGGCGGCCAGAAGACCATCGAGGGCTGACAGCCCTCACGGCGGGGCCTGACCCGTGCCCTGCGCGCGGTCAGGCCCTCGGCCTGCCGGGGTCTGACCCCCTTGCGCGGCTATCGTCCGCGCGCCTGTGTCCGTCTTCGAGATCAGAGCGCGCGAGGGCCGCGCGAGAACCGGAACGCTGAAGCTCGCGCACGGCGAGGTCCGCACCCCGGCGTTCGTCCCGCTCGCCACCAAGGCGGTCGTCAAGACGCTGGAGGTGCGCGAGGCCGCCGAGCTCGGGTTCGACATGGTGCTCGGGAACACGTTCCACCTGTTCCTGACGCCAGGCCATGAGCTGATCGCGCAGCTCGGCGGCCTGCACCGCTTCATGGCCTGGGACCGCCCGGTCATCACCGACTCGGGCGGCTTCCAGGTGTTCTCGATGGGCCACGGCACGGTGGCCGACGAGATCAAGGGGCGCGCCCCCCAGGCCGCGAGCGCCGGCGAGCGCGCCGGCGCGATCCTCAAGATCGAGGAGGACGGCGTCACGTTCCGCTCCTACCTGGACGGCTCGACCCAGTTCATGGGACCGGAGACGTCGATGGCGGTCCAGGCCGCGCTCGGCTCCGACATCGCGCTCGTGTTCGACGAGTGCACCCCGTTCCACGGCGGCCGCGAGTACACGGCGCGCTCGACCGAGCGCACCCACCGCTGGCTCGACCGCTGCCTGGACTGGCACGAGCAGCACGGGCCCGACGGGCAGATCGTCTACGGCATCGTGCAGGGCGGCGTGGACGAGGATCTGAGGCGCTGGTCGGCCCAGGAGGTCGCGGCGCGGCCGGTCGGCGGCCTCGCGATCGGCGGCACGCTGGGCGAGCACAAGGACCAGATGTTCGAGGTCGTCGACTGGGCGCTCCAGGAGCTCGACGAGGCGCGGCCCCGGCACCTGCTCGGCATCGGCGAGATCGACGACCTCGTGCGCGGCGTCGAGCTCGGGATCGACACGTTCGACTGCGCGATGCCGACCCGGATCGGCCGCCACGGCATGGCCGTCGTGCCCGATCCGGAGCGCCGCTGGCGCATCGACCTCGCCAAGGCCCGGTACAGGACCGCCGACGAGCCGCTGCTCGAGGGCTGCCCGTGCCCGGCCTGCGGGCACGGCTACTCGCGGGCCTACCTGCACTACCTGCTCAAGGCGCGCGAGCAGACCGCGCAGCGGCTGCTCACGATCCACAACCTCGCGTACCTGCAGCGGCTGATGGCGGAGCTGCGCACCGCGATCGACGGCGGCCGCCTCGCCGTGGTCGCCGCCGCGACGCGCGGCGGCGCGGCGCCGTGGGAGCTCGCCTGACCTACTGCGTGTTGTCGTCGATCAGCCCGCGAAGCTCTTCGATC
>DASSUW010000107.1:0-7307 GCA_035706585.1 Solirubrobacteraceae bacterium | reverse complement strand
CACGGCCGGCAGCGGCAGCCCGAGCAGCCCCGCGCCGCTGGAGAGCTTGTCCACGACGAGCTCCAGCGGCAGCACGCCGGGCAGCACCAGCTCGGTGTAGACCGCCGCGAACGCGGTCTCGAGCCCGGTCGTGCCCATCGGCGCCTCCTCGAACGGCACCTCCTTCTCCTCGCGCGCGTGCGGCGCGTGGTCGGTGGCGATGCAGTCGATCGTCCCGTCTCGCAACCCCTCGACGAGCGCCTCCCGGTCGGCCTCGGTGCGCAGCGGCGGGTTCATCTTCAGCCGCGTGTCGAGGTTCTCCAGCAGCGCCTGGTCGGTCAGCGTGAGGTGGTGCGGTGACACCTCGGCGCTGATCCGCACGCCGGCCGCCTTCGCCGCCGCGACGGCCTCGACCGATTCGCGCGCGCTCAGGTGCTGGATGTGGATGCGGCCGTCCTCGTAGCGGGCGAGCGCGGCGTCGCGCGCGATCAGCGTCGACTCGGAGACCGACGGGATGCCCGCCAGGCCGAGCCGGGCCGACACGTCGCCCTCGTGCATGACCCCCTTGCCCGACAGCGTCGGGTCCTCCTCGTGCAGGCACAGCACGCCGCCCGCGAGCCGCTGGTACTGCAGCGCCTTGCGCAGGATGCCGGCGCGGTGGACCGGCTTGCCGTCGTCGGTGAATCCGAGCGCCCCGGCGTCGCGGAGCTCGGCCATCTCGGTCAGCGCCTCGCCGCCCAGGCCGCGCGTCACCGCCGCGAGGAAGCCGACGGGGACGCGCGCCTCGCGCCGCGCCTGCTCGCGCAGCGAGAGCAGCACCGGCGCGCTGTCGACGACGGGGTCGGTGTTCGGCATCGCCACCACCGCGACGTAGCCGCCGGCCGCGGCCGAGCGGGTGCCGGAGTCCAGGTCCTCCTTGTGCTCCTGCCCGGGCGTGCGCAGGTGCACGTGCGGGTCGACGAAGCCCGGGAAGACGTGCTTGCCCTCGCCGTCGACGACCTCCACGCCGTCGGCGGGCAGCGAGCCGGGCGCGCCGAGCTCCGCGATCCGGCCGCCGCGCACGAGCAGGTCCTGCGGCGCGTTGATGCCCGCCCGCGGGTCCAGCACGTGGGCGCCGCGGACCAGCAGGTCGGCAGGCGGCGTCGGCCGCGCCTCGAGCGCGCTCACGCCGGCACCGGGATCGACGCCTGCGGCTCGGTCCTGGGCGCGCCGCGCCCCGCCAGCAGCTCGTACAGCACCGCCATCCGGACGACGACGCCGGCGGCGACCTGCTGGCCGATGATCGCCTGCGGCGAGTCGATCACCTCCGCCGCCAGCTCCACCCCGCGGTTCACGGGGCCGGGATGCATGAGCACCTGGCGTGCGGCCAGCCGGCGGCCGTCGATCTGGTAGCGGGCGGCGTACTCGCGGATCGACGGGACGAACGAGTCGGTCATCCGCTCGTTCTGCATCCGCAGCGCGTACACGACGTCGGCCTCCGGGAGGCGGTCGAGCGTGTATTCGACGCGGCAGCCGAGCGTCTCGATCCCGCGCGGGATCAGCGTCGGCGGCCCGCACACCGTGACGTCGGCGCCGAGCATCATGAACGCCGGGATGTTCGAGCGCGCGACGCGCGAGTGCAGCACGTCGCCGACGATCCAGATGTTCGCGCCGTCGAGCGAGCCGATGCGGTCGCGCAGCGCGTAGACGTCGAGCAGCGCCTGGGTCGGGTGCTCGTGCTTGCCGTCACCGGCGTTGACCACGGCCGCGTCGGTCCAGCCGGCGACCAGGTGCGCGGCGCCGACGTGCGGCGACCGGATGACGATCAGGTCGGGCCGGTACGCCGACAGCGTCTGCACGGTGTCCTTGAGCGACTCGCCCTTCTCGATCGCCGAGCCGCTCGACGACAGGTTCACGACGTCGGCGCTCAGCGCCTTGGCGGCGAGCTCGAAGCTCGAGCGCGTGCGCGTGGACGCCTCCCAGAACAGGTTGAGCACGCGCCGGCCGCGCAGCGCCGGGACCTTCTTGATCTCGCGCTCGGAGACCTCGGTGAACGACTTCGCGCGGTCCAGGATGCGCTCGATCGCGGCGCGGTCGAGGTCCTCGATCGAAAGGAGATGCCTCATGCCAGCGCCTCCTGCAGCGTGACGATGGCGACCTCGTCCATGCCGTCGAGCTCGGTCACCCGGACGTTGACCCGCTCGCTGCGGGCCGTGGGCAGGTTCTTCCCGACGTAGTCGGGGCGGATCGGCAGCTCGCGGTGGCCGCGGTCGGCCAGCACGGCGAGCTGCACGCGGGCGGGGCGCCCGTAGTCGAACAGCGCCTCGATCCCGGCGCGCGCGGTGCGGCCGGTGTACAGCACGTCGTCGACGAGGACGACCGTGTAGTCCTCGAGCCGGAACGGCAGGTGCGAGGCGTGGACGGCGGGGTCGGCGCCGCGGGTCGACAGGTCGTCGCGGTAGAACGCGATGTCGATGTCGCCGAGCGGGACCTCGTGGTCCAGCAGGTCGCAGACCAGTCGGTGCAGGCGGGTGGCGAGGTACGCGCCGCGGCGATGGATGCCGACCAGCGCCACGAGCTCGCCGGCGTTCTTCTCGACGATCTCGTGCGCGATGCGTACGAGCGTCCGGCGGACGTCGTCCTCGTCCAGGACGACCTTGGCGTGCGTCATTCAGCGGTTCCTTCCTGGCCTCACGGGACCGGGTTAAAGGGACGCGCAGGAACTTAGCAGCGCCCGCAGACGCCAGCGGGGTCTGGGTCCCGGGCAACTGCGGCTGGGTACGGAGTCGGGGACGCAGTCGTGGTCGCGAGAGTCTCGTCCGCGCGGTGCTGTGGTCGATTTTGTGCCCTATACGCCCAAAATCGACCAAACGCCGGGTCTGACCGCACAAGCGGCGGCCCCTCCGCCGCCCTACCCAGCGCAGTTCGCCAGACCCGCCCGACACGACGAACGTCAGCGCAGCGCGACGATGCGGTCGGCCGGGCGCGCGACGTGCGTGCCGTTGGCGCCGTTGAGCCAGCCGGAGTCGCCGGCGAAGCGCCAGCGGACCTCGACGCGCTCGCCGCGCTCGAACCACTCGTGGCGCTCGACCGGCCGGCCGAGCTGCTGCAGGTACCAGCGGGCGGCCTCCGCCGCGCACGACTCGGGCGAGCCGGCCGCGCCGAGCCCGCCGATCGTCGACACCTGGTTGGCGTACACGCCCGAGCCGTCGAACTCGGCCCGGAACGACGCGACGACCGTGGTCTCGTCGGCGAGGTCGACGTACGTGGTCAGCAGCCCGTCGATCAGGAACGCGCCCGAGCTCTGCGGCCGGACGTCCGGCGGCCAGTCGCGCGTGTGCTCGCGCAGCGCCGCGAGGAAGCGCTCGTGCACGCCGTTGCACGCGTCGGGGAGCGTGAACCACTCGCTCATGGCGCTGCCGCCGCCTCCGGCTCGCGTTCGGGCTTGACCAGCGCCGGCTCGCCGCGCTCGGGGAACGGGACGTCGATCGCGTCGAAGTCGCGCGGCACGATCGTGTTCGGGAACACGGTGCGCGCCTCGTCGCGGATGTCACGCGGGAAGTAGCGGGTGGAGAGATGCGTGAGCGCCAGCAGGCGCACGCCGGCGTCGCGGGCGATCTCCGCCGCCTGCCTGGCCGTCGAGTGGAACGTCTCGCGCGCGCGGGCGCGCTCGTCCTCCATGAACGTCGCCTCGTGCACGAGCACGTCGGCGGCGTGCGCGAACACCTCGACCGCCTGGCACGGCGCGGTGTCGCCCGAGATCACGATCCGCCGGCCGGAGCGCGTGGACCCCATCACCTGCTCCGGGCGCACGCCGTTGACGGTCTCGCCGCGCTGCAGGCGCCCGAAGTCCGGCCCGTCGGGCACGCCGAGCGCCCGCGCGGCCTCGACGTCGAAGCGGCCCGGCCGGTCGTCCTCGACGATCGCGTAGCCGTACGCCTCGACGCGGTGCTTGACCGGGAACGCCGAGACGAGCAGCGACTCGTGGCGGATCTCCTCGTGCGGCTCGAGGTCGACGATCGCGAGCGGGTAGGCCGTGCGGCCGATGATCGGGCGCAGCCCGTGCAGCAGCTGGCCGATGCCGGGCGGGCCGTAGATCGTGAGCGGCTTCTCGCGCGCCCGCAGGTCGAACGTCTTGACCATCCCGAGCAGCCCGAGCCAGTGGTCGAGGTGGAAGTGCGTGATGAAGATCGCGTCCAGCTCGGGGAGGCCGACCGAGCGCAGCAGCTGCTGCTGCGTCCCCTCGCCGCAGTCGAAGAGGATGCGCTCCCCGCCGGCGCGCAGCAGCAGCGCGGGCAGGCCGCGGCGCGCGGTCGGAACCGAGCCGGCGGTGCCGGCGAAGAACAGGGAGATATCCATGAGCTCCGACGAGGTTAATGGGGCGCCGCGACAGGCTGTGCGCGTCGCGTCAGCAGCCACGCGCCCGCCGCCGCCACCACGGCGGCCTCGACGAGCAGCAGCACCCGGTAGTCGACGAACGCGACGGCGGCCGCGCCGAGCGCGATCGACAGCGTCTGCGGCGCCCCCACGAGCACCTCGATCGCCGAGTACGTGCGCCCCTGCAGCGGCCCGGGAGTGGTGCGCTGCAGCAGCGTGAACAGCGCCACGACGATCCACGGCAGGCCGACGCCGAACAGCAGCTTGCCGGCCACGACGACGCCGAGCGCGCCGCTCGTGAGCAGCGTCGTGCCGAGGCTGAACACGATCATGCCGAGCCCGGCGACCGCGATCTCGCCCGCACGGCAGATGAGCCGCGCGGCGGTCACCGCGCCGACCACCGCGCCGACGCCCTGGATCGCGATCAGCGCGCCGACGAAGCCGGCCTCGCGGCCGAGCCCCGTGCCGGCGATCTCGAACGTGAGCGTCTCCGAGAAGCCGATCACGAGCAGCGCGACCGCGCAGGCGACGGTGAGGCGGCGCAGCGGCACCGTCTCCCGGAGGTGCCGCGCGCCGGCGAGGAACCGTTCGCGCAGGCGCTCGGCGCACGGCTCGGGCCGCGGCTCGCGCACGCGCATCAGCGCGAGCGCGGCGGCGGCGGCGAGGAACGTCGCGACGTCGAGCAGCGCGACCGCCGCGCCACCGGCCGTCGTGAACAGCGCCGCCCCCGCGAGCGGGGCGATCAGGCGGAGCCCTTCGCGCGCGGTCTGCATGACGCCGTTGGCGTCGGCCAGCTCGTCGGCCGGCAGCATCGTCGCGAGCAGCGCCGAGCCGCCCGCGCCGAGCACCGTGAACGAGACGCCGTAGGCGGCGGTGACCGCGTACAGGATCCAGACGTCGCCGCGGTCGTGCACGAGCAGGAGCGGCAGCACCGCGGCGGCGGTCGCGAGGTTGGCGGTGATCAGCAGCGGCCGCCGGCGCACGCGGTCGACCACCGCGCCGAACAGCGGCGAGACGAGCTGCGGGGCGGCCAGGCTGAACATCACCATGCCGGCGGCGGCGCTGGAGCCGGTCAGCTCCTTGGCCCAGACCGCGAGCGCGAGCCACAGCGCGGTGTCGCCGAACACCGACAGGGTGTGTCCGGCGAGGTACAGCCGCATGTCGCGGCGGGCGAGGACGCGCAGCATCGTCAGTCGACCAGGTAGTAGAAGGACACGTGCTCGACGGCGCGCGAGCCCTCGGGCCGCTTGCCCGGATCGGCGATCCGCTCGCGATACCGGTCGAAGATCGCCAGCAGCTCGTCGTTCAGCGCCTTCATCTCGTCCGGCGTGACGTAGAGCGTCATCTCGTCGGTGCCGGTCACGCGCCGCCACTCGACGGGCATGTACTGGCGCCGCTCGAGACCCTCGCGCGCCCGGTCGAGCCAGCGTTCGGTGACGACGCGGGCCAGCGCGCCGGCGGCCATCGCCGTCTCCGGGTCCTCGTGCACGTCCGTCATCTGGAAGCCGGTGTGGACCGGACGCCACGGCCGCGAACGGCCCTTCCCACCCGGTGCCTCCTCGACCCACCCGTACTTCGCGAGCTGGCGCAGATGGAACGAGCAGTTCGACGGGCTCTCGCCGACCCGCTCGGCCGCCTCGGTGGCGGTCAGGGTGCCGGCGTCGTTGAGCGCCTGCATCAGCGCAAGGCGAACCGGATGCGCCATCGCGCGCATCGCGAGCGGGTCTGTCAGCTGCCGCGGGCGATCGAAAGGCATGTTTCGAAACATAGCTTTCGAAATAGTCGTTGTCAAACCTCTTGTTGAGTGAACTCAACGGTCAGGGTCTTGCGGGTCCGCAGGCGCTCTTGTGTGATGGCCGCATCGGCACCCCTTGCGGGTGAGCGGCAGGTCGCCGTCGCTTACGCGCACCGGCAGGGGGCCCCGCCCTACCTGGCGGGGCCCCTCTGCCTGGGCGGCTACTGCCCGAGCCGGAACAGGCGCCGGGCGGTCAGCGCGGTGTCGGCGAAGTCCGAGAACACCCCGTCGATGCCGAGCTCGTAGAACTGCAGGTACTCGTCCACGGGCCGATCGGCGTAGTCGGCGAGCAGCCGCTTTGACTCGTTGCGGAACGTCCAGGTGTGGATCAGCAGACCGTGCTGGTGGGCGCGGCGGATGAGATCCGTCGGCGGCAGCGCCTCGCGGTCGGCCTCGTCGACGTTGCCGTCGCCGTTCTCGTCGCCCACCACGCCGTCGCCGTTGCTGTCGACGGCCGTGGAGCTGACGATGTAGCGCTTCCACGGGCTGATCGCGTCGGCGTAGGTGGCGATCTCGCGCAGGCCGGCGTTCGTCGCGAAGAACCCGAACGTACGCGCGAGCAGCCGCGGGTCGCCGGACGCCGTCCAGTCGTACGGGCGGTCGAACGGCGCGGTGTAGTCGAGCGTCCCGTCGGGGTTGACGTCGTTGGCGTCGACGAGCTGCACGAGTCGCACCGGCGTCATGCGGTTGAGACGCTTGAGGTTGGACTGCTCGAACGACTGGATGAAGACCGGCGAGCCGCGGTGATCGAGGCCGTGGCGCTTGAGCGCGGCGACGAGCCGGCCCTCGAGCGGCAGCCCGAGCCGCTCGTGGTAGGTCGGGTGCTTGGTCTCTGGATAGACCCCGATCGTGCGGTGCAGCTCGCGCTCCTTGCGCTCGACGAGGTCGAGGATCTCCTCGAACGTCGGGA
This sequence comes from Solirubrobacteraceae bacterium, assembly GCA_035706585.1. Taxonomy (GTDB): domain Bacteria; phylum Actinomycetota; class Thermoleophilia; order Solirubrobacterales; family Solirubrobacteraceae; genus DASSUW01. The sequence continues at coordinate 267 of DASSUW010000107.1, read as the reverse complement.
TCTTGAACTTGCCGTTGTAGCGCTGCGAGCGTTCCGGCAGCGGCTGCACGGCACGTAGCTGCTTGATCTCGGCGAGCGTGAAGTCGGACGCGAAGAAGCCGGTGTCGGACGCGCCGTCCACCATCCGCGTGTCCTCGCGCGAGGCGAACTTGGGCCGGGTCGCGACGTCGGTGGTCGCGACCATGTTGGGCTCGTGGCGGGCGATCAGGTGCCCGTCCTTGGTCGCCACGAGGTCCGGCTCGATGTAGTCCGCACCCATGTCGATCG
>DASSUW010000106.1:0-7745 GCA_035706585.1 Solirubrobacteraceae bacterium | reverse complement strand
GCCGACCGCGCCGGCGCCGAAGCCGGCCACCCCGGCGCCGGTGGTCGCCCGGCTCAGCGCCGTCCACTTCCGCGGCCGCGTCGCCCTCGGCCGCCGCCGGGCCCGCCTCTCGTTCACGTCCTCCGCCGCCACCACCCTGACCGTCACGCTGCGCCGCCACGGCCACACCGCGCGGACGGCGCTGCGTGTGCCGGCGGGTACGTCGCGCTGGCGTGTCGGCCGCAGGGTCGCCGGGCTGCGGCTCCGCCGCGGCAGGTACCGGCTCACGCTGGCCGGCCCCGCGAACGCGGCGACGGTCGCGTTCCGGGTGCGCTGACGAGCTGGCAGAGTCCGTCCACATGGCATCGCCGACGGCCGCTGACGTCGCGCTCACGTTCGACGACGGGCCGGGAGCGGTCACCGGCGCGCTGCTCGACGTGCTCGCGCGCCACGGAGCGCGCGCGACGTTCTTCTGCGTCGGCGAGCAGATCGCCGGGCGCGAGCCGGACCTTGCGCGGGCGGCACGCGAAGGTCACGAGCTCGGCGTGCACGGCTGGGTCCACGAGGATCACCGCGACGATCCGGACCGCCGTGCCGACGAGGCCGCGCGGACCGCGGATGCGCTGGCGGCGGCGGCCGGGATCCGGCCGCGGCTGTTCCGGCCGCCGTACGGGTCGACGAGCCCGGCGCTCGAGGCAGCGATCGCCGCGCGCGGGATGCGGACCGTGCTGTGGGACGTCGACCCGCGCGATTGGGAGGACCCGGGCGTCGAGGCGATCCGCGCGCGCACGCTCGCCGCGCTCGCGCCGGGCGCGGTCGTGCTCCTGCACGAGCGGCCGGACACCGTCGCCGCCGTCGACGTCATCCTCGGCGCGGGCTGGCGCAGCGTGCCGGTCACCCCGCCCGGGTGATGCCGGCCGGCGTCGCGCATGCGACCGTGCGCGCATGATCGAACGGATGACCGACATGCCTGCCGGAACGCTCGGGTTCCGTGCGGCGGGCGAGATCGAGCGCGAGGACTACGACACGGTGCTCGTGCCGGAGCTGCGGCGCGCCGTCGAATCCGGCGAGGGGCTGCGGACGCTGTATGTGATCGAGGACCTCGACGAGGTCGAGCCCGGCGCGCTGTGGGCGGACTCCAAGCTCGGGTTCGATCTCGGCGTGCGCCACCACCAGGCGTGGGTCCGGTCGGCGATCGTCACCGACATCCCGTGGATGGCCCACGCCACGAAGCTGTTCGCCTGGATGATGCCCGGCGAGGCGCGGGTGTTCCCGCTCGCCGAGCTCGAGGAGGCGAAGGTCTGGATCGCCGGCGGCTGACGCTCGCCTGGACATCGCGGCGCGAGCGCAAGAGACTCGCACCATGAAGAAACGCCTGGTGGTGCTCTGCGACGGGACGTGGAACAGCGCGGACAAGCCCGCCGTGACGAACGTCTGCAAGCTCTGGAAGGCCGTCGACGAGAACCCGGAGGCGGCGGTCCCGCAGATCCTCAAGTACGAGCCGGGCGTCGGCACGCGGCCGTGGGAGCGCATCCGCGGGGGCGCGTTCGGCGTCGGCCTCTCGCGCAACGTGCGCGAGTGCTACGAGTTCCTCGTCGACAACTACACGCCCGGCGACGAGCTGTTCTTCTTCGGCTTCAGCCGCGGCGCGTTCACCGCGCGCAGCCTCGCCGGACTCGTGCGCAACAGCGGGATCCTGCTCCGCGAGCATCGCGGGAGGGTCGCCGATGCGTACCGGCTGTACCGCAGCCGCAAGCCCGAGGACCGGCCGAGCGAGGCGGCGGCGCAGGCCTTCCGCGATCGCTTCTCGCATCCCCCGGCCGAGATCGAGTTCATCGGCGTGTGGGACACGGTCGGTGCCCTCGGCATCCCGACCTACCGCTTCAACCTCTTCGGCCTGAACAAGCGCTGGACGTTCCACGACACGACGCTCAGCAAGTACGTGCACAACGCCTTCCATGCGATCTCGATCGACGAGCGGCGCCGCCCGTTCGTCCCGACGCTGTGGGTGAAGAAGGAGGGCGAGGAGCGGCCGCCGGAGCAGACGGTCGAGCAGATGTGGTTCGCCGGCGTGCACTCCGATGTCGGCGGCGGGTATGTCGAGGCCGATCCGTCGGACATCCCGCTGCGGTGGCTGGCCGAGCGCGCCCGCGACTGCGGGCTCGCGATCAGGCCCGGGGAGCTCGTGGGCGAGGACAAGCCCTCCGCGCCGCTGCACGACTCGCTCAGCTTCTTCTACCGGCTGCTCGGGCCCGTCGACCGCAATCTCACGACCGCCATGGGCGAGCCGATCAACGCCACGCTCGCCGCCAGCGTCCGGGCGCGGCGCGCCGGCGACGCGTCCTATGACCCTCCGGGGCTGGCCGAATGGCTGGCGCGCGAGGCAGTCGCGCGATGACCTCGCCGACCGAGCTCCTCAAACGTCACCGTCCGTTCCTCAAGTACGACTCGCAGGAGTCCTACTTCGCGGATTCCGCGGCGACGTGGACGAACAACCCGGGCAACCGGCTGCTCGACAAGGACGGCAAGCAGCTCGCCGTCGCCGGCCACGGGCTCAGCCCGACGTTCATCGGGCTCACCTACCCGGACGGTCGCAAGGCGGACAAGCGCGACCTCATCAGCGACCCGTCGAAGAACTACCGCGAGCAGGCGCGCAAGCTGCACGAGGACAAGCGCTACCGCAACCACATGTACGGCCACGCGGTCGTCGACTCAAATGACGATCTCTGGCTCCAGTACTGGTTCTGGTACTTCTACAACGACTACAACCTGATCGGGAACTTCCTCAAGGCGGGCCTGCACGAAGGCGACTGGGAGATGATCCAGATCCGCCTGCAGGACGAGACCCCGGATCTGGCGATCTACGCGCAGCACGCCACCGCCGAGACGCGCCGCTGGAGCCAGGTCGATGTCATCCCGGGCACGCAGCGGCCGCTGGTGTACGTGGCACGCGGCTCGCACGCGGCCTACTTCGAGCCGGGACGGCACTGGACCGGCCACTGGTTCGACTACGCGGACGGGAAGCGCAAGAGCCCCGAGCTCACGCTCCACGTTCCCGTCGACGGCGACGACAACTGGCGCTGGGTCCGCTGGCCGGGCCGCTGGGGGGACACGAAGAAGGGCGGCAATCCGCTCGACTCCGACAGCCCCCAGGGTCCCGCCGACCACGCCCAGTGGGACAACCCGCTCGTGATGGTCGAGACGGCCGCCGAGCGCCCGCTCGCCGCGCCGGAGGAACGCCCCCGCCCGCCGGCAGCGCCGCTCGTCCGGGCCGAATGGGCCGGTCCGACGATCCGCATCCTCTACACGGTCCAGCCCGCCGCCGACCGGCGGATCCCCCACGGGCTGGCGGTCACGATCAACTCCCCCGAGGAGACCGCGCCGCCGACCACCGAGACGTTCACGATCTCGCGCCGCACCGGCACCGTCGAGCTGACGACCCCGACCGACCCGGCCAAGTCCTACGACATCTACGTCAGCTGCGCGACCGACGCCGGGCTGGCGTCGCAGAGCGTGCGCGTCGACCTGGACCCGGTGGTCTGACGCACCGGGAGCGCGGGGGTCACCCGGAGGCGCACGCCCCGAAGCCGCGGGCCCGGGTCAGCGTGAAGCACCCGCCGTCGTACACGACCTTGCGGCGGCGCAGCGTCACCTGGTAGACGGCTGCGCGGTCGCTGCGGGCAGTCTCCAGGCGGTAGAGCCGCATGCCCTGACGATTGACGCGAATCCGCACGGAGTTGAAGTAGTGGAAGTGCGGGAACTCCTGCCGAACCCTGAGCCTGCGCGTCCGGTAGAAGTCGAGCCAGACCTTGCTCCGCGGCGGTAAGCCGGCAAGGGCGATCGTGAGCGGCTTGCCCAGCACCTGGAACGGAACGAAGCTCTCGAACGGGTCGAGCACGAAGAGGCGCGGCCTGTCGGGACGCACGGCGGTGAAGCTCGTCGTCGCCGTCAGGTCCCCCTGGCGCGCGGTGACCGTATACGTGCCCATCGGATCGCCTGGGCGTACGACCCACGAGTCGAGCGCCCAGTAGGACGGCTTCGTGCTGCGCCAGTGGCGGATCGCAACGCGGCCGTCCGGACGCACGATCCGCGCCGTGATGCGCGGCGACGTACGCTTCGACGCGAAGCCGTAGGCGCACACGAACAGCCGCTCCGCCGGTGCGACGCGGCCGCCGTGCCGCACCTCGAAGAACGATGCGTAGCTCCAGGTGGTGAGCATCGGCGCAGGCGCCGGGCCGTCGAACATGCATCGCGGGGCGTCGCCGACGCCCACGGCCCCGCGAAGCTGGCCGCGGACACCGGCGGGCAGCCGGCGCCGTCCGCTGAGCGGGTGCTTGCGCTTGACGACGTAAGCGGTGAGGTCGCGCGCCGACGCCCGCTCGGGCGTCGGGACCCAGGGGGCGGCGGCCGGTGGTCCTGTCACGGCGGCGGCGGCAAGGACAACCGCGATGCCGGTCAGCCGGCGGAGCGCGCGCATGGCGCGATGTTCGCGTGGTCGACACGCGCGCGCATCCGTGATAACCCACACCGGGACGAGTAGCCGACTCGGATGCGCCGTCCAGGGCGCCGGTTGAGACTGCTGCAGGAGGTTGAGCAATGAGCGTGCTGCCCCGCCGTCTCGGAGTCGTCACCGCACTTGCGGTCGCCGGCGTGATCGCGAGCCCCTCGCCCGCCGGCGCCGAAGGAACCCTGGCCTACGTGTCGGTTCCCACCTGGCAAGTGCCGTTCACGGTGACGCCGTGGCGTCCGTATGAACCGGGCAGGCACGTACGGACGATCGGCTCGGACGGACGGCACGCCGCGCGGATGCTGAACGCCAACACCCAGTCGCCCGCGTGGTCGCCGTCGGGCAGCCGGATCGCGTACTACCGCCAGTCGCCGCGGACGGGTAGAGCGGGCATCTGGACCGCCCGCGCCGACGGCTCGCACGCTCGGAAGCTGTTCGCTCCGAAACAGGGAGGCGCGGACCACCCCACATGGTCGCCGGACGGCAAGACGATCGCCTTCGAGCGCGCGGTCTGGCGCGGCGACGACCTGGTGACCGACATCTGGAGGATCGGCCTCAACCGGCATGCCCTGCGCCGGATCACCCGCACGCGCGCGGAAGAGCTGATGCCGAGCTGGGGCCCGGACGGCCGGATCGCGTTCGCGCGAGAAGATGCCCGCGGCGACTGGAACCTGTACGCCGTCGATCCCGTGAGTCGAGCGGAGACGCAGCTGACGGCTGGGCCGGAGCGCGACCTCGATCCCGACTGGTCGAGCGATGGGACACGGCTCGCGTTCTCGCGCGAGACGGCCGACCGGATCGACGTCTGGACGGTGACGGCCGCCGGAACGGATCCTCACCGGGTCACGGCCTCAGGCCCGGAGGAGGCGGCGTCCGATCCAGCGTGGGGACCCGGCGATACCGACATCGCCTACGCCGGCTGGGGGCCTTACGGCAACGATCACGAGCTGCTCGTGATCGGGGCCGGCGGCGGGACGCCGCGGCAGCTCACGTCCAACAAGCAGGACGACCTGGCACCGGATTGGCGCGCGCCATGACGGTGGTCCAGCCGCGGAAGGGCGATCGGAGATGGAAGGCGCCGGCACGGCTCGCCGGTCGGACGGCCAAGTGGATCTACGCGGCGATCGGCGTCGTCCTGACGCTCGTGGCGTTCTACAACCTCGTGCTGCCGGCGTTCCAGGGCCCGGAGCGGATGACGGGCGATCTCAACGTCGCAGTCGCGGCGCTTGCGGGAACGGACGACGACGAGGCGCGTGGCTTCAGCGAGTCGCTGTACCGCACGCTCGACGACGAGCTGGGTCGAGCCGACACGGGCCTGGACATCCAGGTCCGTGGGCCCGACTCCATCGGTCGCATCGACGGTGAGTCGGCGGCCGAGCGCGCGGCGTCGGCTCGGCGGCTCGCGCGCGACATCGACGCCGACGTCGTCGTGTACGGCTCGCTCGAGGCGACGGACACGGGCACGCAGCTGCGGCCGGAGTATTGGCTGAGCGAAACGAAGCTCCGCCACCCTGAGGACCGCGTGCCGGTCATGGGCGCGGTGACAGTTCCCGACGAGCCCGCGGGCGGGCAGCAGCTCGGCGCGATCAGCGTGTCGGGCGATATCGAAGCGCTCGCTCCCGCGCGGGCGCGCCTGCGCGCGCAGCTCGCCCGCCGCACGCGAGCGTTCGCCTTCTTCATCCTCGGCCTGGGGTACTACGCCGAGGCCCTCGGCGCGGACGCTGGTTCCGGCGCGGCGTCGGCCCTGGGTCGTGCCGAGCGCTGGTTCCGCGCCGCCGAGCGCGGCGACAGCTGGGATCCGCGGGTGGGAGCGGTGTTGCACCTGTTCGAGGGCAATGTCGCTCTCCTCCAGCGCCGGCTCCCGGATGCCGAGGCCGAATACCGGATCGCTCTGCGGTTCGATCCCGGCTACGTCCGCGCACAGCTCGGGGCCGCCGAGACCCGGTTCCATCGATCCGCGGGCGACTGTGAGCCGCGCCGAGTCGACAGGGCCGGCCTCGCCGAGGCCGCCCGCGGCTACGCCGCCGTGCTGGCTTCCACGGACCGGGAACCGTCGGTGCTCGGCGCCAAGGCGGCGTTCGGCGCCGGCCGGGTCGAGGTCTGCCGCGTCATCGCCGGCGTCGGCGGGAGCGTCGCGACTGCCGGCCGCCGGTTCCAGGACATCATCGCGATGTGGCGGGGCGGGTTTCGTCCTGTTCTCAGTCAGGCGTCTGAGGCATACGGCGGCCTTGGTCTCCTCCACCTGCTACGTGCCGAGCAAGGTGGTGGCCGGCGGGAGTATCAGCGCGCCGTCGACGAATACACCGAGGCCCTGAAGCTCAGCGTCGCCGCCCAGCGACGTGGCATCTTCCACGGCGTCCTCGGCTATCTGTACGCGCGCATGCACGATGAGCCGGCCGCCCGGCGCGAGTATGACCGCGCGATGCGCCTCGATCCTGAGCGCCGCGCGGCCTACCTGCGCGAGCAGCGATCCTTGCTCGATTAGGGTGGCCGAGGTACGGCGCGGGCGGCCGGTCATCCGGCGCGTCAATGCTTCAGGACCGGCGGTCCTTTACACTGAAACCCGTCATTTACAGGGGTTCAGCAGTCATGAGCGTCGCGATCGCGGCGCTCGTTCTTTTGGCGCCGGGCGTGGCGCACGGGATGACCGAGATCGGCGCCGTCGAGGAGCCGGCTCCCGCTCGCGTGTTCCCGATCAACGGTCCGCACGACCTCGGGCGCAGCTTCGCGAACCGGTTCGGCGGCGGGCGCGGGCACAGCGGGCAGGACATGTTCGCGGCGTGCGGGACGCCGGTGGTCGCCGCGCAGGGCGGCAAGGTCCGCAAGGCCGGCTACCACCCCGTCGGCGGCAACTACATCGTCCTCACCGAGCGGCACACCGGGCTCGACGCGGTCTACATGCACCTGGCGCACCGGCCGCGCCTGCGCGCGCACGAGACGGTCGAGACCGACCAGCGGATCGGGTCCGTCGGCGACACCGGGAACGCGGACGGCTGCCACCTGCACTTCGAGCTGTGGACCGCGCCGGGCTGGTACGCCGGCGGCGAGGCGTTCGACCCGCTGCCACGGCTGAAGAACTGGGACGCGCTGCCCGTCGACCGCTGAGTCGGGCCACGCCTAGCGGAGCGCGGGCCGGACCGCTCCGCGTTCTCGTTGGCCTCCTCGGGAGCCCGGCTGATGCCAGGATGCGCGCGTGCGTGTCTGGCCCGACAGGGCGGTTCGCGACGACGCGATCGTCGCCGGCTTGGCGGGCGCCACC
>DASSUW010000105.1:0-3163 GCA_035706585.1 Solirubrobacteraceae bacterium | reverse complement strand
CGAACGGCACGCCCTCCGGGCCGCCGCTCGAGTCGGCCGCCATCGCGATGACGAAGATCAGCGGCACCGCGATCGCGGCCCCGACGCCGATGAACGTGCGCTTCTGGGCCACGAGCTTGCGCAGCTCCCAGCGGTAGACGGGGCCGACGCCGGGTCGTCCGGCCCGGCCACGGCGCGCGCGGGCGCGCTCGATGCTGATCGCCTCGGTGCTCATGACTCGGTCATCCTGAAGAACAGCTCCTCCAACGATGCGGTGCGGGCCTGCAGCGCATGGATGCCGACCCCGGCGAGGCCGAGCGCGATCGTCAGCTCGGCGACGACGCGCTGCTCGGCCGTGAACGTCACGCCCCCGGCCGTCCGCTCGACGTCGTGGATGTCCGGCCGCCGGGACGCGAGCTCGGCCGCGTAGACGTCGTCGGTCGTCCGCAGCTCGTAGCCGCCGGCCGCGGTCGCCATCAGCTCCGGCAGCGAGCCCTCGTACAGCACGCGCCCGTTGCCCACGATCGCCACGCGGTCGCACAGCTCCTCGACCTCGCCCATCAGGTGCGAGGACAGCAGCACGGTGATGCCCTGGCCGGCAAGCCGCTTGATCAGCGCGCGCATGTCGCGCATGCCGCCGGGATCGAGCCCGGTCGTGGGCTCGTCGAGCAGCAGCAGCCGGGGGTCGCGCAGCAGCGCTCCGGCGATGCCGAGCCGCTGCCGCATGCCGTGCGAGTAGCCGCCGACCTTGTCGCCGGCGCGGTCCGCGAGATCGACGGTGTCGAGCGCCTCGTCGATGCGGCCGGCGGCGCCGTCGCCGTCGAGCGCCGCCGCCATCTCGAGGTTGCGGCGCCCGCTCATGTACGGGTAGAAGCGCGGCGCCTCGACGAACCCGGCGACGCCGTCCAGGGCGCGCGCCCCCTCGAGGAGGGGGTCGCGCCCGAACAGCTTCGCGCTGCCGGAGTCCGGCCGGATCAGGCCGAGCAGCATCCGCAGCGACGTGGTCTTGCCGGCGCCGTTGGGTCCGAGGTAGCCGTAGACGTCACCGGCGCTGACCGTCAGGTCGACGTCGTCGACCGCGGTGATGTGCCCGTAGCGCTTGACCAGGCCGCGGGCCTCGATCGGCGGAGCCGTCATCGCAGCCCCCGCGCCGCGTTCTCGGCGGCGACCGGCGGGACCGACCCGGCCACGACATAGCCGACGCCGCCGCGCGTGAACGTCACGACCGTGCCGAGCGGCGTGGCGAGCTCGGTGCCGGTCGCCCCGTCGATGTTGACCTGCGGCAGGTCGAGGGCGTCGTCCTTGGGCGGCGTGTCGCTCTTGTGCTGGAGCACCACGATCGCCCCGAGGCCGCGGCCGTACGTGCTCAGCGCGCCGTTCTCGGAGCCCATGCGGACGAGCCGCACGCCGGTGCGCGGCAGCCCCGCCAGCTCCGCGGGTGCCGACAGCTCGAAGTCGAGCCGCCGCCCGACGGCCTCGACCCCGCGCACGCGGACAGGACGGCCCGCCGCGTCGGTCGCCGGCGGGTCGATCTCCGTCACGCGCGTGCCGGCCGGCAGCGCGGGCGTCAGCGTCGCGTCGTCGATCGGGCCGAACGAGATGTCGTCGGCTGCCAGCTCGAGCGTCGGCTGGTCGTCGCCCTGCGCGTACACCGCCGCGCGCAGCGGCACGCCGCGCGCGGCGTCCCACGCGAGCTCGGCCGCCCCGAGCAGGCCGCCGTCGTCCTTCGGCGCGATCCGGACGGTGTAGCTCGGGCGCCCGCCGGACGTGCCCGGCTCGGCGCGCGACAGCGTCCAGGAGCCGGCGAGCCGGTCGAGCGCGCGGCGCACGTCGCCGAGCGTGGGCGGCTCGCCGCGGTCGTGCTTGGCGCTGACGTGGCTCGGAAGCGTGTACGCGGTCTTCGACGCCGGGTCGTAGACCGTGATGCGCTTGCCGTCGTCGACGATCTGGGCGTCGCCGCCGTCGGCCTGCAGCTCGAGCCGGAAGCGGCCGTCGCCGGCGACCCAGACGCGGCCCTGCGCGCCTTCGAGGATCGGGGAGGTGTCGCTGCCGACGGTCGAGCCGCCGGGGAGCAGGCCGTTCGTGAACTTCACGCGTGCGCTGACGCCCGCGATGTCGGGAGCGCGCAGCGCGTCGTAGACGGCGCGGTCGAGCGGCTTCGGCTCCGGAGCCGAGGCGCCGTTGAGCGCCGCCTGGGCGATCCCGGCCGTGGCCGCCAGCGCGGCGATCACGGCCAGGACGCCGTAGAGGCGGCGGGTGGAGAGCGTGCGGAGTCGTCTCATGGGGAGGAGGTCCTTCATCAGATGTTGACGGCTGGGTTGTACGGCGGTGCTGTGAGAGAACCGTGAGAGGCGATGCCGGCGCGATCGCCGGCGTCAGTCCCGTGGGGATGTCGTCTCATGGGACCGGTTTCTACGGTCCAGCGTTGAGAGATCCGTGAGAGCCGGAAGGTCGATCGTGAAGTGCGCATGGTCGACGGTGACGCGGCCGCCGTGGCGCTCGGCGATCGCCCGCACGATCGCGAGCCCGAGCCCCGACCCCTCGCCGCGAGCGTCCGGGCCGCGCCAGAAGCGGTCGAACGCGTCGGCCGCCTGGCTCGGCGGCAGGCCCGGTCCCTCGTCGGCGACCGTGATCCACGCGCGGTCGGCGTCGACGCCGGTCGTGATCGTGATGCGCCCGCCGGGCGGACCGTGCTTGCGCGCGTTGGCGACGAGGTTGCCGACCGCGCGCACCAGTGCCGGGCGCTCGCCGCGCACGTGGGCGGGCGTCGCGAGGACCTCGGTGTGGCCGTCGGCGGCCGCGGCCTCGCGCGCGACGTCGGCGAGGTCCACGGCGTCGCCGCCGGCGCGTGCGGCGGCGTCCTCGCGGGCGAGCGCGAGCAGGTCGTCGAGCAGCGCGCTCAGGCGCGCGGCGTCGGCCTCGATGTCGGCGAGCACGTCGGCGTCCGGGCCGTGGCGGGTGACGTACGCCAGGTTGCCGCGCAGCGCGGTGAGCGGCGTGCGCAGCTCGTGCGAGGCATCTCCGACGAAGCGCTGCTCGGCCTCGCGCGCCCGCTGGAGCGACGCGAGCATCGCGTTGAGCGTCTCCGCGAGCTCGCCGACCTCGTCGCGCGCGGGCGGGATCGGCAGCCGCCCGGAGGCGTCGCCGCTGCGCTCGATGGCGCGCGCGCCGGTGGCCAGGCGGC
>DASSUW010000104.1:0-12065 GCA_035706585.1 Solirubrobacteraceae bacterium | reverse complement strand
TCACCGGCGCGCTCAACGGCATCACCGGCTCCGGTGGCTAGACTCTGCGCCCTCGGGGCGTGGCGCAGCCTGGTAGCGCGCACCGTTCGGGTCGGTGAGGTCCCCGGTTCAAATCCGGGCGCCCCGATGACAACCTCCGCGACGACCCGCGCGCGCAGCACCGCTTGCTCAGGACCGTCCGTCAGGACCGCGCGCCGGACCGCTTCCGTCAGGACCGCGCGCCGGACCGCTTCCGCAGAACGGCGCGCACGACCGTTCCGTCAGGATCGCGCGCCGGTCAGCCGCCTGGCGCGAACCGCCGCTCGATCTGCGCGAACTCGCGCTGGAGCGACGCGTGCTGGCTCTCGAACAGCGCGTCGGGCATGTCCGGCGCCTGGAACATCGTGAACGAGTACGCGCTACGGCCGTCGGGCAGCGCGACCACGCGCGTGGGGAACAGCGCCATCCGGTCCTTCGCCGGGCCGGCGTACATGTCGATCACGCCGGTCGCCGGATCGGCCCGGATGGTGAAGAAGAACTCGCCGAGGCCGTTGACGACCTTGTAGTCGTCGCCGTCGCGGACGAGCTCGCGCGCGAACTCGGTCGCCCAGCCGGGCAGGTTCTCGATGTCCGCCAGGTAGGCGAAGACCTCGTCCTGCGGCGCGGGCAGCACCGTCGTCACCGTCTCGTGCCTCATAGGTCCATCACTCCTTTCAGCCCCCGGATGAGGGCGTCTCGATCCTCCACGCGCCCGTTCAGGTCGCGCAACACGTCGCCGGCGACGGCCTTGAACTCGCGGCCGCGGTCCGTGAGCACGACGCGGAAGGCGCGCCCGTCCTCGGGGTCGCGTTCGCGCCGCACGAGCCCGGCCGCCTCGCACCGGGCGATCAGGGCCGTCATCGAGGGCTTCGACAGCCGCGCCCGCCGCCCGATCTCGCCGATCCGCAGGCCGTCGTCGTCGAACAGCGGCAGCAGCACCGAGCCGAACGACCCCTTGACCTCGGGGAAGCCGGCGTCGGCGAACCGTGCGAGCAGCAGCTCGTTCCAGCGCTGCGTGGCCTTGGCGAGCAGGAAACCGATGTCGTGAGCAAGATAGTTCACCATGCGTACTAAACAGTACAGCTTGTGAACTAGATCGTCAAGCGGGCGGGGTTGTCGAGTTGGCCACCTCTACGGTGGGAAAGTCGACAATTGTCGAGTTGCGGGCGTCCGGTCGCCGTCAGCGCGGCCGGGAGTCCGCAGCGGCCCGAGCGTCGGAGCGAGCGAACCGCCCACGGCCGAGCACGGCCATCGCGGCGTTCCGACCCGGGATCCCGCTCACGCCCCCGCCCCGCCGAGCGCCCGCGCCGCCGAGGTGCACGTTCGCGATCCCCGTCTCGGTACCCCACGCGCCGACCTCGTCGTCCGTCTCGGCGAACGGCCACGCGAGGTCGCGGTGGAAGATGTTGCCGCGCGGCAGCGCGAGCTCGTCGTCGAGATCGAGCGGGGTCTTGTACTCCAGGCAGACGCCGCCGTCGGGCGCGCGCAGGAGGCAGTCCTCGATCGGCTCGGCGAGCACGGAGTTCAGCGAGCGCAGCGTGGCATCCAGCACCGCGCGGGCGCGGCCGGCGCGGTCGCCGCCCTCGAACAGCCGGGCGGGCGTGTGCAGCGCGAACAGCGTCAGCGTGTGGCCGTCGACGCCGAGGATGCTGCGGTCGGTCAGGGAGTGGCAGTAGATCTCGCACGGCACCGGATCCGGCACCGCGTCGGCGGCCGCGGCGTCGAACGCCGCCTGCAGCTGCGTGTAGGTCTCGTTGACGTGGAACGTCCCCGCGAACGCGTCCTCGGGCGGCACGGCCGTGTCGCGCAGGCGCGGCAGGCGCGCGAGCAGCATGTTGACCTTCAGCTGCGCGCCCTCCGGCAGCGCGCCGTCGGCACGCCCGAGCAGCCGGTCGAGCACCGCCGGGGCGCAGCCCGCGACCACGTCGCGGCACTCCACGGCGCCCCCGTCCCAGCGCACCACCGCTCGCTGCCCGTCGGCCTCCACCGCCGTGACGTCGCAGCCGGTCCGCAGCTCGAACGCCGCACAGCGGGCGAGCTCGGCGGTCAGCGCGCCCATGCCGCCGACCGGCACGTCCCACGCCCCGGTGCCGTTGCCGATCACGTGGTAGAGGAAGCAGCGGTTCTGGCGCAGGCTCGGGTCGCGGGCGCCGGCGAACGTGCCGATCAGCGCGTCGGTCAGCACGACCCCGCGCAGCACGTCGTCGTCGAACGCGGCCTCGATCGTCTCGCCGATCGGCCGCTCGAACAGCGCCTGCCAGATCGCGTCGTCGTCGATGCGCCGGCGCAGCTCGGCCCGGCTCACCAGCGGCTCGAGCATCGTCGGGAACACGGCCCGCGCGACGCGCGCGACGCGGTCGTAGAACGCCTGCCACGCGCCGAACTCCGCCCCCATCGACGCGCGCGTGCGCGCCGGGTCGGCGGTGTCCACGAGCACGCCGCGGTCGGTCCCCGGCACCGGCGTGTACGACGAGATCCGCCGGCGCCGGGTCTGGAACTGCAGCCCGAGCTCCGCGACGATCTGCCGCGGGAGGAGGCTGACCAGATACGAGTAGCGCGACAGCCGCGCGTCGACCCCCGCGAACGGGGCCTCCGACACCGCCGCGCCGCCGACGTGGTCGCTGCGCTCGAGCACGAGCACCGACCGGCCGGCGCGCGCCAGGTACGCCGCCGCGATCAGGCCGTTGTGGCCGCCGCCGACGACGACCGCGTCGTAGCGCTTCACGCGACCGCCGTCTCCACGCCCACGAACCGCAGTGCCAGCATCGCCCGGTCGTCGATCGCCTGGCCGCTCTGGAACTCGCGCAGCGAGCGCTCGATCTCGGACAGCAGCGCGACCGGCCCGTCGCCCGCCCGCGCCATCGCCTCGCACAGGCGCGGCTCGCCGTAGCGCGCCGCGTCGCCGGGCGTCTCGGTCACGCCGTCGGTGTAGAAGAGCACCGTGTCGCCGCGCTCGATCGAGACGCCGACGTCGGTCCAGTCGTCCTCGCCCTCGACGCCGAGCAGGACCCCGTGATCGCCCACCGGCTCCGGCGCCGCTCCCGGACGGCGCAGCAGCGGCAGCGGATGACCGGCCGAGGCGACGGTGAGCCGGGCGGCGGCGCCGTCGCTGCTCACCAGCGCGCACACCGCCGTCACGAGCGACAGCCGCGGCTGCTCGCGCAGCACCTCGTTCACCAGCGAGAGCACGCGCGCCGGGCTCGGGTCAAAGCGGGCCGCCATGCGCGCCGAATGGCGCACGAGCGACGTGAGCGCCGCCGCCTCGATGCCCTTGCCGGTCACGTCGCCGAGCACGATCAGGTGGCCGGACGCGACCGCCAGGACGTCGTAGAAATCGCCGCCGACGTCCGCGCCGCGCTCGCCCGCCTGGTAGGCCGCGTGAATCTCCCAGCCCGGCACGTCCGGCAGCTGCTCCGGCAGCAGGCTGGCCTGCAGCGTGTGGGCGACCCGCTCCTGCGCCTCGTACAGCCGCGCGTTCTGCACCGCGCTGGCCGCGCGCAGCGCGAGGTCCTGGGCGAAGGCGAGGTCGTCCTCGTCGAAGCTGCGGCCGCTCTCCGCCGACGCGAACGTGATGACACCGAGCGTCTCGGCGCCGATCCGCATGGGGACGGCCATCGCCGAGCGCAGCCCGACGTCGCGGGCGATCCGGAGGTGCTCCTCGTCCTGCGCGGCGGCGACGAGCAGCTCGTCCGGGATGTCCCTGTACAGCTCGGCCGGGCCGCCGCGGATGATCGCCGGCAGCCCGGTCGTGGCCGTCATGTCGGGCGGGTAGCGCTCGCGCATGGCGCGCGCGAGCTCGACCTTGGCGGGGTCCACGTGCGCCACCGCCACCTGGGTGACGTCGCCGCTCTCCTGAACCATGTCGATCCCGCACCAGTCGGCGAGCCGCGGGACGATCATCCGCGCGATCCGCTCGAGCGTCTGCTCGTAGTCCAGCGACGTGGCGAGCAGCTGGCCGGCCTCGGCCAGGAAGCGCTGGCGGAGCTCGGCCTCCTTCGCGTCGCTGACGTCCTCGATGATGTTGATCGCGAGCGGCGCGCCGCTTCGCTCGCGCGTCAGCGTCGCCTTCGTCAGCAGCCACAGCGCCTCGCCGGTGTCGCGCCGGATGCTGCGGGTGAGCAGCGACGACGAGCGCTCGCCGGCCATCAGGCGTCGCCCCGGCAGGTCCGCGACCGCGACCGCGGTCCCGTCCTCGTGCGTGATCGAGAACCGCGCCGCGAGCGCTCCCGGCTCGGCCGCGAGCACCTCCTCGACGCTCTCGCAGCCCAGCAGGCGGGCGGCCGCCTCGTTCGCGTACACGGTCTTGCCGCGCTCGTCGTGCACGGTCACCGCCTCGCCGAGCGAGCCGAGGATGCCGTCGAGCCGCGCCTGCGTCGCCTCGAGGTCGACCGCCAGGTTCGTGGCCCGCTCACGCGCCCGCGCGGCGATCACGGTGAGCAGCCCCGCGAGCGCGAAGAAGACGATCCGGTAGACGCCCTGGCCGGTGCTCGGCGCGTCATTCCAGAACAGGCTGCCGATGCCGATCGCGAACGCGACGGCGGCGGCGACCGCGGTCTCTCGCTCCGTCCCGATGATCGCCAGCCCGAACGGCACGAGCAGCGCCGCGCTCGAGACGACCGTGGACCCCGACAGGACGACGTCGAGCACGACGATCGCTGCCTGCAGGGCAAGCGCGATCGCGAGACGGGGTGAGAGGTTCGACCGCATCGGTGCCGTCCCCCGCGATGCTAGTGGGGACGGCGCCGTCAGGCGGCGGATTCGCCGACCGGCCCTCCCCGCGTGCTCCTACGTACCGCCCAGCCCTCCTGTGCGAGTCGGGGGTCAAACGCGACGGGTGCGGAATCGGACCGCGCCGCGCGGGTACGGTGCAGACATGCGCGCGCTCACCGTCATCCCGCTGCAGTCCGGATCGGCCGCGGTCGTCGACATGCCCGATCCCGAGCCCGGGCCGGGCGAGCTGCTGGTCGACGGCATCGCGCTCGGCGTGTGCGGGACCGACCGCGAGATCATCGCCGGCGACTACGGCTGGGCGCCGCCCGGGTCAGAGCGCCTGATCCTCGGGCACGAGTCGCTCGGCCGCGTGACCGATCCCGGCGACAGCGACTTCGCCGCCGGCGACCTGGTGGCCGGCGTCGTGCGCCGGCCGGATCCGGAGCCGTGTCCCGCCTGCGCGCGCGGCGAGTTCGACTTCTGCCGCAACGGCAGGTACACCGAGCGGGGGATCAAGGAGATCCATGGGTACGGCTCGGAGCGCTGGACGGTCGAGGCCGACTATGCGGTCAAGCTCGATCCCGCTCTCGCGTCGGTCGGCATGCTGATGGAGCCGACGTCGGTCGTGGCGAAGGCGTGGGACCAGATCGAGCGCATCGGGCGCCGCTCGTACTTCGCCCCGGAGCGCGCGCTCGTCACGGGCGCCGGCCCGATCGGGCTGCTCGCCGCTCTGCTGGGGGTGCAGCGGGGGCTGGAGGTCCACGTGCTCGACCGCAACCAGGACGGGCCGAAGCCCGCGCTGGTCGCGGCCCTCGGCGCGCGGTACCACAGCAGCGACGTGCAGACCGTCGCGAAGGAGTCGCCGCCCGACATCGTCGTCGAGGCGACCGGCGCGCCGCGGGTCATCTTCGACGTGATGGCGCACAACTCCGCGATGGCGACGATCTGCCTGACCGGCGTCTCGACGCGCGGACGCAACCTCGACGTCGACGTCGGCGGCCTGAACCGGGACATCGTGCTCGAGAACGACCTCGTGTTCGGCTCCGTCAACGCCAACCTGCATCACTGGGGGCTTGCCGCCGACGCGCTGGCGCGCGCCGACCGCGGCTGGCTGGAGTCGCTGATCTCGCGCCGGGTGCCGCTCGAGGACTTCGAGGAGGCGCTGGAGAAGCGCCCCGACGACGTCAAGGTCGTCCTGGATCTCTCGCCCAGCTGACGAAGAAGTCCAGCGCGGCCGGGTTCTGCAGCGAGTCACGGCTGGCGGCGGTCTCGGGGTCGGCGCCCATGAGGATCTTCTTGACCGGCAGCTCGAGCACCTTGCCGGACAGCGTGCGCGGGATCTCCTTGATCTGGACGATCTCGTTCGGCACGTGCCGGGGCGAGCAGTCCTCGCGGATGCGGCGCGCGATCCGCTTGCGCAGATCGTCGTCGAGCTCGGTCCCCTCGCGCAGGACGACGAACAGCGGCATCCAGTCCTCGCCGTCGCGCGGGACGTCGACCACCAGTGCGTCGGTGATCTCGTCGACGGCCAGCACGGTGCGGTAGATCTCGGCGGTCCCCATGCGGATGCCGCCGCGGTTGATCGTCGAGTCCGAGCGGCCGCTGATGATCGCCGTGCCGCGGTCGGTGATCTCGATCCAGTCGCCGTGGCGCCAGATGCCGGGGTACATGCCGAAGTAGCTGTCGCGGTAGCGCTCGCCGTCCGGGTCGTTCCAGAAGTACAGCGGCATCGACGGCATCGGCTCGGTGATCACCAGCTCGCCGACCTCGCCGATCAGGCTGTTGCCGTCCGGATCCCAGGCCTCCACGGACGCGCCGAGCGAGCGGGCCTGCAGCTCGCCCTCGTAGACCGGGACGAGCGGGCAGCCGCCGACGAACGCGGTGCACAGGTCGGTCCCGCCGCTGGTGGAGAACAGCCACGTGTCCTCGCCGACGTGGTCGTACACCCAGCGGAACCCCTCGGGGCTGAGCGGCGACCCGGTCGAGCCGACCGCCCGCAGGCGCGACAGGTCGCGGCCGCGCGCGGGCTCGACGCCGGCCTTCATGCAGGCGGCGATGTAGGCCGCGCTGGTCCCGAACGTCGTCACGCCGGCCCGCTCGGCGAGGTCCCACAGGACGGTCATGTCCGGCTGCGCGGGACTGCCGTCGTAGAGCACGATCGCCGCCTCGGTCAACAGGCCCGAGACGAGGAAGTTCCACATCATCCAGCCGGTCGTCGTGAACCAGAACAGCCGATCGCCGGCCTGCGCGTCGACGTGCAGGTGCAGCTTCTCGAGATGCTCGAGCAGGATCCCGCCCTGTCCCTGCACGATCGCCTTCGGCAGCCCGGTCGTGCCCGAGCTGTAGAGCACCCACAGCGGATGGTCGAACGGCACGGGGTCGAACGTGAGGTCGCCGCCGGGGTCGTCCGGCCAGCCGCTGCCGTCCAGGTACCCGAGCGTGAGCACGTGGCCGCCGGTCTCCGCGGCGATCGTCGCGACGGTCTCACGGCGGTCGAAGTCGCGCCCGTTGTACCGGTACCCGTCGACCGCGAGCAGCACCTTGGGCTCGATCTGCGCGAAGCGGTCGATCACCGACCGCGACCCGAAGTCCGGCGAGCAGCTCGACCAGATCGCCCCGATCGACGCCGTCGCCAGGAACGCGGCCACGGTCTCGGGGATGTTCGGCATGTAGGCCGCGACGCGGTCGCCGCGCTCGACGCCCAGCGCCCGCAGGCGCGCGGCCATGCTCGCGGTCTGGCGGCGCAGCTCGCCCCACGTGACCTCGCCGAGCTCGCGCAGCTCCGACGCGTGAGCGATCGCCACGGCGTTCTCGTCCTTGCCGCGGAACAGGTGCTCGGCGTAGTTCAGCCGCGCGCCCGGGAACCACGTCGCGCCCGGCATCTCCCGCGAGCCGAGCACCCGGTCATACCCGCCCGCGACGTCGAAGAAGTCCCAGATCGACCCCCAGAACCCGTCCAGATCCTCGACCGACCAGCGCCACAGGTCGTGATAGCTCTCAAAACCGCGCTCGCGCATGTAGCGGGTCATCACGGCCCGCTCGACCAGCTCCGCGGGCGGCTCCCACAACAGCGTCGGCATCGCCCGGGATCATGTCAGCGTGCTGCGCACGGTGTCGGCAACCCGTTACGTGACCCCGCTCCGCGAGGGCGGCTCGCTCCCCGCGCTGGTGGAGGCGGACGACGACGGCCTGTACGTGCTCAAGTTCCGCGGCGCCGGACAGGGGCCGAAGGCGCTGGCGGCCGAGATCGTCGCCGGCGAGCTGGCCCGCGGCCTCGGCCTGCCGGTGCCGGAGCTCGTGTTCGTGGAGGTCGACGCCGAGCTCGGGCGCGCCGAGCCGGACCCCGAGATCCAGGACCTCATCAACGCGAGCGTCGGCGT
Source organism: Solirubrobacteraceae bacterium (assembly GCA_035706585.1). Classification (GTDB taxonomy): domain Bacteria; phylum Actinomycetota; class Thermoleophilia; order Solirubrobacterales; family Solirubrobacteraceae; genus DASSUW01. Next base: position 3,957 of record DASSUW010000104.1, on the reverse strand, counting down.
GAACCTGGGCGTCGACTTCCTGCCCGGCGCGCTGCCGTACTCGCCGGTGCAGCCGCCGGAGCCCGCGCTCGCCGCGGCGGTGGTGTGGCTCGACGCGCTGGTCGAGAACGTCGACCGCACGCCGCGCAACCCCAACATGCTGCGCTGGCACGGGAACCTGTGGCTGATCGACCATGGCGCGTCGCTGTTCGTCCATCACGGCGCGGGCGATCCCCTGGCTGTCGCCGGGCGTCCGTTCCCGGCCATCCGCGAGCACGTGCTGCTGCCCGCCGCGGGGTCGATCGAGGAGGCCGACGCGCGGCTGGCGCCGCGCGCCGATCCGGCGGCGGCGACGGCGCTCGTGCCGCCGGCGTGGACCGACGGCGCGCCGTACGAGGAGCATCTTCTGGCGCGGCTGGCCGACCGCCGCGCGTGGGTAGAGGAGGCAGAGCGTGCCCGCCCGTGAGGACTTCCAGTACGCGGTCGTCCGCGTCGTGCCGCGGGTCGAGCGCGGCGAGTGCCTGAACGCCGGCGTGGTGCTGTTCTCCCGCCGGCACGGCTTCCTGGCGGCGCGGACCGAGCTCGACGAGGCCGCGCTGGCGGCGCTCGCCCCCGGCTGCGATCCCGCGGAGGTGCGCATGCACCTGGGGGCGATCGAGCGGGTCGCGGCGGGCGATCCAGCGGGCGGGCCGATCGCCGCCCTGGACCCGTCCGAGCGCTTCCACTGGCTCACCGCGCCGGCGAGCACGATCGTGCAGGCGTCCGCGGTTCACACCGGGCTCACCGCCGACCCCGCCGCTGAGCTCGAGCACCTGTTCGCCCGTCTGGTGCGGCGGTAGCGCAAGATACCTCCTTCCGGTGCGTTGTGTTCGCCGGGACGAACAGGCGCGGCGCCGGCGACCGGCGGGCGCGAGCGCCGCGCCTGTCATCCTGAACTGGGTGAGACGCGCCAGCGTGCTCATCGGCGCCACGGCCATCGTCGCTCTGGGCTGCGGGGGAAACGATCGCGCGACCGCGCGGCCATCCGCGACCGCGACCGCGTCGGCCACGGCAGCGCCGACCGCCGTCGCCGCGAAGCCCGGCCTGCGCCTCAAGCGCATCGGCACGTTCGACAACCCGGTCTACGTGACCGCGCCGCCGGGCGACCGCAAGCGCGTGTTCGTCGTCGAGCAGGGCGGCAAGGTCTGGATCGTGCGCCGCGGCAAGCGGCTCGCGCGGCCGTTCCTGAACATCTCCGGGCGCATCTCGTCGGGCGGGGAGCGCGGCCTGCTGTCGCTCGCGTTCGCGCCCGACTACCGCACGAGCGGGCGCTTCTACGTGTACTTCACGGCCAGGGACGGCGACATCAGGATCGTCCAGTATCGGCGCCGCGGCGCCAACCGGGCGAACGCGCGCAAGCACCGGCGGCTGCTGTCGGTGCCGCACCCGGCGGGCAACCACAACGGCGGCCTGGTGCTGTTCGGCCCCGACGGGCGGCTGTACGCCGGGCTCGGTGACGGCGGCGGGGCCGGCGACCGCCACGGTCGCCGCGGCAACGCCCAGAACCTCGGGACGTTCCTGGGCAAGATCATCCGTCTGCGGCCGACCGGCCGCCCCAAGCCGCAGATCTACGCCTACGGCCTGCGCAATCCCTGGCGCTTCACGTTCGCGCCGTCGGGCAACCTCGTGATCGCCGACGTCGGCCAGGGCGACGTCGAGGAGGTCGATATCGCGAGCCGGCGCGGCCAGAACTTCGGCTGGCGCGTGTTCGAGGGCCGCCGCCGCTACACGCCGGGCGAGTCGGCGCCGGGCCACGTCCCGCCGGTCATCCAGCGCTTCCACTCGGACGGGAACTGCTCGATCACCGGCGGCGTCGTGGTCCGCGACCCGGTGCTGTCGGCGCTGCGCGGCCGCTACGTCTTCGGCGACTTCTGCCGCGGCGTGATCGAGTCCGCCCGTATCAGGGGCACCCGGGCGACGGACGTGAAGGCGACGCGCCTGCACGTCGACTCGCTGTCGTCGTTCGGGGTCGACGGCCGCCGGCGCGCGTACGTGACGTCATTGAGCGGTCCTGTCTACCGGCTGGTGCCGCGCTGACCGGTCTCGCCGATCACGGCATCGCCCTGATCCGCGCCGACAACCCGGGTCCGCTCACGCTGACCGGCACCAACACCTGGCTCGTCGCGGGCTGGGTGATCGATCCGGGGCCGGCGCTCGACGCGCACCTCTCCGCGGTCGTGGCGACGGCGGAGGCGCAGGGCGGCGCTGCGGGAGTGGCGATCACGCACGACCACGAGGACCACGTCGAGGGTCTCGACGCGCTGCTGGAGCGGATCGGGGACGTGCCGGTCGTCTCCGGCCGGGCGGGCGCCGGCGACGGCGACGAGGCCGGTCCGCTGCGGGTGCTCGCGTTGCCGGGGCACTCCGACGATCACCTCGCGTTCGTCGCGGGCCGCGCGGCGTTCTGCGGTGATGCGGTGCTCGGCGAGGGCAGCGTGTTCGTGGCCGGCCACCTCACCGGGTACCTGGACGGCCTGCGGCGCCTGCGCGACCTCGGCCTCGCGGTCCTGTGCCCCGGGCACGGGGACCCGATCTGGGACGCCGACGGCAAGCTGGGCGAGTACATCGCGCACCGCCTCGACCGCGAGCAGCGCCTGCTGGCCGCGCTCGACCGCGGCCTCACCAGCGAGGACGACCTGCTCGACGCCGCCTGGGACGACGCGCCGCCGCACCTGCGCCCGTTCGCGGCGGTCTCGCTGCGCGCCCACCTCGAGAAGCTCCGCGCGGACGGCCGCGCGTAGCGGGGCGCTACGCGGCCTGCTCGGCCGCCCGCGCGGCGGCGCCCTCTTCCACGCGCTGGTGGGCGATCTCCATCGCCGCCGCCAGCGGGGTGGCCCCGACCGCCTCGGCGTGGTCGAGCACCGTGCGCACGGTGTCGCCCACGGCGCGCACGCGCTGCTCGGCGCGTGCCGTGTCGTAGCCCTCGGGCTCGAGCTCGACCGCGATGTTGACCACGCCGCCGGCGTTGGCGACGAAGTCGGGCACCCAGAGGATCCCGCGCGCGGCGAGCAGCTCGCCCACCGACTCGGCCGCCAGCTGGTTGTTGGCCGCGCCCGCGATCACGCGGCAGCGAAGTCGCGGCACGGTGTCGCCGTCCAGCACGCCGCCGAGCGCGCAGGGGGCGAGCACGTCGACCTGCGCGGTCAGCGCGCTGCTCGGGTCCGTCCACTCGGCGTCGAGCCGTTCGGCGAGCTCGCGGCGGCCCTCGTCGATGTCGGCCAGGATCAGCTTCGCACCGGCGGCCGCGAGCAGCTCGGCGAGCGGTGCGCCGACGTGGCCGACCCCGACCACCGCGACGCTGCGCCCCTCGAGCGACGGCGTGCCGAACGCGCGCTCGCAGGCGACGCGGATCGCCGCCTCGACTCCGAGCGCCGTCCACGGGCTGGGATCGCCCGAGCCGCCGGCGGCGACGGCGAGGCCGCTGACATGCGACGTGACCTCGGAGATCACCCGCATGTCGGGCTCCGAGGTGCCGACGTCCTCGGCGGTGATGTAGGCGCCGTCGAGCATCTGCACGGTCTCGCCGAAGTCGAGCAGCACGGCGCGCCGGTCGTCGCCGGTCGGCGCCCTCGTGCCGGCCGGGAGCATGATCACCCCTTTGCCGCCGCCCAGCGGCAGTCCCGCGACCGCGGACTTGAACGTCATCGCGCGCGAGAGGCGCAGCGCGTCGCGGATCGCCGACTCCGAGTCGTCGTAGGTCCACATCCGGCAGCCGCCGAGCGACGGCCCGCGCGCCGTCGAATGGACGGCGACGATCGTGTAGAGGCCCGACCGCCGACCGCGGCGGACCAGCAGCGATTCGTGGGTGAGCGGCTCCTGCGGGTCGATGGCGGCGAGGTTACCGCGCGCGGGCGCGCGTCAGTGCTCGGTCGGAGGCGTCGCGGCGCCGGGGTCGGCCGGCGGCGGCTGCGTCGGCGCGGGCGCGCTGACGGGCGGGGC
>DASSUW010000103.1:0-23626 GCA_035706585.1 Solirubrobacteraceae bacterium | reverse complement strand
CGCCGAGCCGCTGGAGCAGGCGACGCGTGCGCGAGAGCTGCAGCCGCAGCCCCGACGGGTCGCCGCCCTCGACCGCGGCCGCCGCGATCATCGAGAACGAGAGGTCCTCGGGCACCTCGAGCAGCGGCAGGCCGAGCTCCTCGCAGGCAGCGCGCAGGTCGCGCGGGACCTCGGGGTGGTGATCGGCGAGGCCGAAGCCGATCGCGGCGGCGCCCGCGGCCGCGACGTCCGCGGCCCAGGTCGCACCGTCGACGTGCTCGGTCCACAGCCCGTTCGTGAGCACCACCTCGCCGGGCAGCAGGTAGCGCGCCGGCTGATCGAGGTCCGTCGTGTGCGCGCCGGCGACCGTCCGGTCGGCCGCCCGGGCGCCGGCGAGCAGCCTGAGCCCGAGCGCCGGGTCATCCGCCAGCATCCGAACCGTGGGCGTGCTCATGGTGCGATCGCACAATATCCGCGTGCGGGCGCCGCGGGTAGCGTGCGCCCCGACATGGGGTCGGACGAGGCCACGCGGGCGGAGCGCCGCAGACCGCGAGTGCGGTCATCAGCGGCGCGGCCTCCGGGATCGGCCGGGCGTGCGCCGCTGATGACGCCGGAGCTGCCCGCGATCGCGCTCGTCGGCCAGGTCCTGCAGCCCAACGGAGGTACCACGCGATGATCCACCAGCCACCGGATGCGCTCGCGGCGCCCCGGTTCACCGGACCGCGCACCTACGCGCGGCTGCCCAATTTGGACTCGCTGGAGGGCGCGCACGCCGCCGTGTTCGGGATGCCGTGGGATGGCGGCACCTCGTTCCGCTCCGGCGCGCGCTTCGGCCCGGAGGCGGTGCGCTCGGCGTCCGGGATGATCCGTACCTACAACGCGGTCCAGCGCGTGCAGGTGTTCGGCGAGCTGTCGACGATCGACTACGGCGACGCGCACACCGTACCCGGCTACGTCGAGGACACGCTCGAGCGGATCGAGGCGTTCGTGCGGCCGATCGCCGCCGCCGGCGTCGTGCCCGTCGGCATGGGCGGCGACCACACGGTCACGCTCGCCGAGCTGCGGGCGATCGCGTCCGTACACGGGCAGCTCGGCCTGCTGCACTTCGACTCGCACACCGACCTGTGGGACTCCTACAACGGGCGCCCCTACAGCCACGGCACGATGTTCCGCCGCGCGATCGAGGAGGGGATCCTCGACCCCGCGCGCACGCTCCAGGTCGGCATGCGCGGCCCGCTCTACGGAGCCGACGACGAGAACATCCCGGCCGAGCTGGGCGTCGAGACGATCCCGTGGATCGAGCTCGCGGAGTGGCGGCCGGACCAGCTCGCCGCGCGGGCGCGCGAGCGGCTGGGCGCCGGCCCGGCGTTCCTCACGTTCGACGTCGACTTCGTCGACCCCGCGTACTGCCCCGGGACGGGAACGCCCGAGGTGGGCGGGCCGACGAGCTTCGAGGCGCTCCGGTTCCTGCGCGCCTGCACCGACCTCCCGCTCGTCGGCTTCGACGTGGTGGAGGTCGCCCCGACCTACGACGGGCCCGGGCAGATCACCGCCCTGTTCGCGGCCAACGCGATCTTCGAGATGCTGTCGCTCGTGAGCCTCGCGCGGCGCACGGCGGCGGCCAACGAGAGGGCGTCATGAGCACCGCTGCGCACGAGAGCGACGAGGCCGTCCTCGAGAGCTTCGGGCTACAAGCAGGAGCTGCGCCGGTCGCTCTCGTTCTGGACGAACTTCGCGATCGGCTCCGCGTTCATCTCACCGGTCGTCGGCCTGTACGCGATCATCGCGCTCGCCACGTTCGCCGCCGGGCCGGCGTGAGTGTGGCGCTGTTCATCGTGCTCGACCCGGTGACGCCGGCCGTGGTCGACGCGTTCGGCTCATGGGCGGAGAAGCCGTTCGAGCTCGTCGTGCTCGCCGCGTTCGTCGCGTGCGGGATCGCCGTGCAGGGCGACCGCGACGCACGTGATGTTCTCGCTCAGCCGCGACGGGATGCTTCCGGGCTCGCGGTTCCTCAGGCGCGTGGGCGAGAACAAGGTGCCGCTCGGCGCGGTCACCACGCGGCCCGCTCTCCGTGTCTGCCTGGTGGTCCGCCGGGGCTCGATACCCCGGAATCACGGTAGATCAGAGGTTTTGCGTAACCGCCCCCGGTTTGCGATTCTCAGCTGACGATGACCAGCGGGGGTGCCGAGGGGACTGCCACCGCAGCGCCGCCGCGCGAGCGCATCGCCGGCGCGTGGGCCGACGAGCGCGTGCGCCTCGTGCTCGGCATCGCCGTCCTGGCGCTGCTCTACCGCGGCGCGGCCGAGATCGGCTACTCGCTGCAGTTCGCCGGGCCGGTCGCGGCGGTCGTCTGGCTGCCGGTCGGCATCGGCGTGGCGTTCCTGTACCTCTGCGGCCTGCGCTTCTGGCCGGGCGTCCTGATCGGCGACCTGCTCTCGAACGACTACAACGCGCTCCCGCTCGGCTCGGCGCTCGGCCAGACGGCCGGCAACCTGCTCGAGGTCGTCGGCATCACGCTGCTCCTCTGGCGCTTGATACCGAGCGGCGACCCGCTCGGGTCGGTCCGCGAGGTCGGCCTGATGCTGATCGCGATCGTCGCGGGCACGACGGTGAGCGCCACGGTCGGGTCGCTGTCGCTGTGGCTCGGCGACGTGATCACCGGCACCGAGATCCCGCACATCTGGCGCACGTGGTGGCTCGGCGACGCGTCCGGCGCGCTGATCGTGCTGCCGCTCGCGCTCGCGTGGGCGCGCCCGCCGCCGCTGATCTGGTGGCGCCGCCGCGGCGTCGAGTTCGGACTGATGCTCGCCACGCTCGTCGTCTTGACCGAACTCGCCATGCGCACCAGCGAGCCGCTCGCGTACCTCGTCTTCCCGGCGCTGATCTGGGCCGCCCTGCGGCTCGGCCGGCACGGCGCGACGGCCGCCATCTCGATCGCCGCCGGCTTCGCGATCTGGGAGACGTCGCGCCAGGTCGGCCCGTTCGCCTACGAGAACGTCACCTACAGCGAGTTGAGCACGCAGCTCTACATCGCCGTCGCCGCGGTGTCGACGCTGTGCCTCGCCGCGGTCGAGGCCGAGCGCGCGCGAACGGCCGCATGGCTCGCCGCTTCCCGGATGCGGCTGGTCGAGGCCGGTGACAACGAGCGGCGCCGGATCGAGCAGAACCTGCACGACGGCGCCCAGCAGCGGCTCACCGGCCTCGTCGTCCAGCTCGGGATCTTCGCGGACCGCGTGGAGACCGACCCGAGCGTGGCGCCCGGCCTGTTCGACGACGCCAGCCAGGAGGTCATCCTCGCGATCGACGAGCTGCGCGAGCTCGCGCACGGCATCCACCCGTCCGAGCTGCGCGACCTCGGGCTCGCCAGGGCCATGCAGAGCATCGCGCTGCGCTCGCGGCTGCCGATCCAGGTGGTCGCCCTGCCGGACGTGCGGCTGGACCCGATCGCCGAGGCGGCCGCCTACTTCCTCGTGTCCGAGGCGCTGGCAAACGCCCGCAAGCACGCCCAGGCGAAGGCCGTGACCGTGCGGGCCGCTGCGCGCGACGGGGTCCTGGACGTCGAGATCGCCGACGACGGGGTCGGGGGCGCACTGCCGAAGCCCGGATCGGGCCTCGAAGGGCTGCGCGACCGCGTGGAGGCCGTCGGCGGCACGCTGCGGATCGACAGCCCCGTGGGCGCGGGGACCCGGATCGCCGCGTCGATCCCCGCCGCGCCCGCGTCCTGATCAGCGCGGCCGGTGCGCGCGCCGGCGGTCACGCGTGCGCCGCAGCGGTCTCCGGCAGCCAGCTCAGGCGCTGCGGCAGGTACCAGTTGCGCTCGCCGAGCAGCTTCATCGTGGCCGGCAGCAGGACCGCGCGGATGATCGTGGCGTCGATCAGGATCGCGGCGGCGAGGCCGATGCCGATCTGCTTCGCGAGCTGGTCGCCGGCGAGCGCGAACGAGCCGAAGACCGCGACCATCACCAGCGCGGCGCTCGTCACGACGCCGGCCGTGCTCTTGAGGCCGTGGGCGACGGCGTCGTCGTTGCTCATCCCGCGGCTGTAGGCCTCGCGCACGCGGCTGAGGATGAACACGTGGTAGTCCATCGACAAGCCGAACAGGATCACGAACAGGAACAGCGGGATCCACGGGGCGATGCCGCCGACCGACTGGAAGTCCAGGGCCTTCTCGCCGTGGCCGTCCTGGAAGACGAGCACGAGGACGCCGTAGGCGGCGCCGACCGACAGCAGGTTCAGGACGATCGCCTTGATCGGCACGACGATCGAGCGGAACGTGACCAGCAGCAGGATGAACGCGAGGCTGAGCACGAAGGCGAACACGAGCGGGGCGCGCGCCGTCATCGCGTCGATGAAGTCCTTCGAGCCGGCGGTCACGCCGGTCACGGCGACCTCGACGCCGGCGAGCTTGCCGACCGTCGCCGGGACGACCTGCGAGCGCAGCACGTCGAGCGAGCGCTCGGACGCGGCGTCGGTACCGCTGCCCTCGACCGACAGGGCGACGACCGCGACGCTCTTGTCGGGGCTGATCTCGACGCGCGAAGGCTCGAAGAGCCGGCCGGTGGCGAGCGCCCGGTCGTGCAGCTGCTCGATCGCGTCCTGCACGGGGGCGGCCGTGACATCGTCGGCCTTCACGACCACCGTGGCCGGGACGGCACCGCCCGGGAAGGCGGCCTGCAGCCGGTCGTGGGTCTGGATGGCGGGCTGGCTGCGCGAGTAGCCGTCGAAACCGGGGTTCTTGAACTGCATGCCGAGCGCCGGGATGGAGAGGGCGACGAGCAGGCCACCCGCGACGGCCGTCGAGACGGCGGGGCGCTTGAGGACGCGGGTGAGGACGGCGCCCCAGACGCGCGACTGGCCCTTGTTCGCGTGGCGGCGCTTGGTGATGAACGGCATGCGGCCCTTCTCCAGCCAGTTCCTGCGGCCGAGGAACGCGAGCATCGCCGGCAGGAACGTCAGCGAGCCGAGCAGCGCGACGGCGACGACGAGCATCGTGCCGACGCCGAAGCCCACGAAGATCGGGTTGCCGGCGAACAGCAGGCCGGCCATCGCGGTCAGCACGGTCAGGCCCGACACGAGCACCGCGCGCCCGGACGTGGCGGCGGCGACCTCGACGGCGGCCTCGACCGAGCGGCCGCGGTCTCGCTCCTCCATCACGCGCCGCGAGTAGAACATCGCGTAGTCGACGCCGACGGCCAGCCCGATGATGACCATGAGCTCGGCGACGTCGGCGGGCAGCGCGTACAGGTGGCTGACGGGCCCGACCAGCCCGACGGCGGCGGCGACGGCGGTGGCGCCGAGCACGAGCGGCAGCCCGGCCGCGACGACCGCGCCGAACGCGACCAGCAGGATGATCAGCATCAGGACGTTGGAGACCAGCTGCGACTGCTTGCCGTCCTTGGCGTCCTGCTCGGCGATCGCCTTGGTGGCGGACACCTGCCCGAACTCCTCCACGCGCACGTCGCGGTGAGCGGCCTGGACGGCGGCCACGGCGGCGAGCGGCTGCTCGACGAGCGTCTCGGCCCGCTCGTCGCTGCCGCGCAGCATGAAGCTGACGAGGATCGAGCGGCCGTCCTGGGAGGCGAGCGGGCGCTCGATGCCGGTGACTCCGTCGATCCGCTCGAGCCGGCTCACGACGTCCTCCACGGCAGCGGCGACCGCGGGATCGTCGGCGCTCCGGCCCTGCACGAGCACCTGCTCCTGCGACTCGTCCGGGAAGCCGGCGGCCTCGACGATCATGTCGCCGCGCTTGGACTCGCCGCTGCCGGCCGCCGCATCGTCGAGGTCGTTCTGGCCGATGGCGCCGCCCACGACGACGGCAAGAACGACGAACAGGATCCAGCCGAGGATGGCGGTCCTGCGGTGCTGGGCGCTCCACTTTCCGACACGTGCTGCGAAGTTGCTGGGCTGCATGACCGTCTCCCTCCGTCGCGGTTTCGTACGCTGTAAGAGAGAGCTTGTCGTACACTGTAAGAGAGCGCTAGTGGGGCAAACCGAACCATCCACCGAGATCCGCGGCACGCTCAGCCGGGAGCGCGTCCTGGAGACCGCCGTCGCGCTCGCCGACCGCCACGGCCTCGAATGGCTGTCGATGCGCAAGCTCGCCGAGGAGATCGGCGTCGCGGCGATGACGCTCTACTACTACGTGCCGAACAAGACCGAGCTGATCGACGGGATGATCGACCTGGTCTTCGGCGAGATCGAGCCGCCGGCGCTCGACGTCGACTGGCGGACCGCGATGCGGCGACGCGCCGTCTCCACGCGCGCGGCGCTGAGCCGCCACCGCTGGGCGGTCGGCCAGATGGAGGGCCGCACCACCCACGGGCCGGCGAACCTGCGGCTGCACGACGCCTGCCTCGGCTGCCTGCGCGCAGCCGGCTTCTCGCTCGCGATGACCGTGCACGCCTACTCGGTCCAGGACGCCTACATCTACGGCTTCGCGCTCCAGGAGACCGACATGTCGCCCGAGACCGCCGACGACTTCGCGGCCGAGGCGCAGCGCCAGATGGACGCGTACGAGGAGATCCTGGCGGACTACCCGAACCTCGTCGAGGTGGTCGGCGGCCACGTCGCCACGGCGGGCTACGACTACGAGAGCGAGTTCCTGTTCGGGCTCGACCTCATCCTCGAGGGCCTGGAACGGCTCCGTTAAACGCGAAAGCCCCGCTGTGCGGGGCTCCCGTGCCGTCGGCGACGGCGCTGTCACCGTCATCGTCGGCGGATAGCGGGGGCGGGATTCGAACCCGCGACCTTCGGGTTATGAGCCCGACGAGCTACCTGGCTGCTCCACCCCGCGGCGTGGCCTCACATCCTATCAACTGAACCTCTCCCTGAGCGTCTTCTTGGAGAACTTCCCGACGGATGTCTTCGGAACTTCCTCGATGAACTCCACCCGCTCGGGGATCCACCACTTGGCCACGCGCTCGGCCAGGAACTCGCGCAGCGCGTCGGCGTCGAGCTCGGCGTCGCCCTCGGTCACGACGCAGGCCAGCGGGCGCTCGCCCCACTTCTCGTCCGGGACGCCGATGACCGCGGCCTCGACCACCTGCGGGTGGGCCATGATCTCGTTCTCGAGCTCGACCGAGGAGATCCACTCGCCGCCGGACTTGACGAGGTCCTTCGTGCGGTCGACGAGCCGGATGTAGCCCTCTGGCGTGATGGTCGCGACGTCGCCGGTGCGCAGGAAGCCGTCGTCGGTGAACTGGTCGCTGCCGCGGTCGTCGTTGTAGTAGGCGGCCGCGACCCACGGGCCCGCGACCTGCAGCTCGCCGCGCGCCTCGCCGTCCCACGGCAGCTCGTCGGACGTGCCCGGCTCGACGATCCGGCACTCCATCAGCGGCGTGATGATGCCCTGCGTCGCGCGGATCTCGGCGAGCTCGTCCTCGGGCTTGCCGGTGAGCGTGCTCTTGATCCGGCAGACGGACCCGAGCGGGCTCGTCTCGGTCATCCCCCAGGCGTGCAGGATCGGCTTCCCGAGCTTCTCGCGGTAGGCCTCCGACAGCGCGCGCGGGACGGCCGAGCCGCCGCACAGGATGTCGCGCAGGGAGCTGGTGTCGCGGTTCGCGAGCTCCTCCAGGGCGCCGTTCCAGATCGTGGGAACGCCGGCGGCCAGCGTGACCTTCTCGGCCTCGATCAGCTCGGCGATCGCCGCCGGCGTCATCTGCGGGCCGGGGAACGCCAGCGCGGCGCCCGCCATGACGGCGGCGTGGGCGAGCCCCCACGCGTTGGCGTGGAACATCGGCACGACCGGCAGCACGACGTCGCGCTCGGATACGGCGACGGTGTCGACGAGCATCGCCCCGATCGAGTGCAGGACGCTCGAGCGGTGCGAGTAGACGACGCCCTTGGGATGGCCGGTGGTGCCGCTCGTGTAGCACATGGCGGCGGCGCGGTTCTCGTCCTGGACGTCGAACTCGACCGGCTCGGCGCCGCCGATCAGCTCCTCGTAGTCGAGGATCCGCTCGTCCTCGGGGATGTCGCCGGCGCCGTCGTCCATGACAACGAAGTGCTTGACGGTCCCCATGTCGGCGGCGAGCGGCCACAGCACCTTCAACAGCGACCGGTCGACGAAGATCACCTCGTCCTCGGCGTGGTCGACGATGTAGCTGAGCTGCTCGGGGAACAGGCGGATGTTGAGCGTGTGCAGGACGCGCCCGCTGCACGGAGCGGCGAAGTAGAGCTCGAGGTGGCGCGCGGTGTTCCAGGCGAACGTCGCCACGCGGCCGTCCTCGGAGATGCCGAGCGTGTCCAGCGCGCCGGCCAGCCGCCGCGTGCGCCCGGCCCACTCGCCGTAGTTCGTGCGGTCCTTGCCGGTCGCCGTCAGCGTGGTGATCGTCTTGTCGCCGAACAGCCGCTCCGCGCGGTGGAACAGCATCGGCAGCGTCAGCGGATACGACGACATCAATCCCTGCATCGGTCTCCTCTCATCGGCGAGCGCCGGCCCGGAGGCGCCACATCGTCCTCGTGCGCCGTCACGACAGCAATGCTCTCAACCTGAGGGCGTTCTTGACAGCGAAGCCCTCCCAGTCGTTGTTGAAGTAGACGTAGGCGTCGGTGCCGAGCCCCGCCACGCGCGGTGCCAGCTCGCGCAGCTCGGCCTCGCTGTAGTTGCCGCGCCGCCCGCGCGCCCCGAAGTGAAAGCGCACGAACGACCAGTCGGTGGTGGTGACCCACGGCTGCCACGGGCGCGCGGGATGGTCCCCGATCGCGAGCGCGACCTTGTGCCAGCGCAGCAGCTCGAGCACCTCGTCGTCCTGGAACCAGCTCGGGTGGCGGAACTCGAACGCATGGCGACCGTCCGGCAACAGGTCGAGCGCGCCGGCCAGGCGCGGGACGTCGCGCGCGAACCGCTCCGGCAGCTGCCACAGCACCGGGCCGAGCTTCGGCGAGCCCACGAGCGGCTCGATGCCGGCGTAGAAGCGCTCGATGCCCTGCTCGATGTTCGCGAGCCGCTTCATGTGGGTGAGGAACTGGCTGCCCTTGACCGCGAACACGAAGTCCGGGGGCGTGGCCTCCAGCCAGGCCGCGACCGCCGTGGGCTTGGCGAGCCGGTAGAACGTCGAGTTGACCTCGACGGTGTCGAACAGCGTCGCGTAGTGGGCCAGCCAGCGGCTCGCGGGCACGCCCTTCGGGTACACGCGCTCGCGCCAGTCGGCGTAGTTCCATCCCGAGCAGCCGACGCGGATCACGCTCATGCCAGCAGAATGCCCCGCGATGGCCACGGTATTCGTCACACGCCGGTTGCCGTTCGAGGCGCTGCACCGGCTGCGGCAGGTTCACGACGTGGACGAGTGGCCCGGTGACCTGCCCCCGTCGCCCGCGCAGATGCGCGCCGGCGTCGCCGGCGCCGACGGCCTGCTGTCGCTCGTCACCGACCGCGTCGACGCCGCCGTGCTCGACGCCGCGCCGCGGCTGCGGGCGATCGCCAACATGGCGGTCGGGACCGACAACATCGACCTCGAGGCGGCGGCGGCGCGCGGCATCCCGGTCGGCAACACGCCCGACGTGCTGACCGACGCGACGGCCGATCTCGCGTTCGCGCTGCTGCTCGCGCTGGCGCGGAAGATCGTCCCCGGAGCCGCCAAGGTCCGCAGCGGCGAATGGCGCACCTGGGAGCCGGCGGCCGATCTCGGCGCCGACCTCGCCGGCGCGACGCTCGGCGTGATCGGCTGGGGCCGCATCGGCCAGGCCGTGGCCCGCCGCGCCGCCGGCTTCGGGATGGACGTGATCCACAGTTCGCGCGCCTCGGGCATACCGCTCGACGAGCTGTTCACGCACGCGGATTTCGTGTCGGTTCATACGCCGTTGACGCCCGCCACGCGCCACCTGATCGACGCTGACGCGCTCGCGCGCATGAAGCCGACCGCGCTGCTCGTCAACACCGCCCGCGGCGGCGTCGTCGACCAGGACGCGCTGCGCGCCGCGCTCCAGGCCGGCCAGGTCGCCGGCGCGGCGCTGGACGTGACCGATCCCGAGCCGCTGCCACCCGACGATCCGCTGCTCGACGCGCCGAACCTGCTGGTGGTGCCGCACGTCGGCTCGGCGACCGTGCGGACGCGTGCCAAGATGGCGGCGATGGCCGTCGAGAACCTGCTGGCCGCGCTCGACGGCCGGCCGATGCCGCACCCGGTCGCATGAGCCGCGTCGCCGTCGTCGACATCGGTACCAACTCGACGCGCCTGCTGGTCGCCGAGGTCTCCGACGCCGGATTGAGCGAGCTCCAGCGGGAGTCGATCGTCACGCGCCTCGGCGAGGGCGTGGACGCGACCGGCGCGCTCGGCGACGAGCCGCAGGCGCGCGTGTTCGCCGCGCTCGATCACTACGCGGAGGCGATCGAGCGCCACGGCGCCAGCGTGCGGACCGCGGTCATGACGTCGGCGGTCCGCGACGCGTCCAACGGCGCCGCGTTCGCCGCCGCGGTGCGCGAGCGCTACGGGCTCGCGGGGCGCACGCTGTCCGGCGACGAGGAGGCGCGCCTCACGTTCCTGGGCGCGACCGCGGCGCGCGGCGACGACCCGGACGCGCTGCTCGTGATCGACATCGGCGGCGGCTCGACCGAGCTGGTCGTGGGCGCGCGCGGCGCGGTCGAGTTCCACGTCTCCACGCAGGTCGGCGTGGTCCGTCACACCGAGCGCCACCTCCACAGCGATCCACCGGCCCCCGCGGAGCTCGCGGCGCTCGCCGCCGACGCGCGCGGCGTGATCGAGGCGGCGGTTCCCGCCGAGGTGCGCTCGCGACCGGCCGGCGCGGTCGCCGTCGCCGGCACCGCGACCTCGTGCGCGTCGATCGACCTCGAGCTCGATCCCTACGACCCGGCCCGGGTCGAGGGGCACCGGTTGTCGGCCGCCCGGATCGGCGAGCTGCGCGACCGGCTGGCCGCGCTCCCGCTGGCCGAGCGCCGCGGCGTGACCGGGCTCGACCCCAACCGCGCGCCGACGATCGTGGCCGGCACCGTGGTGCTGTTGGAGGCACTCGGCGCGTTCGCACTCGACGCCGTCGAGGTGTCCGAACGCGACATCCTCTGGGGAGTCGCGCTGGACAGCAGAAACACGGCCTGAAGTCAAGAGCGTCCGGCCAATTACCTGGACGCTTGTTCGATTGCAGCCATTGATTTCGGCGGGCGATACTCACACGCGTCGGAAAGGGCGGTCGTGCCTCCCGCCGTCGTCCTCCCGACGCATAGGTCCGGGCGATGCCGCATCATCGGCGCCTCCCGCCGTCCGGGCCACTCAAATAGGCCCCCTAAGGCACGTACCCCTGCCCGTCCTGACGGGGCCAACTTGAAGCCGCCCGCCCCCGCCGCGGGCGGCTTCTTTTTGGCACCCAGGGGTCAGACCCCGCGAGCCGCTGGCGCCGCCCAACGGTGCGGGATTCGGGGTCAGACCCCGGTCGCGGCTGACAGGGGGTCAGACCCCGGCCGCGGCTGACCGGGGGGTCAGACCCCTTTCTGTGCTCAGGCGAGGTTCGCGGAGCGCGGGTACGCCACGCTCGGGTCCGTGAGGACGTTCACGAGCGCGGGGCCGCGCGCCTCGAACGCCCGCTCCAGGGCGCCGCGCAGCTCGCCGGGCTCGCGGACCAGCTCGCCGTGGCCGCCGAGCGCCTCGACGACCTTGTCGTAGCGCGTCTCCGGCGTCAGCTCGGCGACGACCGAGTAGCCGTAGAGGAACTCCATCGGGTGCTTCTCGAGCGCCCAGATGCCGTTGTTGCCCATCACGCCGACGACGTGGACGCCGTGGCGGGCGAGCGTGTCGAACTCCATCCCGGAGAAGCCGAACGCGCCGTCGCCGAGCAGCAGGACGACCTGCCGGTCGGGATGCGCCAGCTTCGCGGCCAGCGCGTAGCCGGGACCGGATCCCAGACAGCCGAACGGACCGGGATCGAGCCAGCAGCCCGGCTCGTAGGAGTCGACGACGCGGCCGGCGTACGAGACGAAGTCGCCGCCGTCGCCGACGATGATCGCGTTGCGGTCGAGCATCGCGGCGAGCTCCCCGTAGATCCGCATCGGATGCAGCGGCGCGCGGTCGTCGGCGAGCTGCTCGCGTTCGGCCTCGCGCTTGGAGGTCTCGACGCCGCGCAGGTGCGCGAGCCACTCCTCGGTGCCGCCGCTGCCCGCGGCGGCCAGCGCGCCGAGCGTCTCGGCGATGTCGCCGTAGCACTCCGCGGCGACCGCGCGCGGATGGTCGCGCTCGGGCTCCGCGAGGTCGACCGCCACGATCTCGGTCTCGTCGCCGAACGAGCCGCCGAAGCCGAGCCGGAAGTCCATCGGCACGCCGACGACGAGGGCGACGTCGGCGCCCTTCAGCGCGGTGCTACGCGCGCGTGAGAAGAAGTTCGGATGGTCGGCGGGCAGGCAGCCGCGCGCCAGGCCGTTCAGGAACACCGGGATGCCGACCGTCTCGGCGAGCTCGCGCAGCGCGTGCTCGCCGTGGCCCCAGTAGAGGTTGGTGCCGGCCATGATCACCGGGCGGTCGGCGTCGCGCAGCAGGGCGACGGCGCGGTCGATCGCCGCGCCGTCGGCGCGCGGGCGGCCGGCGGCGCGCGCGTCCGGCAGCGGCGGCTCCTCGGCCTCCATGAACACGACGTCGAGCGGGAAGTCCAGGAACGCCGGGCCCGGGTGCTCGCGCTGCATGACGTCCCAGGCATCGTCGATCAGACCCGGGATCTCGGCGGTGCCGGCCGCGGTCGCGGCGAGCTTGACGAGCGGGCGCGCGAACGGCACGTGGTCGATCTCCTGCAGCGAGCCCTGGCCCCAGCGCATCGCCGGCGCGCGGCCGCCGAGCACGAGAACCGGCGAGTGGTTCTGCTGCGCGGACGCGAGCGCGCTCATGCCGTTGGTCACGCCCGGACCGGCGGTCAACGCGGCCACGCCCGGTTCGCGCGTGACCTTGGCCCAGCCCTCGGCCGCGAACGTCGCCGCCGACTCGTGGCGAGTGTCGACGAGATCGATCCCCTCGGCGCGGCAGCCGTCGTAGATCGAGAACAGGTGGCCGCCGGACAGCGTGAACAGCTTGCTCACGCCGTAGGCCTTCAGGCGGCGGGCGACCAGCCGGCCGCCGTGCAGCGTGGACGTCTCCTGCGCCTCAACGGTCATGCCGCCGGAATCTACCCCCCGGCCGGGGGGTCTGACCCCGATCGCCTGTGACGCTCTGCACACACAGGGTTACGGTCGAGATATGGAGAGAGAACCGAAGATCCGCGACGCGGACCTCGAGCTGCTGCTCGCCGAGTCCGATCGCGAAGAGCCGTTCCTGATCGCGCCGCGCCCCCAGGGCCAGGAGCCGCGCGAGGAGATCGACGAGCAGATCCTCGCCGGTCTCGTAACGCCCTACTAAAGGGGTCAGACCCCGCGCGCGGTTGTCGTGGCGGCGTGGTGCCGGGCGACGGCGGCCGCTTCGGCGACCTTCTCCTCGCCCCAGAACAGCGAGCGGCCGACGCGCAGCGCCGGGAGGCGGTCGGCGCCCGCCGCCAGCAGCCGGCGGCCCGCGGCCTCGATCGCGCCGTCGCGGCCGCGATGCCCGGCGGCCCGGAGGCAGTCCTCGAGCACGAGCCCGGCGGCGGCAGCGGCCTCGAACAGGATCTCGGGATCGTCGAGATCGAACCCGCCGCAGAACGCGAGCCGGCCGGCGGCCAGGACGAACGCGGCGCCGCGGCCGTTCTCGGCCGCGTGGGCGGCGACGCG
This sequence comes from Solirubrobacteraceae bacterium, assembly GCA_035706585.1. Taxonomy (GTDB): domain Bacteria; phylum Actinomycetota; class Thermoleophilia; order Solirubrobacterales; family Solirubrobacteraceae; genus DASSUW01. The sequence goes on along the minus strand of DASSUW010000103.1, from coordinate 9,972 downwards.
CATCGCCGCGGGCACGTCTGCCGGGAACGTCTCCGGCCACTCGAGCGGCAGCCGCAGCGCCGCGGCGCGCGCCTCGGCGGCGGCCCGCACGGCCACCTCCGCCTCCTGCTCGGAGACGAGCGATCCGGCCCGCAACGCGGTCTTGGAAGCGGGGGTCCAGAGCACGTCGTCGAAGGCCCGCTCCACGCGCTCTGCGGCGAGGTACGTGAACGGACAGGCGAGGTCGAAGAAGAACTCGGCGCGAACGCGCGCTACCCCCTGTCCCCGCCGTGTGCGGCGCGCTTTCCTGCGCTCCGCGAGTCTGATGACCTCGCCCATCGAAATCGTCCCTTGATCTGCTGGAAAACCCTGTAAACGGCCAGGGCTCATGCCCCTGCTCTCGGTATGAACGGCAGCGGCCGGGAAAACTTGCGGGCGCGATTGTCCGGGTCCGGACCTTAGGTCAAATGTTTACCGTGTGAAACCTGGACGCCTTCGGTGCGGGTATGCTCCGCAAAACCCCTGTTTCACGTCCGTCAAGAGGCCTTCATCCCGACCGTCCCGCCCCCCAAGCGCCACCCCTACGACCAGTGGGCTCCGGACGCTCGCGCGCTCGACCTGGTCGGCGACAAGTGGACGCTGCTGATCATCCGCGATCTCGCCGGCGGTCCGCGGCGCTTCGTGGAGTTGCAGCGCGTGCTGCCGGGCATCTCGACGGAGCAGTTGCGCTCGCGCCTGAACCGGATGGTGGCCGACGGTCTGCTGACCCGCCAGCGCTACCGCGAGGTGCCGCCGCGGGTCGACTACGAGCTGACCGAGCGGTCGCGGGAGCTCATGCCGGTGATCGGCGCGCTCGCCCGCTGGGGGTATGACTGGACGTGGAGCGCGCCGCGACCGGGCGAAGACGTCAACGTCGGCGCCGTGTTCCGGCTCGCCCCCGGGCTGATCGAGCCGCCCGCCGGGTTGGACGGCAGCGTCGACCTGATCGTCGAGGGCGGAGGCGAGACGCCCGAGCGCCGCTACCGCCTGACCGCCTCGCGCGGGCGCGCGGAGATCTCCGAGAGCGCGCCGGCCGACGGCGCCGACGCGACCGTCGCCGGCAGCCAGGACGCGTGGGTGCGCGCGCTCGGTCCCGACGGCTCGTCCGAAGCGCTCGCCTTCAGCGGTAACCGCGGCCTCGCCGACGCCGTGCTCGGCGCCTTCACCGCCGCCGCATCCGCCCGCCGCGCCGCCTGAGAACCGCGAGTTCGCCCCCTGGGCGAACTCGCAATGTGATCGCCCGCTAGGGCGATCGCACGTAATCGGCGGCCTCGACATGCGGGAAGTCGCCCTGTAGGCGCCCCTGGAAGCGCATCGGATCCGCCTTCCAGCAGCCCGGATCGCCCTGCGACGGCGCGTGCTCGCCGCCCGTGTTCGAGCAGTCGGTGGACGGCTGGATCAGGTACTTGGTGGCCGCCGGGCCGAACAGGTGCTGCGGGCCGACGTAGGTCTCGCCGCGGTTGGTGGGCAGGCGCTCGCGGTAGATCGCCGCGCTCTCGGCGCCGAGCGGCCCGAACTGCCGCAGGTAGTGGCCGGTGCCGCCGCCCGGCGACGCGGTCGTGTCCGCGACCGCCGCCCCGCCCTGCGAGAAGAAGTCGGAGACCTGGGACTGCGACATCTCCAGGTACTGCAACATCGGGTTGAGCTGACCCAGGAACGGGCCGAGCGCGGCGAGCAGCGGCTCGGCCCCCTCGATCGTCTCGCGCGCGGCGGGCAGCCCGGTCTTCGAGGCGTCGATCAGCGGATCGAGGTTGCGGAAGAAACGCTCGAGGTCCGGCGCCGTCGCGCGCACGTCCGCCAGCGTCGGCCTGAGGTCCTGCGCGACCGGCCGCAGGTCCCGCACGAGCGGATCGGTGTCGCGCGAGAACTCGTCCAGCCGCGCCAGCGTCGCCTTCGACTCGTCGAGGAACGTCGGGAAGATCCGGATCGCCTCGGCGAGCGCGTCGTTGCGCGACGCCGTCGCGTCGAACACGCGCTTGGACGAGGTGATCAGCGTCCGCAGCTGCTGCTCGTTCTCGGTCAGCGCCGCGAATGTCACGCCCGTGTTCTTGACCAGCCGCTTCAGCGCGGCGTCCTGGGTGGCGAGCACGTGCAGCACGTCCGAGCCGTCGGCGGCGAAGCCGGGCAGCGTCCCGAGCGCGTCGTTGAAGTCGCGCCCGCGGCCCTCGATGCCCTTCGCCAGCTCCCGCTGCCAGGTCTTGAAGGACGCCCGCGTCCGCGGATCGAGCGCGTCGAAGATCTCGTCGAGCTGGACGGTGTCGGCGACCTGGGCGTTGGCGAGCCGGCCGCCCTCGGGGATCGTCCGGCTCGTGTGGCCCGGCGTGAGCTGCACGTACGTCTCGCCCAGCAGCGTCTTCTGGCGCAGCATCGCCTGCGCGTCGGTGTGCAGCGGCGCGAACTCGCGGTCGAGCTCGATCGTCGCGATCGTGCGGCTCGAGGACTTGTCGACCTCGAGCTCGCGCACCTTGCCGACCGACACGCCGGCGATCCGCACGTCGGCCTCGGTCGCGAGCGTCGCCGCCTCCGGGAACGCGACCTGCACGCGGTACCCCTGCGGCTTGAGCGGGATCGGGCCTCCGAACGACAGCCACAGGAACAGCAGCAGCCCGAAGCACGACAGCGCGAACACGACCATCGTCAGGATCCGCAGCAGCGACGGGGCGGCCTTGTTCATCCGCACGCCTCCGAGTCCGTCAGGATCGGCGTGAGCATGGCCAGGAACTCCAGCTCGGGCTCCTCCTGGACCAGCTGCTTGATCGTCGCGCACGGTGCGGCGACCGTCACCGGGCGGAACACGCCGTTCGCGTCGGAGCTCGAGAACAGCTGCGTCGCCATGTGCTGCAGCCACGCCGCCCAGAACAGGTAGCCCTCCTGACGGGCCGCGTTGCCCGGGTCCTCGCGCCCCCCGGGGTTGTAGGCGGCGAGGTTGAGGAACGTGTTGAGCGCGGCGAACGTCTTCGTCAGCGCCGGCGTCGCCTTCGCGAGGTTGCCGGCGGCCGGGCGCAGATCCCGCGCCACCGGTCGCGCCTCGCGCACGAACGGGCGGATGTCGTCACGCAGCAGCGGCGTGACCTCGCGGGCGAGCGGCCGCACGGCGTCGTTGGCCGGGGCCAGCGCGCGGGCCGCCGGGCGCAGCTTCTCGGCGGTCGGCCCGAGCAGCGTCGCGTACCGCTCGACGCGCGACATCCTGTCGGTCGTCTGCCGCAGCGCGCCCGGCAGCTCTCCGACGGCGCTGGAGATGTTCGCCTCCTCGGACGCGAACTCGTGCATCACCGCCGACGAGGCGTTGACGAGCCCGGCGAGGTCGTCGCCGCGCTTGGCGAGCTCGCCGTTGAGCGTGTCCAGCGACGTGATGAGGTGCCGCAGGTTCTTGCGCCGCGTGGCGACGGCGGTGTTGACGCGCGCGAGGTCGCGGTGGGTCGGCTCGAAGCGGCGGAGCACCTCGCGCAGGTCGTCGCCGTGGCCGTCGAGCCCGCGGCCGGCGTCGCCGATCAGCAGCTTGAGGTAGTCGCGCGTGTCGGCGTCGAGCTCGGCGAGGATCTCGTCGGGGTTGACGTCGGGCGCCGTGTTCGTGATCGGGATCGTGTAGCCGGCCCGGGCCGCGGGCGCGCCGTCCGAGCCCGGCTGCAGCTCGATGAACATGTCCTTGAGCCCGGTGCGCGGACGCAGCAGCGCGTGCGCGTCCTCGCGCACGAGGCCCTTGTACTCGGGGTCGATGACCATCTCGACGACGCCCTTGCCGTCCCGCAGCTTGACGTCGCCGATGTCGCCGATCCGCACGCCCGACACGCGGACGGTCTGGCCCTGGCCGGCGGTGACCGCCTGCGCGGTCGGGAACTCGGCGTTCAGGCGCAGCGGCGCGTCCTCCCACGGGAAGCGCATGCGCTGCTCGTCGAGGATGTGCAGCGAGACGACGGCGGCGACGGCGATCAGGCCGAGGATCGCGAGGAACGCCTTGGCGTGCTTGCGGATCGCGATCACTTGCCCGCCCTCGCGATCGTGTCGACGAGTTGCGGCGTCACGTCCTTGGTCGCGACGTCGATGACGTCCTGGAGGCCCTCGACCTTGAGCTGCTTGCGCAGCCAGTCGATCGCCTTGCCGCGCGCCTGCGTGTAGCGGGCCTGGTACGCCGCCGAGCTCGTGTCGATCTGGCGCTGCGGCGGCGGGTCCGCTGGGATCGTCCGCAGATCCGGTGGCTCCTGCGTCTCGCACGGGACCTTGCCGTTGAGCGGCGGGCGCTTCTGGGGCTTCGGCGGGTTGGCGCCGAGCAGCGGCTCGGGCGTGGTGCCGAACACACCGGGCTTGAACGTCACGAGGTTCTTGCCGCCGGCGGCGAGCACGCGGAACCACGAGCCGTTGGCGTCGGCCGAGCGGCTCTCGCCCGCGAGCCCGGGCAGCGGCTTGGGCGCCTCCTCGTAGACCGGGCCCTCGGCCGGGAACTGCTTGTCCGGCACGGTGTCCATCGTCCACGGGTGGATCACGTCGTTCTGGCAGCCGGCGGCACGGCGGACCTCGCGGTACAGCGGCACGCTGCGCTCGACGAGCGCGGCGAGATCCGGGACGGCCGGGCGCAGGTCGGCGGCCAGACCGCGCAGCTCGGCCTGTGACACGAGGCCGCGCAGCTGGCCGACGAACGGCGTCGCGGCGTCGAGCGTCTCCTCCGAGTTCTGCACGCCCGGCCGCAGCTCCTGGGCGAGTGCGCGCAGCGGCGGGAACGACTCGTTGAGCGCGCCCAGCGCCGGGTAGGAGGCGCGCAGCGTGCGCGGCAGCTCGGCGACCGCGGCGTTGAGGTTGGAGTCCTGGCGGGCGAACGCGGCGGCGGTCGTGTTGAAGTCGGTGACCAGCGACTTGAGCTGCTCGCTGTGCCGGTCGAGCGCCTCGGCGGTCCTGCCGGCGTTCTTGACGTAGCCGGACAGGTCATGACCCGTCTCGCCGCGCATCGCGTCGGCCACGACCGAGCCGTCGCGGTACGCGGGCTCCCAGTACGGGATCGACTCGTTGAAGCCCTTCGCACCCGCGCCGTCGAGCCCCTTGCCGTACTCGTCGAGCAGCGTCTTGAGGTCCTCCCGGGTGTCGGACTGCAGCGCGGTGACGACCTCGTCGAGCTGCACCGGCGTCGCGGTCTGCTGGACCGGGATCGTGTCGCCGTCGCCGAGCTCGGGCGCCGACGGCGAGCCCGCCGTGAGGTCGACGAAGAAGTTGCCCTCCAGGAAGATGCGCGGGCGGATCTTGGCGGTCGCGTCGGCGTGCACCGGCCGGCCCTCGTCGCCGATGCGCATGGTGAGGATCGCGCCGTGCCCGCCTTCGTCCGCGCGCTCGACGTTCGTGACCTTCCCGACCTCGACGCCCGCGATCCGCACCGGCGACCCGGGCCGGATGTTGTTCGAGCTCGCGAACGCCGCGCGGATCTCGTAGTGCGACTGCAACGGGATCGACTTGGTGACGCCGAGGTACAGGCCGACCGCGATCACGGCGAGCGCGACGAGCCCGAGGGTGACGTTGGAGCGCGGGAGCCTCACGGGCGCTCGCTCTCCGGCATCGTCGAGTAGGGCCCGGTCTCGGGCTGGCGGGTGAACGTCTGCCCGCGCGGGACGCGCGCGCGGCCGGAGAACGTCGGCCCCTGCAGACCCGGGGTGTGCGGGTCGCGCGCGATCTTGTACTGCTTCGGGAAGAAGCGCGCCTGGCGCTCGACGAAGCCGCGCTGCCCGGCCTCGCAGTCGGCGCGGCCGTCGGCGGACACGGCGGCGCCGTACGGCTGGTCCTGCGCGAACTGCGGCGTGCCGAGCGCGTTCTTGCCGTTGGCGGGCTCGTCGGCGCCCTGCGAGCCGAGCGAGTCCTCCTGCGGCGCGGCGAGGTTCACGAGCGCGCGCTGGCCCTGGCCGGTCGTGTCGGGCTCGGAGAAGTGCTCGGCGACGAACGTCCAGAAGTAGTTCCAGCTGTTGCAGACCGTGACGAACGGGCCGTAGTAGCGCAGCTGCGGGTTGAGCGTGGTGACCGTGGCGGTCAGGCCGCGCAGGGCCGCGTTCGTGCCGGGCGCCTCGGCGAGCTCGCGCACCTGGTTGAGCGTCTTGCGGGCCTGATCGTTGAGCGCCGGGACCCGCCGCTGCACGGGCGTGCCGACCTCGACCGCGCTGTTGAGCGGCGGCAGCGCACCGCGCAACTCCTCGGTGGCGCCGGAGAGGTCCTTCGAGAACGCGGTCAGGTCGTCCAGGAACGGCTGCTGCGTCTGGAACGAGGCGATCGCCGTGTCCAGCGTCGGCGGCGACTTGGCGATCGTGTTCTTGAGCGCGGTCTCGTCGCGCCCGAGCGCCGCGAACGTGTCGGCCATCGACGTGAACAGCCGCGCGTTCTGGTCGGACACCGGCGCGACGATGCGCGCGGCGTCGCCGAGCTCGGCGACCATGCGGTCCAGGTCGGTGTCCGGCTCGGACAGCGTCGCCATCACCGGCTCGAGCGACTGCAGCAGCGGCGGCAGCTCCTCGAGCGTGCGGCCGAGATCGCGGCCGCGCCCGGCGAACGCGTCGCCGAAGCCGCGCAGGTTGCCCTTCGACGCCTCGCGGGTCTTGGCGTCGAACATCTTGTAGACCTCGTCGAGCTCGGTCGACGACGACGCCTGCGACGCCGGCATCACGTCGCCGTTGCGGAACGTGTCCCTGCTCGTGCCGCGCGTGAGCTCGACGTACTTCATGCCGAGCGCCGAGCGCGGCCGGATGCGCACGGACGAGTCGCGCGGCAGATCGCCGAAGCTCTTGTCGAGCTCGAGCGTCAGCTCGGCGCCGGTCGACCCGTTCTCCAGGCGCACCGGGCGCATCCCGGTGAGCACGCCGATGCGCGTGCCGCCCGAGCGCACCTCGTTGCCCTTGACCAGGTTCGAGCCGTTCGCGACGCGGACCTTGACCGTGTTGGTCGGGACGAACGGCAGGCCGTGGTTGGCGTTGTAGGCCAGGAACACGGCGACGGTCGTCACGAGGATCGTGACGGCGCCGACGAGGACGGGGTTCGAGGCGAGCTTCATGGCGCGAGCAGGAAGTCGAGGAGCTGGTCGGGGCCGGCGGAGCCCGCGCCGCTCGGCACGGTCGGCAGCGGGGGCAGCGCCGGTGTCGCCGGCAGGTCCGGGAGGTCGATGCCGAGCGTGTCCTCGAGCTGGTCGTGGAGCTTCTCGGCCTGGCGGCGCGCCTTGTCGATCTCCTTCTTGCTCGGCGCGTCACCGTTGCTCGCCGCCGGCGGCGCCGCGGGCGTCTTCGGCTGCGTGTCCGGCGCGCGCGTCTTGTCGCGCGACTTGGCGACGCTCTTCTCCTTGACGAGCTGGGCGCCGGTGAAGCTGGGGTCGGGCTGCGTGATGCCGGGCTGGTGCGGGCCCAGGATCGCCGCGCAGCGCGCGTAGAACTGCGGGTCCTGCTTGAGCTTCTCCTTGAGCGATTGGAGGTTCTGGTAGTCCGAGCACTCGGAGAGGAACAGGTCGACCTTCAGCATGTAGCCGTTGGAGTCGAAGGCGTTGATCGCCATCGTCTGGTCGAACACGTACTGGAGCAGCGCCTCCATGCCGGTGTAGCCCTTGCCGCCCGGAGACCGCGGGTCCCGCTCGACCGCGCGGTCGCGGTCGCCCAGGTCTGTGAGGACGATCGCGAGGTTGTTCGCAAGCTCCGGCGTGTTGGTGGAGAACTGGTTGAGCAGGTCGACGGTCGGGCGGGCGCTGCGGAGCGCCGGGCGGCCGTCGCGGCTGAGCTCGGCGAGCGACTTGAAGCCCGTGCGGCTCGCGTCGGCGAACTCGGGCAGGTTCTCCAGCAGCGTCGCGAGCTGGCCGGCGGACTGGTTGAGATCGGCGAGCGCCGGCGTCTGCGCGTCGGTCGCCGCGCCGAGCTTGGCCATCGTCGGCTCGAGCTCGCGCAGGAACGCCGGCAGGCGCTGCAGGCTCTCGGCGATCTGCTGCCGGCGCTCGGCCGAGGCGGCGGCGGTCTGCTTGGTCTCGGTGACGAAGCGGCCGACGTTCGTGCGGTTCGCGGCGAGGTCGCCGATGACGGCGTCGGCGTCGCGCGTGAGGTTCGCGAGCGTCGTGTTCTGGTCAGCCAGGATCGCCAGCACCTGGTCGGTCTCGCGCAGCGCCGGCACGGCGCGCGCGAGCGCCTCCCGGATGTCGCTCGACCGGCCGCCGACGCCCGCGCCGAGCTCGTCGAGGATGATCGCGAGCCGCTCGCGGTAGGGGCGGCGCATGATGTTGTTGATCAGGTCGAGCGGGATCGTCGACGCGGTCTGCGCGACCGGCAGCGTCGCGCCGGGCTTCAGCCGCTGGGCGGCCGTGCCGGGCCGGCAGTCGACGTAGTACTCGCCGATCAGCGACTGCGGGCGGGTCTCGCAGAACGCGTCGGTGCGCAGCGAGCCGAACCCGCTGGAGTCGATCGTGATGTCGATCAGCGCGCGCTTGGTCCGGCGGTCCACCCGCATGCCGCTCACGCGGCCGGCGCGCACGCCGGCGACCTTGACGTCGGCGCCCTCGGTCAGGCCGAACGCGTTGTCGAGCTCGATCGTGTAGCTCGGACGGCTCGGGTCGTCGGAGCCCGCCGAGGCGGTCGCGACGGCGGCGACGCCGGCGCCGATCAGCACGAGGAGGACGAGGAGGCGGCGCACCGTCTACTTCCCCGGGAGCACCTGGCTGGGATCGCAGTTGTAGCCGGCCGTCGGCTTCCACGGGCGCGAGCCGTCGTCGGACTTGTGGTCGCCGCCGCCCGGGCAGCGGTTGCGCTGGTCGGTCGCCGCCGTGGCCTGGAAGACCTGGTCGCGCAGCTCGGCCGGGACCGGCGTGAGCTGGCCCTCGACCAGCGAGAACGCGCTCGCGTAGACGCCCACACGCGAGGCGGCGCCGAGGGCGTCGTAGGTGCCGGAGTGGCTGAAGTCGTCGAACCACCCGAGCAGGTCGGCCGTGTACGGGCGCAGGTAGCCGACCTGGGGCGTCGCCTGCTTGATCGCCGTGGTCGAGGACGGGAACGCCCCGTCGCGCTCCTTGCCGTTCTCCTTGACGTCGCGCACCGCGATGTCGCGCAGCGGCAGCTGGTCGTTGGTGAGGTCGATCAGGTCGTTGCCGCCGCCGGGCTGCTTGAGCAGCTCGCTGAGGTCGTTGAACGTCGGCCGCGCGTCGCGCGCCAGCGGGCGCAGCTCGGCGAGGAACGGGCGCAGCTTCTTGGCGACCGGCTTGGAGTCGTCCACCAGCGGCTCGAGGTCGTCGAGCGCGGCGCGCAGGTTCAGGAACGTCGTGTTGGCGCGGCGCATGAACGGTGGCAGCTGCTGCACCGAGTCGGCCAGCGCCTGCTGCTGGTCGCCGATCGCCGTGGTGGTCGTCGCCAGGTGGTCGACGAGCCCGGCGAGGTCCTCGTGGCGATCGGCCAGGTCGGTCACGAGGTCCGACGAGGCGACGACGAACCGCTCGAGCAGCTTGGAGTCCGAGTTGAGCTCGCGGAACAGCCGTGAGGACGCCTGCAGCGACGGGTTCAGGTAGAGCAGGCCGGCGTTCATCCGCTCGCCGCGGCCCTTGTGCTGGTTGGCCGAGCCCTTGATCACCTGCTGCAGGTCATGGCGGGTCTTGGGATCGAGCGTGTTGAAGATCTCGTCGAGGTCGACCGCCGTCGTCGTGCTGTCCTGCTCGATCACGCCGCCGTCGGGGATCGCCGGCTGCTGCTGGCCGGGCAGGCGCAGGTCGACGTAGCGGTTGGCGACGCCGGAGATCGACGCCTGGCGGACCGTGGCGAGCGTGCCGCGGCGCAGCGGGGCGTAGTCGCCGTCGATGCTGAGCGTGATCTCCGCCTGGCCGTCGGGCGTGAGCTCGATGTCCTCGACCTTGCCGGCCGGGATGCCGGAGACCTGCACGAGGTTGCCCTTCACGAGCTGCGAGGCGTTCTCGAAGCGCGCCTTGACCTGGTACCCGCCGCCGCCTCCGCCCAGGAGCAGATACGCCGCGAAGAC
>DASSUW010000102.1:0-6602 GCA_035706585.1 Solirubrobacteraceae bacterium | reverse complement strand
CTACATCCGGCCGGCGGCCGCCTGGTTCTCCACCCCGGAGGTCGGCGAGGCGTTCGGCGCCGTGCTCAGCCGTCCGTACGACCCCGAGCGCGCCGGCATCACCGAGGCGGCGATCGAGCGCAAGGCGCCGCTGCTCGTCGCCGGGATCGAGGAGTGGCCCGGCGCGCCCGCCCTCAAGCAGCGCCTGTACGACCAGCTGCCGTCCGAGCAAGCCGCGCACACGTGGGACTGGTACGTCGCCTCCTCGCTGCTGTCGGTGCCCGTCCACGCGCCCGACGGCCGCATCCTCGGCGTGCTCGCCCTGTCGTCGGGCGGCTTCAGCGACGACGACCTGCGCGGCGCCGAGGTGTTCGCCAACCTCGCGGGGATCGCGCTCGACCGCTCGGAGCTGCTGCACCGCGAGGAGACGCGGCGGCGCGAGGAGCTGCTGCTCAACCGCGCGGCGCAGGAGATGGGCCGCTCGCTCGAGCTCGACGCCGTCTACCGCGCGATCGTCGAGCAGGCGCGCGCGGTCAGCGGCCTCGGCAAGGTCCTGCTCCTGCGCCAGGAGCCCGCGAGCCGCGACCTCGACGTCGTCGCCGCGACCGGCGTCTCCGAGCGCATGCGCGCGCAGCGGTTCGCGGTCGGCGAGGGCATGATCGGCCGCGTCGCCGAGACCGGCGAGCCGTACGTGAGCCGCGAGGCCGACCGCGAGCGATTCCTGCCGTGGGTGATCGCCGAGGAGGGCATCCAGTCGTTCGCCCACGTGCCGCTGTCGATCGGACCGCGCCTGTTCGGCGTGCTGACGGTGGCCGACGAGCGGCCGCACAAGTGCGACGACGCCCTGCTCGGCCGCATGATCGCGTTCGGCCGCGCCGCCGCGGGCGCGATCGCCAACGCGCTCGACTTCCAGCGCGAGCGGCGGGTCGCACTGGCGCTCACGCGCGGCTTCATCCCCGGGCCGCTCGCCGAGCTCGAGGGGTTCGACGCCGGCCTGGTCTACGAGCCGACCGGTCGCGCCGCCGGCGGCGGCGACCTGTTCGGGCTCTGGCGGCTTTCGAGCGGCGCGGTCGCATTCGTCGTCGGCGACGTGAGCGGCAAGGGCATCGAGGTCGCCGCGATCAGCGCGATGGTGCGGTTCTTCATCGAGGCGCGCACCTGGGACGCCGCGGATCCCGCGGCGGTGATGGACCAGACCAACGCGCTGCTGCGCCGCCGGCTGCCCGGCACGACGTTCGTGCCGGTGGTGATGGCCGTCATCGACGAGCGCCGCGTGCGCTGGTGCAACGCGGGTCATACGCCGCCGATCCTGTTGGCCGCCGACGGCAGCCGGCGCGAGCTGAGCGGGACGGGGCTGCCGCTCGGCGTCGATCCCGACGCGACGTATACCAGCGCCGAGGCGCCGCTGGGTGCCGGCGACCTCGTGTTCGCCTGCACCGACGGCCTCACCGAGGCGCGGCGCGAGGGCCGCCAGTTCGGCGACGAGCGGCTCGACGCGCTGCTGGCCGAGCACGGCCGCACGCTCGATCCCGGCGACCTGGTGCACCTGCTCCAGCGCGAGGCCGAGGCGTGGGCGCCGAACATCGACGACGACATGGTCATCCTCGCGGTGCGGCGGCGCGGATGATCGAGATCCGCCACGAGCCGCCGGACTCGCCGGCGGCGAGCGCGCTGTTCGACGAGTACATGGAGCTCGTGCGCGAGCGCGCGGGGCGCGACATGCGCGACGCCGAGCACATCTTCGCCACGTCCGACGTCTTCAGCGGGCCCGGGGCGGCGTGGCTGGTCGTCTACGACGACGGGCAGGCCGTCGCGTGCGGCGGCCTGCGCCCGCTCGGGCGCGACACCGGGGAGATCAAGCGCATGTTCGTGTCCGCCGCCGCGCGCCGGCGGGGCCACGCGCGCCGGCTGCTCGCGGCGCTCGAGAGCATCGCGCGCGACGCCGGGAACACCCGGATCCGGCTCCTGACGACCGAGATGCTGCCGGAGGCGATGGCGCTCTACGAGAGCTGCGGATACGCGATCGTCTCCAGCCACCTGGAGGACGGCCACACCGACTACTGGCTGGAGAAGGCGGTCTGACCCGCTAGCGTGACTGGGTCCATGGCCGAGCAGTTCTGCACCGTCAACGACGACGTCACGCTCTGCTACGAGACGTTCGGCGACCCCGCCGATCCCACGATGCTGCTCGTGATGGGCCTGTCGACGCAGATGATCGGCTGGCCCGACGAGTTCTGCGAGCAGCTCGCCGGCCGCGGCTACTTCGTCGTCCGGTTCGACAACCGCGACATCGGCCGCTCGAGCAGGATGAAGGGCTTCCCGGTGCCGACCATCAAGCAGCTGCTGCTGCGCGACAAGCGCGCCGCCCGCTACACGCTCGAGCACATGGCCGCCGACGGGATCGGGCTGCTCGACCACCTGGGGATCGAGCGTGCCCACGTCGTCGGCGTCTCGATGGGCGGGATGATCGCCCAGACGATGGCGGCGCGACATCCCGAGCGCGTGCTCTCGCTGGCCTCGATCATCTCCAACACCGGCTCGCGCTGGAGCGGCCAGCCGTCGCCGCGGATGTACCCGATGCTGCTCAAGCCGGCGCCGCGCGACCGCGAGGGCTTCGTCCGCCACACGGTCGCCACGTTCAAGCGGATCGGCTCGCAGGGGTTCCCCGTCGACGAGGAGGAGCTGCGGCGCACGGCCGAGCGCAGCTTCGACCGCGGCCTGAACCCGGCGGGCAGCGTGCGCCAGCTGGCGGCGATCATCGCCTCGGGCGACCGCACGGCGCTGCTGCGGACGATCACGGTGCCGACCGTCGTCATCCACGGCCGCAAGGACCGGCTGGTGCCGACCTCGGGCGGCCGCGCGACGGCGAAGGCGATCCCGGGCGCCCGGCTGGTGATCATCGACGGCATGGGACACGACCTGCCACGCGGCGCCTGGCCGCGGCTGCTCGACGAGATCGATCAGAACGCCGCGCGCGCCGGCGAGCCCGCGGCGGCGGCGTGAAGCGCGAGCCGCCGTCCGGCGACGTGGTCGCCGGCCGGCGGTGACGCGGCACGCTCGCCCAGAGGGCGGCGTCGCCGAGAGGGCGAAGCCCGCGGGCACCATCTCGTATCCGCCGGAGCTGCCGATCAGCGCCCGGCGGGACGAGCTGCTCGCGGCGATCCGCGACAACCAGGTCGTCGTCGTGGCCGGCGAGACCGGCTCGGGCAAGACCACCCAGCTCCCCAAGATGTGCCTCGAGCTGGGGCGCGAGAAGGTCGCGCACACGCAGCCGCGGCGGCTGGCGGCGCGCACCGTGGCGGCGCGGATCGCCGAGGAGATGCGCGTGCCGCTGGGCGAGGACGTCGGGTACGCCGTGCGCTTCCACGACCGCTCGCGCGCCGAGACGCGCGTGCGCCTGATGACCGACGGGCTGCTGCTCGCCGAGATGCGGCGCGACAAGCAGCTGCGCCGCTACGACACGATCATCGTCGACGAGGCGCACGAGCGGTCGCTGAACATCGACTTTCTGCTCGGCGCGATCCACCGGATCCTGCCGCGGCGGCCGGATCTGAAGCTGATCATCACGTCGGCGACGATCGACCCGCAGCGCTTCGCCGCGCACTTCGGTGACGCGCCGATCGTCGAGGTGTCCGGGCGCACGTATCCGGTCGAGGTCCGCTACCGGCCGGTCGAGGACCCCGATCGAGACCAGGAGGACGCGATCGCCGACGCCGTCGAGGAGCTGCAGCGGGAGGGCCCCGGCGACGTGCTCGTGTTCCTGTCCGGCGAGCGCGAGATCCGCGACACGGCGGACGTGCTGCGCGGGCGGCTGCGTGCCGACGTCGACGTCCTGCCCCTGTACGCGCGACTGTCGGCGGAGGAGCAGCAGCGCGTCTTCAAGCCGCATTCGCGGCGCCGGGTCGTGCTGGCGACGAACGTGGCCGAGACGTCGCTGACCGTGCCGGGGATCCACTACGTCGTCGATCCCGGGACGGCGCGGATCAGCCGCTACAGCGCGCGGCTGAAGGTGCAGCGGCTGCCGATCGAGCCGATCTCGCAGGCATCGGCCGACCAGCGCAAGGGCCGCTGCGGGCGTGTGGCCGAGGGGATCTGCATCCGCCTCTACGACGAACAGGAGTACGAGCAGCGCCCGCGCTTCACGGACCCCGAGATCCAGCGCACGAACCTGGCGTCGGTGATTCTCCAGATGGCGGCCGCCGGGCTCGGCGACGTGGAGGACTTCCCGTTCCTGGATCCGCCCGACCGCCGCCAGATCCGCGACGGCGTCAACCTGCTGGAGGAGCTCGGCGCGCTGCGCGGCGGCAAGCTCACGAAGGTCGGGCGGCGGCTCGCCGACCTGCCGGTCGACCCGCGGATGGCGCGGATGGTGCTCGAGGGAGACCGCCTCGGGTGCGCGACCGAGGTGATCGTGATCGCCGCCGCGCTGTCGATCCAGGACCCGCGCGAGCGGCCGTCGGAGAAGACCGCGCAGGCCGACCAGTCGCACGCGCGGTTCGCCGACCCAGACTCGGACTTCGTCGCCTACCTGAACCTGTGGCGCTACCTGCGCGACCGCCAGCGCGAGCTGTCCAGCAACCAGTTCCGCAAGCGCTGCCTGGCCGAGTACCTGCACCACCTGCGGATCCGCGAGTGGCAGGATCTCGTCGAGCAGCTGCGCCAGGCCGCCAAGGGGATCGGCGTGCGCTTCAACCGGACACCGGGCGAGCCGCACGAGATCCACGTCGCGGTGCTCAGCGGGCTGCTCTCGCACGTGGGGTTCAAGGACGAGCAGCGGCGCGAGTACCAAGGCGCGCGCGGCGCGCGCTTCGCGATCTTCCCCGGCTCGGCGCTGGCCCGGCGCGGGCCGGACTGGGTGATGGCGGCCGAGCTGGTGGAGACGTCGCGGCTGTGGGGCCGGACGGTCGCGCGGATCGACCCGACGTGGATCGAGCCGCTGGCCGGCCACCTCGTCAAGCGCACGTACTCGGAGCCGCGGTGGTCGAAGTCGCGCGGCTCGGTGGTCGCCACCGAGCGCGTGACCCTGTACGGGCTGCCGATCGTGGCCGACCGGACCGTGCAGTACGGGCGGATCGATCCGGTGCTCGCGCGCGAGCTGTTCATCCGCCGCGCGCTGGTCGAGGGCGAGTGGGATACGCGGCACGAGTTCCTGGCCGGCAACCGGCGCCTGGTCGCCGAGGTCGAGGCGCTCGAGGATCGTGCGCGGCGGCGCGACATCCTCGTCGACGACGAGGCGCTGTTCGCGTTCTACGCCGAGCGGATCCCCGACGACGTGGTGTCGGCGGCGCACTTCGACCGCTGGTGGCGCGACGCGCGGCGCGAGGACCCGGGGCGGCTGACGTTCCCGCGCGAACTGCTCATGCGCGGCACGCCGGACGATCCGCGGGCGTGGCCGGAGACGTGGAAGCAGGGCGATCTGGAGCTGCGCCTGAGCTACCGCTTCGAGCCGGGCGCCGACGACGACGGCGTGACCGTGCACGTGCCGCTCGCCGTGCTCGGGCAGCTGCGGCCAGATCGCTTCGAGTGGCTGGTCCCGGGGCTGCGCGAGGAGCTGGTGACGACGCTGCTGCGCGGCTTGCCGAAGGAGCTGCGGCGGGCGCTGGTGCCGGTGCCGGAGACCGCGACGGCGGTCCTGGCCGCGCTGCGGCCGCGGCGGCGGCCGCTGATCGAGGACATGGCCGCGCAGATCGAGCGGTTGCGCGGGGTCCAGGTGCCGGTCTCCGCGTTCGACCTTGCCCGCCTGCCGCCGCATCTGCGCGTGACGTTCCGGGTCGAGGACGACGCGCGCGGCGTGCTGGCCCAGGGCAAGGATCTCGCGCGCGTGCGCGAGGCGGTGCGGCCGCGGCTCCGGGCCGAGCTGACGGCGGCGACCGGCTCGCTGGAGCGGCACGGTGAGCGGTCGTGGACGCTGGGGACGCTGCCGCAGACCGTGACGCTGCCGGGCACCGGCGCGGCGGTGACCGCGTATCCGGCGCTCGTTGACGAGGGCGACGCGGTCGGCGTGCGGACGTTCGAGACGCCGGGCGCGCAGGCGCGCGCGATGCGGGTGGGCACGCGCCGGCTGCTGCTGCTCACGATCCCGTCGCCCGCCCGCTACGTGGCCGACCGGCTCGACAACGCCGCGCGGCTGGTGGTGACGCCGGCCGTGCTCGAGGATGCCGTGGTGGCGGCGGTCGACGCGTTGACGGACGCGGCCGGCGGCCCGGCCTGGGACGAGGCGGGCTTCGCGCGCCTGCGCGGGTTCGTGGCCGGCTCGCTGGCCGACCGGACGCTGGAGATCGTGCGGCAGGTCGTGCGCGTGCTCGCGGCCGCGCGCGAGGTCGAGCGCCTGCTGGAGCCGCTGACCGCCGTGCCGCTGCAGCCCGCGCGCGCCGACGTGCGCGAGCAGCTGCGGCGCCTCGTGTATCCGGGCTGGATCGCGGCCACCGGCGCCGATCGTGTCGGCGACGTCGAGCGCTACCTGCACGCCGCCGCGCGGCGGCTGGAGCGGCTTCCGAACGCCGTCGCGGTCGACCGCGACCGCATGAACGCGATCCACGAGCTCGAGCGCGCCTACCGGGAGCGGCTGACGACGACGTCGCGGGCGGAGGTGCTGCGCGAGGGGCCGTGGCTGCTCGAGGAGC
>DASSUW010000101.1:0-4372 GCA_035706585.1 Solirubrobacteraceae bacterium | reverse complement strand
GCAGCTGTCCGGCGCCGCTGCCCGCCGCCTGCGAGCCGGCCTGGAGCTGGCCGGCGCCGCCGGCGGCGGCCTCGAGACCGCCCCGCAGCTGCTGGGCGCCGGCGCCCGCCTGGCCGAGCCCCTTCTCGAGCCGGCCGAGGTCGCGCTTGCCGCCCTTGAGGAGCTTGGTCGACTCGCGCAGCTTGCGCGGGAGGACCGCGAGGTCACGGCTCGTCGCGCGGATCGCGCCCGGGCCGACGACCGAGGCCACGCGCGGATCCTTGGCCACCGCCGCCTGGAACCGGTCGAGCTCGCGCAGCAGCGCGCGGTCGGTGATCGGCGTCGTGGTCGACGCCACGACGACGTTGAACGGGGTCGGCCAACCCGGGCCCATCACGCGGGCGACCTCCTCGAAGTTGGCGCGCGCGGCCGAGCCCTCCGGCAGCAGCTTGACCGATGGCGGGCCCGTATCGATGCCGGTGGCCGGCAGGGCGAGCATCAGCAGCACCGCGGTGGCGACGGCCCCGGCGCCGACGGCGTTGCGGACCACCCAGCCGCCACCGCGCAGCGCGACGCGCTCCCACGCCCGGCTCAGCGGGGCCGGCGCGGGGAAGCTGCCGGCCTGGAGGCGTGGGCCGAGCAGGACGACGATCGCGGGCATCACGACCACGGCCGCACCGATGCCGAGCATCGAGCAGAGCAGCACGCCGATGCCGAGAGAGACCAGGCTCTCGGTCGGCGCGATCAGCGGCGCGAGCGCGAGCGACACGGTCAGGGCCGTACCGCCGATCAGCACGGCGCGTCCCGTCGTGTCCACCGCGGTGTCGGCGCGCCAGTCCTCGTCGTGGGAACGCCGGTAGACCAGCAGTCCGTAGCCGACGCCGAGCGCGAGGCCCGTCATCGACGCCAGCGCCACGGCGGTCGGGTCGACGGCGATGACGCGCCCGAGCAGCGCCATGGCACCGAAGCTCGCAAGCGCGGTCGCGGCGCCGAGCGTCGCGAGGACGACGGCGGCGACGGGCGCGCGCAGGACGAGCAGCAGGACGACCACGAGGATCGCGGCGGCGATCAGCTCGGCGCGGCGCGTGGCGTCCAGCGCGGCGTCCTTCAACGCGATGTCCAGCGCCGCCTGGCCGGTGACGTGCGCGCGCACGGGGGCCGCAACGGCGCGATCGACGATCGCCTCCACCTGCGCCTGGCGGGTCTGCACCATGTCCTTCTGGCTGCGGGCGACCGCGGCGACGATCATGGCGGCGCCGGGTTGCGGCCGCAGCTCCGTGCCGGTACTGCCGCCGTCCCAGGCGGAGAGGACGCGGATGTCGCGCTCGGCGCGCAGCCGGCGGACGAGGATCGGTCCCTGGCGGTCGAGGGCGCTCTGTGGGCCTTCGAGCAGGACGGGGACGAGCACGCTGGCGCCGAACTTGGCGTCGGCAAGATGCTGCGCGCGGGCGGACGACGTACCGGGGACGACGACGACCGACGGTGACAGCCGGTCGCTGACCCCGAGGCCGATCAGCGCGAGCGCGATCGCCACGGCACCCCACACGGCGAGTGCCCGTCGCGGATGGGCGATGGAAAACCGTGCCAGGCGGATCATGGGAGCTCCTCCGTGCGTATGCCGTAGAGCCCTCGACGCTACGGCTCACGCGGCGCCGCTCCATCCGGGACTTCCACGCGTCGTGAGTAGGCAGTGGCTGCGGATGTGCGTGACGGCGCGCGGTGGGAGTCTCGCGGGACTATGACTGTGCTGCCCTCGCCCAACCGCTCTGTCGAGACCACGCTTCCCGACGCGCTGCTGCCGAGCCTCGACCGGCATCGCGGTGTCGCGATGCGCGTGCGGCGCGCCGGCGCCGTGCGCGAGACGACGTTCTCCGATCTGGCGACCGGGGCGCGCGAGATCGCCGCCGGGCTGATCGCCCATGGCATCGCCCCCGGTGACCGCGTCGCGATCCTCGGCAACACGCGTCCCGAGTGGACGCTGGCCGACTTCGGCGCGATCTGCGCCGGCGCGACCGTGGTGCCCGTCTACCACACGAACTCGCCGGAGGAGTGCGCGTACGTGCTCGCCCACTCCGAGGCGCGCCTCCTCATCTGCGAGGACGCCGGGCAGCGCGACAAGGTTGAGAGTGTGCGGGCGCAGCTGCCCGCGCTCGAGCGCGTGTTCACGATGGAGCAGACCGCCGGGTCGCCGTCGCTCGACGACCTGCGCGCGGCGGGCCGGTCACGGGAGCTGCCGCGGATCGAGCTGGCGCCGGACGACGCCGCGACGATCGTCTACACGTCCGGCACGACCGGGCCGCCGAAGGGCTGCGTGCTCACGCACGCCAACCTGCTCGCCACGATGCGGATGTACGAGTACGAGCTGCGCGACGAGCTGCGCCCGGGTGTCGTGACGTTCATGTTCCTGCCGCTCGCGCACTCGCTCGCCCGCGTGGTCGAGCTCGTGACGCTGGACACGGGCGCGACGCTCGCGTTCTGGAGCGGCGACCCGAAACGGCTGCTCGACGACATCGCCGATGCGCGTCCGAACTATCTGCCGTCGGTCCCGCGCGTGTTCGAGAAGATCCACGCGAAGGCGCTCGGCGCCGTCGCGGACGCGTCGCCGCTGCGGCGCCGCGCGTTCGAGTGGGCGATCGCCACCGGCCGCCGCGCCCGCGCGGTCGAACGCCGCGGCGACGCCGCCGGCCCCGTCCTGAGGGCCGGCCTGCGTGCCGCCGACCGGCTTGTCCTCGCGCGCGTGCGCGAATTGTTCGGCGGCGAGCTGCGGCTCGGGCTCACCGGCGCGGCGCCGATCGGGCGCGAGGTGCTCGACTTCTTCGACGCCTGCGGCGTGCTGATCCTGGAGGGCTACGGCATGACCGAGACGTGCGCCGCGGCGACGCTCAACACGCCCGGCCGGTTCCGCTTCGGCACCGTCGGGCGGCCGCTGCCCGGGACCGAGGTGGCGATCGCCGACGACGGCGAGGTGCTGATGCGAGGGCCGCACGTGTTCCCCGGCTATCACCGTGACGACGAGGCGACGCGCCACACGTTCGACGGCGGGTGGCTGTGCTCCGGCGATCTCGGCGAGGTCGACGCGGAGGGCTACCTGGCCATTACCGGCCGCAAGAAGGACCTCATCATCACGTCGAGCGGCAAGAACGTCAGCCCGACGAACCTCGAGACGGCGCTGCGCGAGACGCGCTGGGCGTCGCAGGCGATCGTGTACGGCGACAACCGGCCGTACCTCGTGGCCCTGCTCACGCTCGACGCCGACGAGCTGCCGGCGCTGGCCGAGCGCGCCGGCGTACCCGCCGATCTGACCACGATGGTGAGCGATCCGCGCGTGCACGCGGTGGTGCAGGAGACGGTCGACGAGGTGAACGCGCGGTTCGCGCGGATCGAGCAGATCAAGCGCTTCGCGCTGCTCGACCACGACCTCTCCCAGGCGGCCGGCGAGCTCACGCCGACCCTCAAGGTCAAGCGCGCGACCGTCAACCGCCGCTACCGGGAGCAGTTCGAGCGGCTCTACGCGTAGCGGGCGAGCGCCAGCGCGTGGGCCCGCGTGGCGTCGGCGAGCGTCCGCGGGTCGGGCACGAGCCCGGCGTCGGTGAGGAAGCCGACGGTCACCTTGCCGGCGTAGCTGAAGACGCTCACGCTCATGCCGATGCTGCCCGAGCACGGCGCCCACACGAGCACGCCGGCCAGGTCGGTGCCCGCGACCGACAGCCGCGACCGCGGTCCGGGGACGTTCGTGAGCACCATCGAGCCCTTCGCGGAGAAGTAGTCGATCAGGCGGGCCTCGACGGCGGCCGGGGTGTGGCCCATCAGCTCGAGGATGCCGTAGGAGATCGCGCCCTCGTGGCCGTGCTTGATGGCGTCCATCCGCCGCTTGACCTCGGCCGTCCGCTCGACCGGGTCCTCGATGCCGATCGGCAGCTCGAGCACGACGAGCCCGAAGCGGTTGCCGAGCTCGCGCGGGAGCGGCTCGTCGAGCGGGCGCAGGTTGAACGGCACCAGCGCGTGGATGTCGCTCGCCGCGTCGCCGAGCCCGTCCGCCACCGCGGCGGTGACGGCGCTCACGAGGACGTCGTTGACCGTGGCGCCGAGCCGCCGAGCGGCGCGCTTGACCCGCCGCAGGTCGATCGGATCCGACCAGGCGACGTGGTGAGCGGCCCGCTGGTCGCCCTTGATCGGCGAGCGCGGGTCCGACCACGGCAGCACCAGCTTGCCCACGGTGCGCGTGTCGGCGATCGTGGTGGCGACGGCGTGTCGCGGGTGCTGCAGCGCGCCGAACGCGAGCCGGGTGATCCCGGCCGCCGCGCCGAGGACGGGGACTCCTCCGCCGCCGTTGGATGCCGGAGCGAAATCGGCGTCGGGGTCCGGACCGCCGTCGGTCAGCGTCAGCATCACG
>DASSUW010000100.1:0-12081 GCA_035706585.1 Solirubrobacteraceae bacterium | reverse complement strand
GCCAGGCGCAGTCGGCGGTCGAGAGCGCCACGGTCTGAAGGGCCACGTGCAGGGGTCTGACCCCACAATCGCCACGACTGCGCCCGCCGCGCCTGTTGCGGGGTCAGACCCCTCTCCCGGCATCGCGCTGATCGGCACGCTCGACACCAAGGGCGCCGAGATCGCCTACGTCCGCGACCGGCTGCGCGCGCTCGGCGCGCGGCCGCTCGTCGTCGACTCCGGGGTCCTCGGCGAGGCGGACGGCATCGAGCCCGACGTCGGGAGAACGGAAGTCGCGCGCGCCGGGGGGCACGATCTGGAGGAGATCCGGAGCGCAGGCTCGCGCGGCGCCGCGGTCCAGCTGATGCTCGAAGGCGTCCGCGCCGTCGTGCTGCAGGCCTATGGGGAGGGACGCGTGCACGGCGTGCTGTGCCTCGGCGGCGCCGAGGGCGCGCTGCTCGGCGCGGCCGCCATGCATGCGCTGCCGGTCGGCGTGCCGAAGCTGATCGTCTCCCCCAGCGCGTCCGGCCGCCGCGCGTTCGGTCCGTTCGTCGGCGAGGGCGACGTGATGGTGATGCACTCGGTGATCGACATCCTCGGCCTCAACGAGATCGCGCGCGCGATCTTCGACAACGCCGCCGCGGCCGTGGTCGGCATGGCGCGCGACGGCGGCCGGCCGGTGCGCGAGCTCGGCGACAAGTGCGTCGGCATCACGATGCTCGGCCAGACGACGCCGGGCGTCATGCGCGTGCGCGAGGCGCTGGTCGACGCCGGGCACGAGCCGGTGATCTTCCACGCCAACGGAGTCGGCGGCCCGGCGATGGAGCACCTGATCGAGGCCGGGGCGCTCGGCGGCGTGATCGACTACACACTGTCCGAGCTGGCCAACTCGCTGATGGACGGGATCCACGCGACCGGCCCGGACCGCCTGCGCGTGGCCGGCCGGCACGGGATCCCGCAGGTCGTCGTCCCCG
This sequence comes from Solirubrobacteraceae bacterium, assembly GCA_035706585.1. Taxonomy (GTDB): domain Bacteria; phylum Actinomycetota; class Thermoleophilia; order Solirubrobacterales; family Solirubrobacteraceae; genus DASSUW01. The sequence continues at coordinate 11,128 of DASSUW010000100.1, read as the reverse complement.
GCTGCGTCGACTTCTTCAACCAGGGCGCGCGGGACACGGTCCCGGAGCGCTACCGCTCGCGCAAGAGCTACTTCCACAACCCGGTCGCCACACTCGTGCGACTGACCGCGGAGGAGGAGAGCACGCTCGGCCGCCAGGTGGCCGAGCGCCTCAACGAGGCGACCGGCCCGGTCAGGGTCGTCGCCCCCACGAAAGGCTTCTCGCTGGCCGACGCCGAGGGCGGAGACCTGTGGGACCCCGAGGCCGACCACGCCTTTCTGGACGCGCTGCGGGGCGCGCTGCGCCCGGACATCCCCTACGAGAGCGTCGAGGCGCACGTCGACGACGCGGCGTTCGCCGACATCGTCGCCGAGCGCTACTTGACCATGACCCAGGAGCCCGCCCATGCCCGATGACGGCCGACCGTTCTCGAACAACCTGCTCGACCTCGCGCCGCCGGACATCGCCTGGTTCCAGGAGCGGTCGGACATCATCCTCGTCCCGATCGGCTCGCTCGAGCAGCACGGCGCGCACCTGCCGCTCGGGACCGACACGATCACCGCGCTGGAGGTCTCGCGCCGCGCGGCCGCCAAGGCCGACGTGCCGTACACGCCGCCGTTCTGGGCCGGCTACTCACCACAGCACCTGCGCGACACCGAGTCGAGCGTCGGCACGGTCACGCTGCGCGCGAGCACGCTCAACGAGGTGCTCTACGACGTCGCGCGGTCGCTGATCCACCACGGCTGGAACAAGCTCGTGTTCGTCAACGGGCACGGCTCGAACACCAAGGTGCTCGACCCGCTGCTGCGCCGCATCAAGTACGAGACCGGCGCGTTCGTGGCGCTCTACAAGCCGTACGCCGAGCGCTACATCGGCCTGCTCAGCGACCTGCTCGAGAACCCGCCGGACGAGACGCCGGGCTGGCACGCGTCCGAGCTGGAGACCTCACAGGTGCTGGCGCACAACCCGCAGCTCGTGCACATGGACCGCGCGGCGCAGGACCGCGCGCAGGTCCCGCAGTGGCTGCCCGACTCGTTCATCAAGAAGGACGGCGCGCCGGACGTCGAGTTCGACGGCTACCAGTACTTCATCTTCCCCATGGACCACGGCGAGTTCTCGCGCACGGGCGTGATCGGCAATCCGCTGACCGCCACGGCCGAGAAGGGCGAGGAGGCCCTGGAGCGATTCGCAGATCACCTCGTGAAAGCCATCGACGAGTTCCGCCCGTTGCAGGTCAACGTGACCCGGAGGGCGTTCGAGGACCGCGTCTGAGCACTGTGCCGCCAGCCCTGCGCCGAGCACAGATTCTGGAGCGCATCCAGCGCGACGGCGGCGTGTCGGTCGCCGAGCTGGCGCGCGACCATGCGGTGTCGGCGATCACGGTTCACCGCGACCTCGAGCAGCTCGCCCGCGAGGGGCTGGTCGAGCGGGTGCACGGCGGGGCGCGGGCGATCCGCGGCCTCGGCACGCTGCCGCAGATCGCCACGGCGTGGAACCAGCGGGTCGAGCAGGCGGCGGGCGCGAAGATGGCGATCGCCGGCTACGCCGCCGCGCTGGTCGCGCCGAGCTCGACGATCTTCCTCGATGCGTCGTCGACCGCGCTCGCGCTCGCGCGCCGGCTGATGGAGGACCCGCCGAACGAGCTCACGCTCGTCACCAACTCGCCCGCGATCGCCTACGAGGTGATCGCCGAGCCGATGCACGTGGTGGTCTGCCCGGGAGAGCTCGACCAGCACATGCGGATGATCGCCGGGCGCTGGACCGTCGAGTTCATCGGCGACCTGAACTTCGACATCGCGTTCGTGTCGGCGGCGGGGCTGACGCTGGACGCGGGGCTCACGACGTCGCGCCGGCCGCTGGCCGACGTGGTCAACGCGGCGCGCGCCGCGGCCGGGCAGACGGTGGGGCTGATCGACTCGACCAAGGTCGGGCGCGCATCCCTGGTATCCATCGCCCCGGCAGAGGAGCTCGATGTGATCGTCAGCGACGACGGCCTGGAACAGGATGTCGTCGAGCAGTACCGCGCCGCCGGTGTGCGGCTGGAGATCGTCAACGCGTAGGGAGGATGAACGGATATGGCACGACCCGTCACGTTGTTCACGGGCCAGTGGGCGGATCTCACGCTCGACGAGCTCGCCGGCAAGTGCGCCGAGTGGGGCTTCGACGGCCTCGAGCTCGCCTGTTGGGGTGATCACTTCGACGTCGCCGAGGCGATGCGCGACTCCGGCTACGCCGCCGGCCAGCGCGCGCTGCTCGAGCGCCACGGCCTCGGCTGCTGGGCGATCGGCAACCATCTCGTGGGGCAGGCGGTGTGCGACCCGATCGATTCCCGCCATCAGGGCGTACTGACGCCCGAGATCTGGGGCGACGGCGATCCCGAGGGCGTGCGCCGGCGCGCCGCCGAGGCGATGAAGGACACGGCGCGCGCCGCCGCGCAGCTCGGCGTCGACGTCGTGACCGGCTTCACCGGCTCGCCGGTGTGGCACATGCTCTACTCGTTCCCGCCCAACGACTTCGACGAGATCGAGCGCGGCTACCAGGAGTTCGCCGAGCGCTGGGGGCCGATCATCGACGTCTTCGAGTCCGAGGGCGTGCGCTTCGCGCTCGAGGTGCATCCGACCGAGATCGCCTACGACTTCGTGACCACGCGCAAGGCGCTCGAGGCGATCGGCGACCGGCCGGGCTTCGGCATCAACTTCGACCCGTCGCACTTCGAGCACCAGTTCCTGGACTCGGCGGCGTTCATCACCGAGTTCGCGGCCAAGATCTTCCACGCCCACATCAAGGACTCGGTCAGGCACCTCGACGGTCGCTCCTCGATCCTCGGGGGCCACCTGAACTTCGGCGAGCCCGGGCGCGGGTGGGACTTCGTCTCGCCCGGCCACGGCGACGTCGACTTCGAGGCCATGATCCGCGCGCTGAACCGGGTCGGGTACGACGGTCCCCTCTCGATCGAGTGGGAGGATTCGGGCATGGATCGCGACTGGGGGGCGCCGGATGCGCTCGCGTTCGTGCGTGCCACGGACTTCGCCCCCTCCTCGGTCGCGTTCGACGCAGCGTTCGCGAAGGAGTCCTGAATGTCCGAAGTCGGTTTCGTCACGATGGGGAAGGCGTCCAGCGGCGCCGACGTGCGGCCCATCGGTGTCGGCATGCTCGGATACGCGTTCATGGGCAAGGCCCACTCGAACGCGTACAAGACGCTCGCCTACATGACCTGGCCGCCGCCGCTGCGGCCGGAGCTGATCGCCATCGCCGGCCGCAACGAGGAAGCGGTGGCGGAAGCGGCCCGCCGGTACGGGTTCGCCGAGTACAAGACGGACTGGCGCGCGGTGGCGACCGACCCGCGCGTCGAGGTGTTCGACAACGCGGGGCCGAACAACCTGCACGCCGAGCCGACGATCGTCGCGGCGCAGGCCGGCAAGCACGTGATCTGCGAGAAGCCGCTGGGCCGCGACGCCGCCGAGTCCTATGACACGTGGCAGCAGGTGCAGGCCACCGGCGTCAAGCACATGTGCGCGTTCAACTACCGGTTCGTACCGGCGATCCGGCTCGCGCGCGAGATCATCGAGTCGGGCGACCTGGGCGACATCCAGCACTTCCGCGGCTGCTACCTGCAGGAGTGGGGCACGACCGAGGGCGACATCTGGCGCTTCGACAAGGCGACGGCCGGCTCGGGCTCGCTCGGCGACCTCGGCGCGCACGTGATCGATCTCGCGCGCTACCTGGTCGGTGAGATCACCGAGGTCGCGGCGATGACGCAGACGTTCATCCCCGGCCGCGACGTCGACGACGCCGTCGAGTCGGTCGTGCGGTTCGAGAACGACGCGGTGGGCACGATCGAAGCCACCCGCTTCGCCCAGGGCCGGAAGAACGCGTTCACCTGGGAGATCAACGGCTCGAAGGGCTCGCTGGTGTTCGACCTGGAGCGGCTCAACGAGCTGCAGGTGCACTTCAACGACTCCAAGCCCGGCAAGCAGGCGCAGGGCTTCCGCACGGTGCTCGTGTCCGAGGCCGACCACCCGTTCTGGGAGCACTGGTGGCCGCAGGGGCACACGATCGGCTGGGAGCACACGTTCGTGCACGAGCTGCACCACTTCCTGACCGCGATCCGGGACGACGGCGACGTCGCCCCCCACGGCGCCACGCTCGAGGACGGTTACCGCGCCGCCGAGGTCTGCGACGCGATGCTGCGCTCGGCCGAGCAGGGCGCGCGCGAAACGGTCACGTACCGGTCCTGAACCGAGCCGGGGTCAGACCCCCCTGTCGCGGCGTTGCGAGGCGCCAAGGCGAGGGGGTCTGACCCCTTTCGCGTTTCGCGGCTCCGGGCGCGGGGCACCCCATAGCTCAGGCGGGTGCTGCGGCGCGTAAGCGCCGCTTCGACGTTCAGATGTCGCACGCGGTCCGCGCCGCGTTTTCTCCTTGATGTTCAAACCACGCCGACAACGCCGGCGGTGGCTCTCTGCTGCCCGCGAGCTGCTACTCGCCCTTCTCCCAGCCACGGTGCTGGCCGCCCTGCTGTGGCAGGTGCTGCCCGTGTCCGCATCCTCGACGCCGACCCCCTGGGACCATGGCGTGGTGCGCTACTACGACGCCGGCGGCATGGACCGGACCGTCGCCACGGCGGCCGCCCGCTGGAACGCCTCGGGCGCGCAGGTGCGGCTCGAGCAGGTCGGCTCGGCCGGCGCCGCCGACGTGGTCATCAGCGTCGACGACCGTGAGCTGCGCTCGCTGTGCGGGCGCGACTGCCTCGGCTACACGACGTCGATCGGCCGGCCCTCCAGCGGCACGACGCGCATCGTGCTGGCGGACGAGCTGCGCGGCAACCCACGGCCGCTGTCGGTCTGGGTCGCCGCGCACGAGCTCGGGCACGTCCTCGGGCTCGAGCACCGCGACGGCCGCACCTGCTCGCTGATGAGCCCGCACGCGTTCGACACCCACTGCGCGCCGTCGCTGGCCGCGGAGCCCCCGACGGTCGACCAGCTCGCCTGTGTCCCGGCGCCCGCGGACGTGGCCGCGGCCGTCGATCTGTACGGCGGCCGGCCGCCCCGCAACGACCCTCGCTGCCGGTAAGCGCGTACGGCGTCCAGGTAAGGCCTCAGGGACGCAGATCGGCTGCTAACGCCCGATGTAAGGGGGCGCTTCGCAGCCGACAATACGTGCCATGAAGACCTTCGAACCCACAGCATCGGTGACGATCCGCTACGCCCGCCAGGCCGACGCCGAGGCCGTCGCCGAGCTCGCGCAGCTCGACTCGCAGGACGCCCTGCAGGGCCCCGTGCTGGTCGGCGAGGTCGCTGGCGAGATCTGGGCGGCCGTGTCGCTCTCCGACTACCGGGTGATCGCCGACCCGTTCCGCCCGTCCGGCGAGCTCGCGTTCCTGCTCGTGGAGCGCGCGCGGCAGCTGCAGCGGCGCGATGGCCGGCGCCGACGCGCGGGTGTTCGGCGCCCGGCGCTTGCGGCGTAGCGACTCGCAGCGCTGTGCCGGCCGCGGGGTCAGAGCCTGAGTGGGTGACGGGACGCCGCGCCGCGGCACTACGCCTCTGACCCCGTGAGTGGCTGGTCAGAGCTCGAAGTGGGTGGCGCGACGCCGCGCCGCGGCACTACGCCTCTGACCCCGTTGGTGGCCGGTCAGAGCTCGAAGCGCGTGGTGAGACGCTCGAGGCGGGTGGCCGTTGCGGACAGCTCGCGGGCGGAGGCGACGATGTCGTGTGCCGACGCGCTCGTCTCCTGGGTGGTCGCGGACACCTGCTCGGCGGCGCTCGACGACTGCTCGGCCACCGCGCCGATCTCGCTCATGTCCGCGCCGATGCGCTCGGTGTCGGCCGCGATGCGGGCGACGACGTCGACGATCTGCGCGACGCGCTCGCCGACCGCGTCGACGGCCTCGCCGATCAGCTCGAACGACTGCTGCGCGCGCTGGACCGTCGCGTCGCTCTCGTCGCTGCGCCGGGCGCCGGCGGCGGCGAGCTCGGCGGCGTGACCGGTCGCGCGCCGGATCTCCTCGACGATCTGTGCGATCTCGGCGGCCTGGGTCTGCGACTCCTCGGCCAGCTTGCGGACGTGCTCGGCGACGACCGCGAAACCGCGGCCGTGCTCGCCGGCGCGGGCGGCCTCGATCGCCGCGTTGAGCGCGAGCAGGTTCGTCTGGTCGGCGATGCCGGTGATCGCGTCGGTGATGCCGCCGATCCGCTTGGACATGCCGGCCAGCTGCTCCATGACCTCGGCGATCTCGGCGGAGAACTCCCTCAGAGACGCCATCGCGACGGTCGCCTCCAGCGCGGCGGCGAGGCCCTCCTTGGTGACCTCGCCGGCGCGCGACGCGGTCGCGGCGGTGGCGCGAGCGGCCTCGGCGCCGTCACGGGTGGCGGCGATGACCTCCTCCGTCGCCGCGCGGATCGACTCGACGCCGCGGACCTGCTGCTCGGCGCCGTGAGCCACGCTGCCGGCCGCGTGGGCGATCTCGGTGACGGCCGAGCTCGTCTGCTCGGTGGTCACGACGACGCGCTCGGATGCCTGGGCGACGACCTCGGAGCCCGAGGCGATGTCGCGCAGCATCGCCGCGGTCTGCTCGCGCATCGCGTTGTAGCGGTCGATCGACGTGGCGGTGTCGGCGCGGATGCCCTCGACGGCCGCCTCGAGATCGCCGATCTCGTCCCGGCTGCCGCGCTCGATCGGCGGCGTCGTGGTGCGCAGCTCGCGCGTGAGGTTGCCGGCGGCGATCGCGGCGAGACCGTCGCGCAGCTCGGTCGCCTCGTGCTCGCCGAGGCTGGCGAGGCGCGCGCGCATGCGGCCGGTGCCCTCGCGGATCGCCAGCAGCAGCCCGACGAACAGGTAGACGGCGAGCAGGATCAGGACCGAGGCGAGGACCGCCACGTTGCGGCGCGACGAGGCGAAGCCGTCGATGCGCGTGTCGATCAAGCGGTCCAGCGCCGGGCCGAGCGCGCGGTGGGCGGCGGTCCCCTGCTCGATCGCGCGATCGATGGCGGCCGCGTCGACGGCGGCGGTGTCACCGTCGCGGACCAGCTTGGTGAAGCCGTCGGCGGCGGTCTCGGTCGCGCTCGCGGCGGCGGCGACGGGGTCGGCGAGATCGCTCCTCAACGCGCCGTCGGCGGTCTTCGCGAACGACGTGGCGAGGCCCGCGGTGCCGGCCTCGGCGGCGCTCAGGATCGCGCCCTGGGTCAGCGCCAGGTCGATGCGGTGGTCGAGCGCGTTCGCGCGGTCGACCCCGGCGAGGACCGCCTGGTCGGACGCGTCGGCGAGGCCGGTCAGCATGCCCGGGACCTTCGTGACCAGCGCGTCCATCACGTAGAAGGAGTCGAGGTCCGGATCGAGGATCAGGTTCGACGTGTCGCCGGCCTTGACGATCAGCGCGGCGGCGCCGTTCGTGAGCGCGGCCAGCGCCTCCGAGCGCTCGGCGACGCCGTCCGGCAGGCCGGCGAGCGTCGCCTCGATCGCGTCGCGCAGCTCGCTCCAGTCGCGCTCGAGCGCGAGCTCGCGGCCGTCGGCCCGGACCGCCGCGTCGACCTTCGCGACCGCCTCGTCGACGGCGGCGACCCGCTGCTCGACGGCCGCGTCATCGCCGCGCACGGCAGCGGCCCGCGCGGCCGCCAGGCGGCCGAGCAGCTCCCCGCCGGGCGCGATCACGCGGATGCCGACGCGCTCCTTGGCGCTGAAGGTGATCTGCGTGCGCTGGACCTTCAGATAGGCCTGGCCGACGACCGCGACCGCCACGACGAGCACCAGGCCGATGAGGGCGAACTTGTGGGCGAAGCGGAGCCGGGAGAGCACCCCGAGAGCGGGCCTGAAGACGAGCTGGCGCATGATGCACCAGTCATCGGCGTGTCATCCAGGTGACTTAATACATCGCCCTCAGGGCGTTCTCAGTTCGGCGGCCGAGATGGTCATCGCGGCGACCAGAGCGGCGCTCTCGAACACGCTCGAGAACATCGTGAAGCCGAGCTCGCGGAACCCCGCCGCCTGATCCGCGTGCGCGAGGTGCAGCGCGGCGGTCTTGCCATGGCGCGCGGCGGCGGCGCCGATCCGCCGCGCCGCGCCCTGCAGCTCCGGCGCGGCGAGGTCGAGCGCACAGCCGATGTCGTTGGACAGGTCCGCCGGTCCCATCAGCAGGGCGTCGACGTCGTCGAGCGCGGCGATCTCGTCGACGGTCTCCAGCGCGCTCCCCCGCTCGATCTGGACGATGCAGACGAGCCGCTCGTCGGCACGCGGGCGGAATTCAGCGCCCGCGCGGCCGTAGCGGTTGCCGCGCGAGAACGGCGAGATACCGCGCGCGCCGCTGTAGCGAACGGCGGCCGCCGCGCGGGCGGCCTCGTCCGGCGAGCCGACCTGCGGCACGATGACGCCGTCGGCCCCGGCGTCGAGCATGCGGCCGGCCTGCGCCGGCCCGTCCGGTACGCGCACCACGACCGCGGCGTGCCCGCTCGCCGCCTGGATCTGCGCACGCGCCGCGCCCTCGTCCCCGGCGCCGTGCTCGAGGTCGACGACCACGACGTCGAAGCCGCTCATGGCGGTCAGCTCGGCGCTCACGGGCGAGCCGAGATCAAGGAACGCGACCGCGAGCGGCTCGCGCCGCCGCAGCCGCTCGCGCAGGCCGGTGTAGGTCACGGCCGCGTAGTCTGCCGCGCGTGATCGCCTCGCGGCTGGCCGGGTTCGGCACCACGATCTTCTCCGAGATGTCGGCGCTCGCCGAGCGAACGCGTGCGATCAACCTCGGGCAGGGATTTCCCGACGAGGACGGGCCCGCCGCGGTGCTCGAGGCCGCGGCGGCGGCGATCCGCGCCGGCCACAACCAGTACGCGCCGCTGGCCGGCGTGGGGGCGCTGTGCGAGGCGATCGCCGCGCACCAGCGGCGCTTCTACGGGCTCGAGGTCGACCCGGAGCTGGGCGTCCAGGTCACGTTCGGCGCCACCGAGGCGATCTCCGCGGCGCTGCTCGGCCTGCTCGACGAGGGCGACGAGGTGATCGTGTTCGAGCCGCTGTACGACTCCTACGCGGCCGGCATCGCGATGGCCGGCGCGGTGCGCAAGGTCGTGACGCTGCAACCGCCGGCGTGGGAGTTCGACCCCGACCAGCTGCGTGCCGCGGTGGGTCCGCGCACGCGCATGATCCTGCTCAACTCGCCTCACAACCCGACCGGCAAGGTCTTCTCGCGGCCCGAGCTCGAGCTGGTGGCCGGCGTGTGTCGCGAGCATGGGCTCGTGGCGGTGACCGACGAGGTGTACGAGCACCTGGTCTACGACGGCGAGCACGTCCCGCTGGCGACGCTGCCGGGGATGGCCGAGCGCACGGTCGCGATCTCGTCGCTCGGCAAGACGTTCTCGGTGACGGGCTGGAAGGTGGGCTGGGCGAGCGGGGCGCCGGAGCTCGTCGCCGGCGTGCGGGCGGCCAAGCAGTTCCTCTCGTTCTCGGGCGCGACGGCGTTCCAGCACGCGGGCGCGGCGGCGCTGGCGCTGCCGGACGCGTTCTACGGCGGCCTGGCCGAGGCGCTGCGGGCCAAGCGCGACCGGCTGTGCGCCGGGCTCGAGGCCGCCGGGCTGCGGCCGATCAGGCCCGCCGGCACGTACTTCGTCAACGCGCGCGTCGAAGGCGACGGCGTGACGTTCTGCCGCGAGCTGCCGGCGCGCGCGGGCGTCGTGGCGATCCCGACCGGCGTCTTCTACGACCATCCGGACGCCGGTCGCTCGCTGGTGCGCTTCGCGTTCTGCAAGCGCGCCGAGGTGATCGACGAGGCCGCCGCGCGGCTTGCCGCGGTGCGCTCGGCGCGCTAGGCTACGCCGCCGTGGCAAACGTTTTCCAGCCGTCGGCGACGGGCCGGCGCACGATCCGCATCGCCATGAACGGCGTGACCGGGCGGATGGGGACCAACCAGCACCTGGTGCGGTCGATCCTGGCGATCCGCGACGACGGCGGGATCGCGGTCGCGCCCGGCGAGGCGCTGTGGCCCGTGCCGGTCCTGGTCGGCCGCGACGAGCGCAAGCTGAGCGCGCTGGCCGAGCCGCACGAGCTCGAGTACACGACCGACCTCGCCGGCGCGCTGGCCGACTGCGACGTGTACTTCGACGCGCAGGTCACGTCGCGGCGCGAGGACGCCGTGCGTGCCGCGGTCGACGCCGGCCGCCACGTCTACTGCGAGAAGCCGCTGACCGACGACCTCGCGTCGGCGCTGGCGCTGGCGCGGGCGGCCGACGAGGCCGGCGTCAAGCACGGCGTGGTGCAGGACAAGCTGTTCCTGCCCGGGATCCGGACCTTGAAGCGCGTGCTCGACAGCGGCGCGCTGGGCCGGGTGCTCTCGGTCCGCGGCGAGTTCGGCTACTGGGTGTTCCCCGGCCCCGACCCGGCGCCGCAGCGGCCGTCGTGGAACTACCGGGCGCAGGACGGCGGCGGGATCGTCGCCGACATGTTCGCCCACTGGCGCTACGTGCTGGACGAGCTGTTCGGCGCCGTCCACGGCGTGTTCGCGCTCGGCGCGACGCACGTGCCGGTCCGCTACGACGAGCAGGGCGAGCCGTACGAGGCGACCGCCGAGGACGCCGCCTACGCGATGTTCGAGCTCGACGGCGGCGTGATCGCGCAGCTCAACTCGTCGTGGTGCGTGCGGGTCGACCGTGGCGAGCTGTTCGAGCTGCAGGTCGACGGCACCGGGGGAACCGCGGTCGCCGGCCTGCGCGAGTGCCGGCTGCAGCCGGGCGCGGCCACGCCGCGGTCGGTGTGGAACCCGGACCTCCCGGACCCGGTCGATCACCGCGCCGCGTGGATGCCGGTTCCCGGCGAGGAGCCCGGCAACGCGTTCAAGGTGCAGTGGGAGCGGTTCCTGCGGCACGTGGCGCTCGACGAGCCGTTCCCGTGGGACTTCTACGCGGGCGCGCGGGGCGTGCAGCTGTCGGAGCTCGGTCTGCGGTCGTGGCGCGAGCGGCGCTGGGTCGAGGTGCCCGAGCTGTGACGGTCGCCACCGCCGCGTTGCGGCTTCCGCGCGCGGGCGGGGCGCTCGAGCCGTACGCGCCGGGCGAGCCGCGCGCGTTCCCGGCGCCCGGAACGCCGCCGCGCTCGCGGGTCGCGTTCGCGGCCGCCCATGTCGTGGCCGATCCGCTCGGCGAAGCGGGCGCGCTGGACTGGGAGGCGACGCTCGCGTTCC
>DASSUW010000099.1:0-3952 GCA_035706585.1 Solirubrobacteraceae bacterium | reverse complement strand
GGCGCGTTGACGTCGCATACCGACGTCAACGCGCCAGGGGCGGCCGCGCGGGCGGCACCCTCGTCGCCCGGGCCGTAGTTCGCCGGACCTGCCGCTAGGCCGCGAGCTCGAGCTCGGCCTCCCGCTCGGCCGGCTGCGGGGCGCGCATCCACACGATCGAGGCCACGAGCGCGGCGGCCACGCACCCGGCGGCGACGATGAACGCCAGCCGGTAGCCGCCCGCGAGCGCCTGGATCGCGTTCTCGCCCCGCGCGCCGAGCGCGCTCGACCGGCTCGAGGCGATCGTGCCGAGGACGGCGAGGCCGACCGCGGCGGAGATCTGGGTGGCGACGTTGACGACGCCCGAGGCGATGCCCGCGTCGCGCGCCGGGACGTCGGCCAGCGCCAGCGTCATCAGCGTCATGAACGACAGGCCGGCGCCGACGCCGATCAGCGTGAACGCGATCGCCGGCCCGGGGAAGTACGCGGCGTCCGGCTGCAGCGCCAGCGCGAACACGACCAGCCCGATCACGAGCACCGAGAGGCCGCCGATCAGCACCCGCCGCTCGCCGAAGCGCGCGGTCGCCCGCGCGCTCGGGCCGAGCGACAGCGCCGCGACCGTCAGCGTCTGGGGCAGGAACGCGGCGCCGGCCGCGATCGGGCCCATCCCGAGGACGCGCTGCAGGTACAGCGCGCCGACGAAGAACGTCGCCCACATGCCGCACACCATCAAGGCGCGCACCGACGAGGCGACCATGAGGCTGCGCAGCCGCATGATCTCCGGCGGGAGGATCGGGTTCTCGTTGCGCCGCTCGTGGGCGAGGAACGCCGCGAGCAGCGCGACCGCCACGGCGCCGAGCCGGAGCGCCCAGACGAGCCCGTGCTCCTCGGAGCCGACGATCGCGTAGATGGCGACCATCGAGGCGACGGTGATCAGCGCGGAGCCGATCACGTCGACGTCCTGCCCCAACCCGAGACCGCGGTCGCGCTCGAGCGTCGCGAGGCCGAGCGCGAACGCCGCGAGCCCGATCGGGAGGTTGATGAAGAAGATCCAGTGCCAGTCCAGCGCCTGCGTCAGCAGGCCGCCGGTGATCAGGCCGATCGACGCGCCGGCCACGCTCACGAACGTGTAGGCGGACATCGCGCGGATCCGCTCGAGCGGGCCGGGGAACTCGACGACGATCAGCGCGAGCACGGCCGAGGCGCAGACCGCGGCGCCGAGGCCCTGCAGGAAGCGTGCGGCGATGAGCGTTCCCTCGCTGCCGGCGAAGCCGCACAGCAGCGAGGCGCCGGTGAAGATCGCGATGCCCGCCAGGAACATGCGCCTGCGCCCGATCAGGTCGGCGAGGCGGCCGCCCAGCAGCAGGAAGCTGCCGAACGCGATCAGGTACGCGTTCGGGACCCACGTCAGCGACGAGGCCGAGAAGCCGAGGTCCGTCTTGATCGCCGGGAGCGCGACGGCCACGATCGTCGCGTCCAGGATCATCATCAGCTGGCCCAGGCAGACGACGGCGAGGGCGAGCCAGCGGTTATCTCTCGTACGCATGATCGTCACTATATCATGATGATCTCCTCGAAGTGATTGTCGTGAGGTGGGTATACTCTTGGTAACCATGAGCACACAGACGCTTGATCGCACGACCGCCGGCGCGACCGTGCTGCTGACCCGCCTCGCGCGGAGCGTCCACCGGCACATCGACGAGGCCGCGCTCGGGATGAAGTACAAGCAGTACGTGATGCTGAGCGTGATCGGGGAGACCGACGGCACGACGCAGCGCCAGCTCAGCACCGTGATGGGGATCGACGCCAACATGGTCGTGCTGATGCTCAACGCGCTCGAGGAGCGCGGCTTCGCGGTCCGCGAGCGCGACCGCGAGGATCGGCGCCGCCACATCGTCCGCATCACGCCGGCCGGCCGCACGGCGGTCGTCCACGCCGAGCGCGCGCTGGAGAGCATCACCGACAAGCTGCTCGGCGACCTCGACGCCGGCGAGCGCGCGACGCTCCGGGCGCTGCTCGCCAAGGCGCTCGGCGACGGGCAGTTCGCCGCTAGCGCGAACGACTGACCGTCAGGCCGTCGGCGCCCGTTCGCAGCACGCCGTCGTGGATCTCGGCGAGCCGCTGCGCCGCCGCGTCCGCGTCGCCCCCGAGCTGCCCGACGACGTACAGGCACAGCGACACCGCGCGGCGGCCGTGCAGCGCCTCGTCCCACGCGCGGTCGTACTCGATCGCGACGTCGAACTCCCTGCCGGCGGCGCCGACCGGGAAGCGTGACCACCAGACGGCGTCGTAGCCGTCGCGCAGCGCATCCTCGATCAGCGGCAGGAACGGCTGCGCCCACGTCTCCGGCGGCTCGGTCACCGGCACCTCGGTCAGCGCGAGCCGGTTCTCGGCCTCGAGCGCGTCGACGTCGAGCCCGGCCGCGACGAGGCCCGCGCGGTCGGCTGCGCCCTGGCCCGGCAGCGAGCGGTGCAGCATCCAGCCGTTGCGGCTGGCGCCGAGCGAGTAGAACGCCGCCAGCGCCGGGTGCAGCTCCTGCGGCGAATCCAGCACCATCGCCATGTGCGGGCAGCTCACGCGGCCGGCGTCCTCGCCGAGCGCGGCCGCGATGCCCGCCAGGTCGGTGGGCGGGGTCATGGAGAGGAAGGTAGAGGGAAGCGCGCCCGGATCGTCGTCCCGGCGCCCGGGGACGAGCGGATGTCGAGCCTGCCCGCGGCCTCGCTGGCGCGGCTGCGCATCAGCGACAGCCCGAGGTGGCCGCTCCCGGCGTCGCCGTCGAGGTCGAACCCGCTGCCGTCGTCGGCGACGACCAGGACGATCGCGCCCGGCTCGGCGCTGAGCCGGACCGCGACGGTCGCCGCGCCGGCGTGCTTGACCGCATTGGCCAGCGCCTCGCTGAGCACGCGCACGAGCGCGGCCGTCAGCGCCGGCGGCGCGTCCACCGGCGCGGCCTCGACGGTCAGGCGGACGGGCAGGCCGCGCTGGGAGAAGCGGTGGCAGACCTCCTCGACGGCCGCGCGGACACCGCCGAGCGGGAGCGAGGTCGAGAGGTCGACGAGCCGGTCGCGCACGACCGTGTGCGCCGACGTCACGGCTGCGCGCAGGCGGTCGCGGCTGCCCTGCGCCTCGCGCGCCGGCGGGTCGCCGGCGAGGAACGCGAGCTCGCGCACCGCCAGCGCGAGGTCCTGCGCGAGCCCGTCGTGGACCTCGGCGGCCACGCGCATGCGCTCGCGCTCGATCGCGGCGCCCTGCAGCTCGAGCCGCAGCTGCGCGCTCGCGATCCCGGCCGCGAGCTGGTCACCGAGCAGGCTGAGCACCGTCACGCCGAGCGCGTCGAGCTCGAGCGGCTGCGCGCGCGCGGCCATCACCGCGCCGACCAGCCGGTCGGCGGTGGCGAGCGGCACGACGAGCCAGTGCGCGGCGGGCGGATCGAACGGGTTGGGGACGACCCAGCCCGCCGGCTCGTTGAACACGAGCGGGTGGCCGCCGGCGATCGCGAGCTGCCAGGCGGCCGGGTCGAAGCCGATCTCGTCGCGGGTGCTGTGCGCGGCCGCGCGCGGCGCCGCCTCGAAGCGCGTCAACAGCGGGCGCTCCGCGGCGTCGGGCAGGTACAGCACGCACACCTGGAGGTCCATGGTGGCGCGCATCGCGTCGAGCGCCCGCTCGGCGACCTCGTGCAGCGCGCCCGGGGTGGTCAGCGCGCGGGCGACGCGGCTGATCGCCTCGAGCCCGGAGGCGACGCGCGCCGGGAGCCGGCCGGCGAGCCCGCTGGCCCAGGCGTCAGACGTCGCGTCGGCCATCGGCCGACCTTACTCGTGGCGGGATGCGCGGCGGTCGCGGAGCAGCGCGCGGGCCGCGCTGCGGCCGGTCATGCCGTGCACCGCCGGGCCCGGATGGACCGACCCGCCGGCGACGTACAGGCCGCGCACGGGCGTCCGGTGGCGGCACAGGCGCGGCGCCGGCCGCAGCACCA
>DASSUW010000098.1:0-21131 GCA_035706585.1 Solirubrobacteraceae bacterium | reverse complement strand
GGCACGTACAGCACTCGCCAGCCCGCACCGTGCAAGCGGCGGCAGAACTCGATCTCGTCGCCGCCGAACCACTCGACCGCCGCGGCCGCGTCGCGCCGCACGAGCAGCGCTGCCGCGGGAGCCCAGTCGACGTCGCGCACGCGCGGGCCGTGGCTCTGGACCACGAGCCGGCGCTTGAGGCCGACCAGCGACAGCAGCGCCGTGCCGACGCTCGGGAAGCGCCAGGCCGACGGCTGCTGCGCGCCGTCCGGGCGCACGAGCGTCGCGCCGGCCGCGCCCGCGTCCACGGTGTCGGCGAGCGCGGCGTGCAGGGCGACCGTGGCGCCGGGCTCGAGCTCGGAGTCCTCGTTGAGCAGCAGGCAGAACCGTCCGCGCGCCCGCTGCAGCAGCGCGGTCGCGGCCTCCGCGCGGCCGGTCCGCTCCTCGAGCGCGAGCACGTCGGTCGTCACGGGATGCTGGCGCGCAGCGTCGGCCGAGCCGTCCCAGGACGCGTTGTCGAGCACGAGCGTCTCGGTCTCGAACTCGACGGTGGCGCGCTCGCGGGCGATCGCGTCCAGGCAGTAGCTCAGGAGCTGGCGCTGATCCGTGTTGACGACGCAGTAGGAGAGCTCGACGTCCATGCCGGTCCGGATACTGCCAGTCAGCCGACGAGAACGCCGACGCTGATCACCGCTTGTGCCAGGATGCGCCGCCGTGCGTGCCCTGTTCTGGATCTCCGCGGGCCTGCTGACCTGGGCTCAGGTGGGCTACGGCCTGTTCCTGGCCGCCCTCCGCGCGCTCATGCGCCCGGCCGCGCAGCCGCCGCCGGGCGCCGCGCGGCCGCGGGTCTCGCTGATCGTCGCCGCCTATCGCGAGGAGGCGGTCATCGAGGCGAAGGTCGCGAACGCGCTCGCACTCGACTGGCCGCGCGACCGGCTCGAGATCATCGTCGCGGTCGACGGCGGGGCCGACCCGGACGCGGACGGCACGGCCGCGCGCGCCCGCGCGGCCGGCGCCGACCAGGTGCTCGAGCTGCCGCGCCGCGGCAAGTACCACGCGCAGGACGCCGCCGTCGCCGCCGCCGATGGCGAGCTGCTGGCGTTCTCCGACGCCAACGCGCTGTGGGATCCCGCCGCGCTCGGCGAGCTCGCCGCCGCGTTCGCCGACCCCGACGTGGGCTACGCCTGCGGCCAGGTCCGCTTCGTCAACGAGGCCGGGACCAACCAGGAGGGCCTGTACTGGCGCTACGAGATGTGGCTGCGGGCCAACGAGTCCGCGCTCGCGTCCGTGACCGCCGGCAACGGCGCGATCTACGCGGTCCGGCCGCGCGACTACCTGCCCGCCGACGTGCTGCTCGGACACGATCTCGCGTTCCCGTTCCAGCTCGTCAAGCGCGGGCGGCGCGCGGTCTACGTGGCCGGCGCGCGGGCGGTCGAGAAGATGGTGCCCACCGTCGAGGGCGAGTGGGCCCGCAAGCGGCGGATGATGAGCCACGCGTGGCCGATCGTCGTGCGCGGCGGCCTGCTCGATCCGCGCGGCTACGGGCCGCTGTACGGGCTGATGATGCTCTCCCACCGGCTGCTGCGCTACACGGCGCCGCTGCAGCACGTCGTGCTGGGGCTCGCGACGCTGGCTCTGCTCGGGCGCGGGCGGGTGTACGTGGCAGCGGCCGCCGCGCAGGCGGCGGTGCTGGCCGCCGCCGCCGCGGGCGGCCGCGTCCCCGCCCGGCCGCTGCTGGTGGCGCGCTACTACGTGCTCACGACCGCGTCGCTGGCCGCCGGGCTCTACGACTGGCTGCGCTACGGCACCGAGGCGGGCTGGGAGCCGGCGGAGGGGACGCGATGATGCCGGCCCGCTATCTGGACTCGCGCCGCAAGCGGGCGCTCGACGTGCTCGTCGGCGGCACCGCGCTCGTGCTGGCCGGACCGCTGCTCGCGCTCGCCGCGGTGGCGATCCGCCTGGAGACGCACGGGCATGCGGTGTACCGCCAGCGCCGGGTCGGGCGCGGCGGGCGGCCGTTCGAGCTCTACAAGCTGCGGACGATGGTCAGCGGCGCCGAGCACATGGGCAAGGGCCTCGCCGTCGACGAGGGCGACGAGCGGATCACGCGGCTCGGCACGTGGCTGCGCCGCACGTCGTTCGACGAGGTGCCGAACCTGCTCAACGTGCTGCGCGGCGACATGTCGCTGATCGGCCCGCGCCCGACGGTGCAGGTGCAGGTCGATCGCTACGACGACCGCCAGCGGCGCCGGCTCGATGCGTTGCCCGGGATCACCGGCTGGGCGCAGGTCAACGGCCGCGCATCGCTCCCCTGGCACGAGCGCATCGAGCTCGACCTCTGGTACGTCGAGCACGCGAGCCTGCGGCTCGACCTGCGGATCCTCGTCCGCACCGCGCGCATGGCGGTCACCGGCTCCGGGCTCTACCGCGGCGAGACCGGCGGCTGGCGCGAGCCGCCGCTGCGCAGCTAGTCGACGCGCTCGGGGCCCTGGTCGATGTACTGCGAGCGGAACGTACGCAGCGCGTCGAAGACCTTGTTGTTGAACTGCGGGCACGTCAGCGAGTGGCCCCAGGCGGTGGCGGCGATCTGCGCGTCCATCTTCGTGCTGTTCTCGAACAGCAGCATGTGGTAGCCGTCCTCCTGCTCGGCGAGCAGGGCCTGGAGCTGCTTGACCGTGTGATCCGGCGTGCCCGGCTTGTACTGCACGTCGATCCGGCCGTGCTCGAGCGTATGGACGAGCATCCCGAGGTTCGGGGTCTCGCCCGGACCGTAGATGCCGTCCTCGTACCACTGCGGGAAGTGGTTGCCCGAGGTCGGCGGATTGGTCTTGTAGTCGGCCGCCGTGAAGTCCTTGGTCTCGTGGTTGCGGCCCTCGATCGGCGGGTTCTCCAGCTTGCAGCCGGCGGCCTTGGCGGCCGCGTTGATGTCGCCGATCTGCTGCTCGGGCAGCTTGATGTTCTCCTGCGCCAGCTCCTCGCTGCTGGGGACGTCCTGCGCCGCGCTCTCGCTGTCGTCACCGCCGCCGATCGCGCCGCTCACGAGCAGCACGACGACCGCGATCACGGCGACGCCGGCGAGCACGGCACCCGCCAGCGTCAGGCGCTGACGACGCGCGGCGGCGGCCTTCTCGGCGGCCTCGCGCTCGAGCCGCTCCTCGCGGCGGCGCTGCTTTTCCTCCTGCCGGCTGGACACGGCGGCGAAATGTAGCAGCACCTCTGTACCCCGACGGGGTATTATTGCCGCTATGCACGCCGACGCCAAGGCCATCCACAATCGCCTGCGCCGCATCGAGGGGCAGGTTCGCGGACTCCAGCGGATGGTCGACGAGGACGCCTACTGCATCGACATCCTCACCCAGGTGGCGGCGGTGCAGACCGCGCTCGAGCAGGTCGCGGTCAACGTGCTGGACGGCCACGTGCGGCACTGCGTGGCCGATGCGGTGGCCGACGACGGCGACGAGGCCGAAGCCAAGCTCGACGAGCTGATGGCCGCCGTGCGGCGGTTCGCCAAGGTCCGCTAGGCGGTCGCGCGCCGGCGCCTGCGGGCGGCGGTCGGCTTCCAGCAGTCGTCGAGGAACGCGGCGATCTCGTTGGTGAGCCGCTCGGGCGCCACCCGCAGCTCGATGATCGAGTTCGCCTGCAGCAGGCGGCCGTCCGGCAGCTCGTCGGCGAGCATGCCCGCGTCGGAGAACGGGTGCAGCAGGTCGTAGCGGTGGCCGATCACGAGCGTCGGCGCCGCGAACGTGCGGCGCTCGGAGCGGTGTGGTGCGACGCGGCCGAAGAACAGGCCCTGGATCACGGCCGCGCTCGGCTCGGGATCCTGCGCCACCCAGTCGACGAGGATGCCGGCCTGCCACGGCAGCCGGCGGCTCGGCAGCAGCCGTGCGGTGCGCGCGAGCGCCCGCGCCGCGGGCGCACCGAACGTGAGCCCGAGCATCAAGGGCGTGAACGCGAGCGCGCAGCCCAGCAGCGCGTTGTCGAGCACCGGCATCTCGATCACCATGCCGCGCAGCCGCTCCGGCGCCAGCGCCGCGACCTCGAGCGTCGTGTTCGCGCCCAGCGACGTCCCCATCACGACCGCCTGCTCGGCACCGAGGTGGTCGAGCAGCGCGACGACCTCGCGGCCGAACTCGGTCATCGAGTAGCGCCACATGTCGGGCGGGCGGTCGGATTCGCCGTGCCCGAGCAGGTCGAGCGTCACGACGCGGTTGCCGCGGTCGGCCAGTGCGCGCGCCAGCTCGTCGTGCATGCGCTTGCTGAACAGCAGGCCGTGCAGGAGAACGGTGAGCCGCGGGCCGTCGCCGTAGGTCTCGTACGCCAGCCGCTGCCCCTCGTATTCGAACCCGCTTCCCACGGCGGCGGATTCTAGGCTCTCGCGCGTGCCCGCTCCGTCCGTTCGTCCCCTCGAGCCGCGTGACATCGACGCCGTCCACCACGTGATGACCGCGGCGTTCCAGGACCTCAACCGCCGCATGGGCGACCCACCGGAGGCGGCCGGGCCGATCGAGCACGCCCGCGTGCGCATCGGTCGCTGCCTGGCCACCGACCCCGGCGGGTCGTGGGTCGCCGAGCGCGCCGGCGAGGTCATCGGCTGCGCGCTCGCGATCGTCCGCGAGGGCGTCTGGGGCCTGTCGCTGCTGATCGTCAGCCCGGACGCCCAGTCCGGCGGCACCGGGCGCGAGCTGCTGGCGCGGGCGTTCGAGTACGGCAGCGGCGCGCGCGGGTGGATCGTGCTGGCGTCGCGCGACCCGCGGGCGCTGCGCTCCTACTCGCGGCTCGGGCTCGATCTGCACCCGGCGGTCGCGGCGCGCGGGAAGGTGGGCGCGATCGCGCCGCCGCCCGGCGTGCGGCCTGGCACGGCCGCCGACCTGCCGCTGACCGAGGCGGTCGATCGCGCGGTGCGCGGCGCCGCCCACGGCGAGGACATCCTCGCCATGCTCGCGGTCGGCGGTGAGCTGCTCGTGCTCCCGGAGCGCGGCTACGTGCTCGTCCGCGACGGCACCGTCCGCCAGCTCGCCGCGTTCGACGACGAGGCCGCCGCCACGCTGCTGCGCGCCGCGCTGGCGTCCGCCGCGGGCCGCGACGCGTCGGTCGAGTGGATGACCGGCGCGCAGAACTGGGCGATCCGGACGTGTCTCGACGCCGGGCTCGAGCTCAGGACCGACATCGGCGGCATCTTCCTGGGCGGCGAGGTCGGCCCGTTCCGGCCGTACCTGCCGAGCGGTGCGTACCTGTGATCCCGCGAGAGCCGCAGCGCGGCCCCAACCTGCGGGGCTCGGGACGGTCTTGAGGTAGGTTGTCTAGATGGCCAAGGAACCCCGCTCCCTGTCCGGCAAGGTCGTCGCCATCACCGGCGGCGGACGCGGCATCGGCCGCGCGATCGCCCAGGCGCTGGCGCGCGAGGGCGCGCTCGTCGCGGTCGGAGATCTCGACGCGGCGGCCGCCGAGAGCGTCGCGTCCGAGCTCGGCGGGCGGGCGCTCGGGCTGTCGCTCGACGTCACCGATCACGCCGGCTTCACCGGGTTCCTCGACGAGGTCGAGAGCAAGCTCGGGCCGCTCGACATCCTCGTCAACAACGCCGGGATCATGCCGGTCACGCCACTGCTGGAGGAGAGCTCGGCGAGCGTGGCGCGCCAGCTCGAGATCAACCTGCACGCGGTCATCCACGGCACGCAGGAGGCGATGCGCCGCATGGTCCCGCGCCGGACCGGCCACATCGTCCAGCTCGCCTCGGTGGCGGGTCGCAGCGGGTTCCCGCAGCTCGCGACCTACTGCGCGACCAAGCACGGCGTCGTCGGCCTCTCCGAAGCCGTCCGCGTCGAGCTGCGCGACACCGGCGTCGAGATCTCGGTCGTGATGCCGGGCATCGTCCGCACCGAGCTCTCCACCGGGCTCACCGAGGCGCGCGGCGTGAAGTCGGTCAGCGCCGACGACGTCGCCGCCGAGGTCGTCAGCGCGCTCAAGGTCCCGCGCTTCGACGTCTTCGTCCCGCGCTCGACCGGCCCGCTGGTCGCGATCGGCTCCGCGCTCCCGCGCCGCGCGCGCGAGGGGCTTGTTCGTCTGCTCAAGGCCGACGAGGCGCTGCTGAAGACCGACCGCGCCGCGCGCGCCGCGTACGAGGCGCGCGCCGCCGCGAGCGCGCCGGCGGCCGAGCACGAGCGCGAGACCGTCTGAGCTCCGCGCGGCGGCCGAACCCGCCCCCTCGATGCCGCAGTTGACGTTCGCCTAGGCCCGCAACCACTCGGCGATCAGCGCGCCGACCTCTTCGCCGCGGTCCTCCTGCAGGAAGTGCCCGGCGCGCTCGACGACCCGCGGCGCCTCGCGCCCGAGCGCGCTCGCGAAGCGCTCGCCCGCCGCCGGCGGCAGCACCGGATCGTCGGCGCCCCACAGGATCAGCATCGGCCGCCGGTCCTCCCTCAGCGCCGCCAGCACGCGCCGGCCGGCCACCGCGCCCGGATCGTCGGGGCCGGCCATCAGCAGCTCCGGGAACGCCCGCGCGCCCGCCTTGGAGGCCGCGTTCGGGAACGGCGCGTCGTAGGCGGCGATGACCGCGTCGCCGGGATCGACGTGGCAGCCGCCGCGCACGAGCATGCCGATCGGCAGGTCCTCGGTGCGGGCCACGAAGTCGCGGAACGCGTACCACGCGTCGCTCATCCGCTGGCGGCCCGTGATCAGGCCGCTGTCCATCACCACGAGCCGGTCCACGCGCTCGGCATGCTCGACGGCGAGGCGCAGCCCGATCGGGCCGCCCCAGTCGTGCACGACGAACGTCGCGCCGCGCAGGTCCAGGTCCTCCAGCAGCGTCGCCGCCATCGCCGCATGGCGGTCGTAGGAGTACCACCCGATGTCGACCGGCTTGTCCGAGCGCCCGAACCCGACGAGGTCGGGCAGGATCACCCGGTAGCCCGCGTCGAGGACCACGCGCGCGACCTTGCGCCACAGAAAGCCCCACGTCGGCTCGCCGTGCCACATCACCACCGGCGGGCCGTCGCCCTCGTCCACATGCGCGAGGCGCAGGCCGTCGACCTGGCGATAGCGGGGCTCCCACTCGAAGCCGGGGAGGCCCTCGAGCAGCTCGTCGGGGGTGCGGATGGCGTCGGTCACGGTGGGTCGATGTTCACACGTTCGAGCAGTTCGAGCGGCAGCGCCGGGTCGTCGGCCACCGTGACGTGGATCGCGTTCGGCTCGCGGACCCACGCGATCGCGTTCAGCGACCGCAGCCGGTCGAGCACGAACTGGAACGCCCGCGCCTGCGCCCGCGACTGGTAGCGGCGCTCGACGTCGAACGCCCAGCCGGTGGTGTGCAGCGAGAAGTTGCGGGTCGCCTCGATGTTGCGGCGCACCAGCAGCTGCTGGTAGGCGCCGTCGCGGACCGTCGAGGTGACGATCAACGGGCTCTCGCCGCCGCTGAGCGCGCGCACCTGGGCGCCGATGTACAGCGCCATCGCCAGCGCCTGCGGCCGCAGCCCGCGATACAGCTGGCGCGGTTGGTGCAGCCGGCGCGCCAGCTCGCCCATGCGGCCGTCGCGCCGCAGGCCCGTCACCGCTTCGGCGATCGGGAACGGGACGATGTCGCGCGCCTCCCAGGCGTCGCGCAGCTCGCTCGGCGCCTGGAACGCGGGCGTGCGGTCGAGCGGATGCAGGACCTCCTCGGCCGACGCCTTGGCCGTCTGGAGCGCCGCGAGCCGCGTCAGCCGCGACCGGTCCTCGCGCCAGAGGCGCATGATCTCCTTGGCCGCCAGGATCTTCCACCAGTAGTTCGACGAGTCGTCGCCGAACGCCGTGAGCTTGCGGTACGCGGCGCGGTGCTGCGTCGGCGTCGAGGCGAAGTACAGCTCGGTGTAGGACGGCTGCTGGTTGCCGTACGCCATCAGCACGCCCTCCAGGTTGCCGATGCCCATGTGGTAGGAGACGAACGCGAGGTCCTCGCGGCCGAACCGCTCGCGCGCGAGCGTCAGGTAGCGCGCCGTACCGGCCAGCGCCTTCGCGGGATCGAACCGGTCGTCGACGCGGGCGCGGGCGCGCCGCAGTGCTGCCGCCCGGCGCGCGCGGCCGTGCTCCTCGGCGCGCGCCAGGCGACGCGTGTAGCGCTCGCTGGCCGCGACGTCGACGTGCATGTCGAGCAGGTTGTTGGCGGTCTCGGCGAGGATCTGCGTGAGCCCGGCCGCCGACTCCGCGCCGCCCGGCGCCCGGGCGTCCTCGCGGCCGGCGCTCTCGAGGAACACGAGCCCCTCGAGCGTGTCGGCGTCGACGCCTGCGGTGCGCGCCGCGCTCTCCACGAGCGGGCGCCAGCGCGCCGTGCGCTCCGCACTCGCGACCGCACCGCCGGGCGACAGCGCGTACAGCAGGTGGCTGTTGCCGGCCGCGGCACGCTCGGCGAACTCGTCCGCCCGCTCCGGATCCCACGCGTACGGATCCACCAGCGGCTCGACGTCCTCGCCGGTCACGCCCGGCGGGGTCGGGATGACCGCCACCCCTTCGGGCGGCGAGTCGTCACGGGCGAGCACGGCGGCGCCCGCGGCGACGAGCAGCACGATCGCCGTCGCCAGGAAGATCATTCGCGGCACCCGTCTGAGGCTAGGAGGCGGCCGCGAGGCGGGCGAGCTGCTCCTTCGCCCGCACGCGCACCTCGTGCACCGGCTCGTCATCGACGAGCCGGCGCAGCGCGCCGCGGACGGGCCCGCCCCACTCGCCTGGCGGCGTGCGGTTGAGCGCGTGCAGCGCCGCGTTGCGCGTCGAGATCACCGGGCTCAGCAGAGCGGCGGCGACCAGCGGGGCCGACCAGCGTCCGCTCCGCGTCCCCTGCACGAGCACGGCGAGCGCCCGCGTCCCCTCGCGCTGGTGCGGCGCGGGGAACAGCCGGTCGCGCGGACCCGAGGCGAGCGCCACCAGCGGCAGGCGCTGCTCGGCGAACGCGACCAGGCGGCCCCAGCGCTCGGCGTTCGTCGTGCGCGCCAGCTCGTAGTAGAGGCCCGCGTCCTGGTCGGCCTGTTGCAGGTGCTCCCAGCCCGGCTCCCAAGGATCGAGACCGGTCGCCTCGGCGATCGCCCATACGCTCAGCACCGCGCCGGGGTCGGCGAGCCGCTCCGCGACGAACGCCCGCACCTCGGCGCGCGCGAGCGCGCGGCCGCAGCGCTCGGCGATCGCCACGTGCTGCTCGAAGTCCTCGGCCCAGCGCCGGATGTCGACGACCGCGTCGAGCCGTACGAGGTTGGGCGCGCGCTCGGCGACGAGCTCCACCACCGCGGCGGCGACGCGCGGGCCGGCCTCGTAGTCGCCGATGTCCTCGGCCGGCCCGCCGTTCACCAGCGCTCGCACGATCGTGCATGCACCGTCGAGCAGCTCGTCGTCGACCAGGCCGGCGAGCGCCTCCTCGAGCCGGCCGGCGGTCGCGCACGCGTGGGCCAGGTACTCCGGCATGACAGCGTTGTCGCAACCGTGCCTGAGCAGCCAGGCGCGCACCTCCGCGGGCAGCTCGGGCTCCCGCGCCAGCCGGCCGACCGCCTCGATCTTGCCCCAGCCGGTCGCGAGGCAGCCGACCCGCCACCACGCCTGCACCGAGTCGCCGAGCAGGTGCGTGAGCGCCACGCCGGCCACGAGGCTGAACTCGTCGTGGCGGGCGAGCGACTCGAGTGCCGGCACGTCGCTGTCGTCGCCCAGGCGGCCCACGAGCGCGACCGCAAGCTTGAGCGGCTCACGGTGCAGCGACTCGCGCATCAGCGAGCGGCCGAGCGCGGCGACCGCGCCGGCATCGACGTCGGTGAGCGCGAGGCCGTCGAGTGCCTCGTCGAGCGCGAACACGATCCCGTCGGCGCGCGCGGCCTCGTAGAGCGCCTCGCGCGCCCCGGCGTCCCCGGTCGCCGCCTGCTCGATCAGCGCGGCCAGCTCGGCGCCGCGGGCCGGCTCGCGCGTCGACTCGCCGTGCCGCGAGAGCACGCCGTCGAGCGCACCGGCGCTCCACCGGATCGTCCGGCCGTCATCGGGCCCCTCGTCGGGCAACGCCGGCGGCGGTCCGTCGGTCCACCTGGCGATCACCTCGACGATCGGTGGCCGGCGTCTTGCGAACCGTCGTCTCACACCCGTCCCTGTCAGGTCCCTCTCGACGGCGATGGTAAGCGGCCGCGGTGTTGCCACGCGCCGCTTCTCGGGTACGGTCTGCGCATGACCCTACGACGTCGTAAGAGCCGCAAGGCCCAGGCCGCGGATCTGCTGGGCAGCTACGTGAAGTTCAAGGCTGCCGGCAAGGCGGCCAAGGGCGCCAAGAAGGCCGCGAAGGGAACGGCGGCCTATCAGGTCGCCAAGCGCACCCCGCTCAAGAAGGTGGGGCTCATCGCCGCCGGCGCCGTCGCGACAGCCATCGTCGCGGTCAAAGCGCTCAATCACGGCGGCGGCGACCAGCAACCCGCCGGCGCGTGACTGCTTCGGAGGCCCCGCGAGGGGCCTCCGTCAGTTAACGCCGCGGATGACCGCGAACAGGCCGCCCTGCGGGTCCCGCAGCGTGGCCGAGCGCACGGATGCCGAATCCTCGGGCCCGCGCACGACCTCACCGCCGAGCTCCCGCACCCGCCTCGCTCCCGCGTCGACGTCGTCGAGCCAGAAGTACGTCAGCCAGTGCGGCGGCGCCTCGGCCGGCACGTCGGCGGGCATCGCGATCATGCCGCCGACGACGCGCTCGCCGACCGCAAACGCGCGGTAGGCGTCGAACGGCATCCCCGGCAGCGCCTCGAACGTGTACGGGAACACCGAGCCGAGGAAGCGGGCGGCGCCGTCGAGGTTGCGCGACGCCAGCTGGCTGAACGTCAGCGCTCCGTTCTCGTTCACGAGCTGGGCGCCCGTGTGCGCCTGCGGCTCCCAGATCCCGAACCTGGCGCCCTCCGGGTCGACCGCGATCAGCATCCGTCCCTGGCCCGTGACCTCCAGCGGCCCGAACATCACGGTCCCGCCCGCGTCGGCGATCGCGGCCGCGTGGGCGTCGACATCGGTGCCCGACAGGTACGTCGTCCAGTACGCGGCCTGCGGGCTGCCGGCCTGGGCCGGCCCGAGGCCGGCGACGCGGCGGCCGCGCACCAGCGCCTGGTGGTAGTGCCCCGCGTCGGCGCCGGCGTCCTCGAACTCCCAGCCGAACACGCCGCCGTAGAAGCGCAGCGCGTCCTCGAGGTCGGGCGTGGTCAGGTCGACCCAGCTCGGCGTGCCGGGGTCGTATCCGTCGCGCTCGGCCACGGCGTCACACGCATTCCTGGGGCATGTCGCGACTCTTACCACGCTTTCAGCTTCGCCACTCACCATCAGCGCGTGCGCATCCTGGTCGTCGACGACGAGCCCGCGGTGCGCGAGGCGGTCGACCGCGCGCTGCGGCTCGAGGGCTACGACACCGAGCTGGCGGCCGACGGCCTGCAGGCGCTGGAGGCGCTCGCCGATCGCGCGCCGGACGCGCTCGTGCTCGACCTGCTGATGCCGCACGTGGACGGCCTGGAGGTGTGTCGGCGGCTGCGCGCGGCCGGCGACCAGACGCCGGTCCTCGTGCTGACCGCGCGTGACGCGGTGCCCGACCGCGTGCGCGGCCTCGACGCCGGCGCCGACGACTACCTGGTCAAGCCGTTCGCGCTCGAGGAGCTGCTCGCGCGGCTGCGCGCGCTGCTGCGGCGCGGGGGCGGAGGCGAGCGCACCGGGACGCTCCGCTACGCCGATCTCGAGCTCGACACGCTCGGGCACACCGTCAGCCGCGGCAGGCGCCCGATCGCCCTCACGCGCACCGAGTTCCTGCTGCTCGAGCTGTTCCTGCGCCACCCGCGCCAGGTGCTCACCCGCACGCAGATCTTCGAGCGCGTCTGGGGCTACGACTTCGGTCCGGGCTCGAACTCGCTCGAGGTGTACGTCGGCTATCTGCGGCGCAAGCTGGAGGCGGACGGCGAGCCGCGGCTGCTGCAGACGGTCCGCGGCGTCGGCTACGTCCTGCGCGAGCCATGAGCCTGCGCCGCCGCATCGCGCTCACCGCGGCCGTCGCCGTCGCCGTCGCCGTCGTGCTCGGCTCGCTCGTCGCGTACGCGGTCGTGCGCGACACGCTGCGCGGGCAGATCGACGCGTCGCTGCGCGTGCCGCCCGGCAACATCACGTTCCGGCAGCGGGTGCCGCCGGGCGTGACGGATCCGCTCGAGGCGCCCCCGGTCCTCGTCCAGCGCGTCGAGGGCGACCGGATCTTCGCGACGCCCGGCCAGCAGGAGCGGCTCGGCGATCCCGCCGCGGTCCAGCAGGTCGCCGACGGCACGCGGCCGCCGTACTTCGACGAGGCGACGGTCGACGGCGTGCATGTCCGCTTCTTCACCACGCGCGCGCCGAACGGCACCGCGCTGCAGCTCGCGCGGCCGATGACCGAGGTCGACGACGCGCTCTCCCGGCTGCGCCTCGGGCTGGGCCTGCTGGCGCTCGGCGGGATCGCGCTCGCCGCGTTCCTCGGCCGCTGGGCCACGCGCCACGCGGTGCGGCCGGTCACCGAGCTCACGGAGACCGCCGAGCACGTCGCCCGCACGCGCGACCTGTCGCGCCGCATCGAGGCCGCCGGCGACGACGAGCTCGCCCGCCTCGCCGCCTCGTTCAACACGATGCTGGAGGCGCTCGACGAGTCGCAGCGAGCGCAGCGCCGGCTCGTCGCGGACGCGTCGCACGAGCTGCGCACCCCGCTGACGTCGCTGCGCACCAACCTCGAAGTCCTGGGCACGGACCGCGAGCTGCCGGCGCACGATCGCGAGCGCCTGCGGCGCGACCTCGTCGCCCAGCTCGAGGAGCTCGGCGAGCTCGTCGGCGACCTCGTCGAGCTCGCGCGCGACGGCGAGTCCGCCGGCGACCCACCCGAGCCGCTGCGCTTCGACGAGCTCGTCGGCGCCGCGGCCGAGCGGGCGCAGCGGCACGCGCCGCAGGTCGGCTTCGACGTCGCCGTGGAGCCGTGCGTCGTGACCGGCGAGCGCGCGCGGCTCGACCGCGCGGTCGCCAACCTGCTCGACAACGCGGCGAAATGGAGCCCGCCCGGGGGCACCGTCGAGGTCCGGCTGCGCGACGGTGAGCTGACCGTGCGCTACCACGGTCCCGGCATCGCGCCCGAGGACCTCCCTCACGTGTTCGACCGCTTCTACCGCGCCACGGCCGCCCGCGGCCGGGCCGGGTCGGGGCTCGGCCTGGCGATCGTCCGCCAGGTCGCGGAGCTGCACGCCGGGACCGTCCGCGCCGAGCCCGCGGTGGGCGGCGGCGCGCTGCTGCGGCTCGCGCTGCCGGTCTCTCATCCGATTCCTACCTAGCGCGGAACCGGTTCTCATCCCCGCGCGGCTCCATACGGGGCATGCGAATCCACAGCCTCATCCGGCCGCTGCTCGCGGCCGTGCTGACGATCACCGCACTGGCCGTCGCCGCCTGCGGTGAGGAGGCCGGCGCCGGCGGCGATCCCACGGCCGACCGCCGTGACGAACTGCAGGAGGCCGGCCTCGAGTACGCCCGGTGCATGCGCGAGCACGGCATCGACATGCCCGATCCGCAGCCCGGCCGCCGCGGCCTGCAGCTCAGGCAGCCCGCGGGCGTCTCGCCGCAGAAGATGCGCACGGCCGACGAGGCGTGCCGCAAGTACCTCGAGGCCGTCAAGCCGCCCGAACTGAGCGAGGAGCAGAAGAAGGAGTTCCGCGACGCGGCGCTCGCCCACGCCCAGTGCATGCGCGAGCACGGCATCGACTTCCCCGATCCCACGTTCGACGAGAACGGCGGCGCGCAGGTCCGCATCCGCCGGGGCAGCGGCATCGATCCGGAGAGCCCGAAGTTCCAGGCCGCCCAGGAGGAGTGCGAGAGCAAGCTCCCGCGGCCGGGCGGCGAGGGTCCGAGCACGCAGCAGGTGGAGCCGTGAGGCGCGCGCTCGCCGCCGCCGGTGCTGCCGGTGCCGTCGCGGTCGTCGTTACCGTCATCGCCGGCGCGGGCGGCGATCCCGACCCGGTCCGCGCGGCCGAATCGGCTCCCGCGACGGCGACCGTCGAACGCCGCGACCTCGTCGACCGCGATGTCGTGCAGGGCACGCTCGGCTACGCCGACGCGTCGACGCTCGCGGCCGCCGGCGCCGGCACGGTCACGCGCATGCCCGAGCCGGGGACGCGCGTGCGCCGCGGGCGCGCGCTGTACGACGCCGACAACGCGCCCGCCGCGTGGCTGATGTACGGGGACCTGCCCGCCTGGCGCGACTTCGACGGCTGGATGAGCGACGGCGACGACGTCCGGCAGCTCGAGCGGAACCTGCGCGCGCTCGGCTTCGACCCCGACCACGAGATGACGGTCGACGGCGACTGGACGCACGCCACGACGGCGGCCGTCGAGCGCTTCCAGGACGCGCGCGACATGACCGAGGACGGCACGCTCACGCGCGGCGAGATCGTGTTCCGGCCCGGCCCGACGCGCATCGGCGCCGTCCAGGCGGCCGTCGGCCAGTCGGTTGCGCCGGGCGCGCGGCTCGCCGAGCTCACGTCGACCAACCGCGAGATCACCGTGGACCTCGAGGCGTTCCGCCAGGAGCTCGCGCGCGAGGGCGACGACGTGACCGTCGATCTGCCGAACGGGCGCAGCGCCCGCGGGCGGATCACCGATGTCGCCAAGGTCGCCGATGCGCCCACGTCGCAGGACGCCGATCCCACGATCGCGGTCACGATCGTCCTGCGCGGCCGCGCTCGGCGCGGCGCGGGGCTCGACCAGGCGCCGGTCGACGTGGGCTTCGCGCGCGAGCGCAGCAAGGACGTCCTCGCCGTGCCGGTCACGGCGCTGCTCGCGCGGTCGGGCGGCGGGTTCGCCGTCGAGGTCGTCGCGGGCAGCGGCCGCCGCCTGGTGGCGGTGCGGCCGGGCACCTACGCCGAGGACTACGTCGCGGTGTCCGGCGCCGGCCTGAGCGAGGGCATGACGGTGGTGACGGCGCAATGAGCGTGCTCGCCCTCGAGGACGTGCGCAAGCAGTACCCGGGCGGCGTCCACGCGTTGCGCGGCGTCTCCCTGCGCGTGGCGGCCGGCGAGCTGCTGGCGGTCGTCGGCCCATCCGGGTCGGGCAAGTCGACGCTCCTGCACATCATGGGCACACTGGAGCGACCGACGAGCGGGCGGATCGCGGTCGCGGGCCACGACGTCGCCGGAATGCGCGACGCCGAGCTCGGGGCGCTGCGCGCCCGGCACATCGGGTTCGTCTTCCAGCAGTTCTTCCTGCTCGACGGCATGTCGGCGCTCGAGAACGTCGCCACCGGCCTGCTGTACGCGGGCGCGGCGCCGGACGACCGGCGCGAGCGGGCGCGCGCCGTGCTCGAACGCGTCGGCCTCGGGCACCGGCTCGGGCACCATCCGGCGAAGCTGTCGGGCGGCGAGCGCCAGCGCGTGGCGATCGCGCGGGCGCTGGTCGGGCGGCCGGCGATCGTGTTCGCCGACGAGCCGACCGGCAACCTCGACAGCCGCTCCGGCGGTGAGGTCGTCGCGCTGCTGCGCGAGCTCAACGCCGAGGGCGCGACGATCGTCGTGATCACCCACGACCACGGCGTCGCGGCGGCGATGCCGCGCCGGGTCGAGGTGCGCGACGGCGTCGTGGTGGCGGACGGATGACGCTCTCCGACGTCCTGCGCACCGGCTCGTTCGGCCTGCGCACGCGCCGGCTGCGCGCGTCCCTGTCGGCCGTCGGCATCGCGATCGGCATCGCCTCGATGGTCGCGGTCCTCGGGATCTCCGAGTCGTCGCGGGCGGACCTGCTCGCCGCGCTCGACCGCCTGGGCACCAACCTGCTGCGCGTCGCGCCCGGTCAGTCGTTCACCGGCGACGACGTCGATCTGCCCGCGACCGCGGCACCGATGATCCGGCGGGTGAGCGGCGTCGAGGCCACCGCCGCGACCAAGGTCATCGCCTCGGCCACGGTGCGGCGCAACCAGCTGATCGGCGAGGAACTGACCGGCGGGATCGCGGTGATGGCCGCCGATCCGTCGCTGCCCGCGACGGTCGGGGCCACGCTCGCGGCCGGGCGCTTCCTCGACGCCGCCACCGGGCGCTATCCGGTGACGGTGCTCGGCGCCGACGCCGCCGAGCGGCTCGGGATCGACCGCACCGGCGTGCGCGTGTGGATCGGCCACCGCTGGTTCACGGTGATCGGCATCCTCGAGCCGGCCACGCTCGCCGACGAGCTCGACACCGCGGCGCTCGTCGGGTTCGAGGTCGCCGAGGAGCTGCTGAACGCCGACCTGTCGGCCTCGACGATCTACGTCCGCACCGCCCCCGAGGCGGTCGCGGCGGTGCGCGACGCGCTCGGGCGGACGGCGAATCCGCAGAACCCCGAGGAGGTCGACGTCTCACGCCCGTCGGACGCCCTCGAGGCGCGCGCGGCGGCGAAGACCGCGTTCACGTCGCTGTTCCTCGGCCTCGGCGCGGTCGCGCTGCTGGTGGGCGGCGTCGGGATCGCCAACGTGATGGTGATCTCGGTGCTCGAGCGGCGCTCGGAGGTCGGCCTGCGGCGCGCGCTGGGCGCGACCCGGCGGCACGTCGGCGCGCAGTTCCTGTCGGAGTCGCTGCTGCTGGCCGCGCTCGGCGGGATCGCCGGCGTGGCGCTCGGGGCGGCGGTCACGGCCGGCTACGCCGCCAGCCAGGGCTGGGAGACGGTGGTGCCGCCCGCGGCGCTCGCGGGCGGGCTCGCGGCCGCGGCGGCGATCGGCGCCGTCGCGGGGCTCTACCCGGCCCTGCGCGCCGCCCGTCTGGCACCGACGGAGGCGCTCAGGACCGTGTGAGGCTCAGTCGTCGTCGCCGCCGCCGTGGTCCCCGCCGCCGCCGGACCGCTCGACCTGCGACGCGACCCAGCGCTTGTTGGCGCGGTGCGCCGTGACCTCGATGTTGCGCATGCCCTTGCGCAGCGCCGCGAAGCCGGCGAGCCGCTCGAAGCGCGTGTTGCGGTTGACCTTGATGCGCTTGGTCCCGCGCTCGGAGTCGTGGATGCGGAACGTGCGGTTGTCGCGGTTGACGGACACGATCCGGCCCTCGAACTCGCGGGCGGCGGCACTCGCTGGGACCGCGCCGCCGGCGATCGCGGCGGTGATGAGGACTGGTGCGAGCTTGCGGGTGTAGGTCATGGCCACAGCCTCCACGGTGCCGGGTGAAGCGTCCGCCAACCGACGTTTAAGACTCGGCTAAGGCACCTAAAGGGGTCAGACCCCTTTAGGTGCCGTAGGCTCGGCGCCGCCGCGCCCGTCAGGCCCGGGTCCGCAGCGGCAGCTCGGGCAGTCGCAGCACGGCGAGCAGCGCGAGCGCGGCCAGCGGCGCGGCGACGAGGAACACGCTCTGCACCGCGTCGGCGATCCCGGCGTCCGCGTGTGCGGCGAACACCGCGCCCAGCGCTGCCGCGCCGACCGCGCCGCCGAGCGCGCGGAAGAAGCCGGTGGCGGCGGTCGCGACGCCGAGCTCGCGCCGGTCGACGCTGTTCTGGACGGCGACGACCAGCACCTGCGTCACCATGCCGAAGCCGACGCCGAACACGGCGAGGCCGACGCCGGTCGTCACGCGCGAGGGATCACCGGCGACGGCGGCCAGGACCACGAGCGCGGCGGCCATCAGGCCCAGGCCGATGATCGGGAACCGCTTGTAGCGGCCGGTGCGCTCGATCAGGCGGCCGGCCACCATCGTCGAGGCCGTCGTGGCGAGCATCATCGGCGCGAGCAGCAGGCCCGCCTCGGTCGGCGTCGCGCCCGTGGCGGTCTGCAGGAACACCGGGACGAACACGGTCACGGCGAACAGCGACGCGGTGCCGAGGAACAGCGCGCCGCTGGCGACGGCGACCGATCGGGTGCGCAGCAGCGCGAGCGGGACGATCGGGTCCTCGGCGCGGCGCTCGCGCGCGAACAGCGCACCGCCGAGCGCGACCGTGACGGCAATCAGCGCGAGCGTCACCGGCGAGTCCCACGCGTAGCGGTCGCCGCCCCAGACGCACGCGAGCATGAACGCGCTCGTGGCGCCGGCGAGCAGCGCGGCGCCCGCGACGTCGAGCGGGCGCGCCGGGCCGTCGCCGGCCGCCGCCGGCAGTCGCCGCCGCCGTCCGGCCAGCGCGGCGATGCCGACGGGCAGGTTCACGTAGAAGACCCAGCGCCAGCCCGGACCCTGCACGAGCAGGCCGCCGACGAGCGGACCCAGCACGGTCGCGGCGGCGAACGTCGCCGCGATGTAGCCCTGGTAGCGGCCGCGCTCGCGCGGGGCGACGAGATCGCCGACGGCTGCCATCGCGAGCGTCATCAGCCCGCCGGCGGCCACGCCCTGGACGGCGCGCACGACGATCAGCTCGGTCATGGTCTGCGCGAGGCCGCACAGCGCCGACGCCGTCACGAACGTCGCGAGCGCGATCTCCAGCAGCCGCTTGCGCCCGTGGCGGTCGCCCAGCTTGCCCCACAGCGGGGTCGAGGCCGTGGCGGCGACCACGTAGGCCGTCACGACCCACGACAGGTCGGTCAGGCGCCCGAGGTCGGCGGCGATCGTCGGCAGCGCGGTCGCGAGGATCGTCTGGTCGAGCACCGCCGGCAGCATCGCGGCGACGATTGCGGCAAATGCGAGTCTCACGTTGGTGGTCATGTCTCGCCTCCAGTGACAGAAACTTTCTAGTCACTGTAGCAATCGTCTGGGAAGAGTCAAGCCCGCCGGTAGCGGGTCTCGATGTGCTGCCGTTTCCGCGGCCCCCTCACGAACCACACGATCCGCAGCTCGCCGGGGCCGACGACGGCGTACTCGCCCACGTAGCGGTCCTCGCCGCACGAGTGCTCGACCGCCCACGCGCCGGTGCTCAGGTCGAGCGCGTGGAACGGGCGCCCGTCGGCGAACTCCACGGCGCCGTCGACGAGCCGCAGCACGCGGCGCGCCGCGCCGTCATACGCCCCGAACCGCAGCCGCCCGGTCTCGGTCCACGTCCCGTCGGGGGCGATCTCCGCCACGCCCTCGAACACGCCCTCGACGCCGGTCTGGAGGTCGGTCAGTCGCCGCTGCACGGTCCAGCGGCCGGCGAGATACGCGATCGCGTTCATGGCGCAGCTCAACTCCCGCTCCCCGACGCGCTCGGCACGCCGCTAGCCCGGCACCGGGCGGGCGCCCGACCGCATCAGCAGCCGCACGACCGCGGGAGCGGCGACGATCATCCCGAGCAGCCGCAGTCCCTGGACCGCGAGCACGAACGTGGTGTTGGCGCCGCTTCCGTAGGCGATCGGCAGCACCGCGAACAGGCCGCCCGGCGTGGTGGCGAGATAGCCGTCGAGCAGCGACACGCCGGCGGTCAGCTTCAGCAGCCAGCCGAGCACGAAGCAGGCGACGAGCAGGACCACGATCGCCGCGGCGACCTGCCAGGCGATACGGGCGATCTCGCGCAGCGTCGCGCGGTCGAACCCGAGCCCGATCTGCAGGCCGATCAGCGCGAAGCCGATCTCGCGCAGCAGCGCCGGCACCTGCGTGTCGCCGAGCGCGCCCGCGAGCGAGAGGACCGAGGTCAGGACCAGCGGGCCGAAGAACGCCGGTGCGGGGAACCGCAGCCGTCGCGCGATCGCGGCACCGGCCGCTCCCGCGGCAAGCGTCAGGAGCCACCCCTCGACCGTGCCGAGCAGCGGTCCCGACTCCGGTCCGCCCGCAGAGTGGGCGTTGAACAGGACCGGTACCAGCAGCGGTGTCACCAGCGCGATCACGAGCACGCGCAGGTACTGCATGAACGCGACGAGCCGGTCGTCGGCGCCGAGATCGCCCGCCATTGCGACGATCCCGGACGCTCCCCCGGCCACCATGCCCAGCGACGCGGTCGGGCGGTCGAGCCGCGAGACGCGCGCGAGCACGATCCCGGCGACGATCGTGACGACCAGCGTGGCGAGGCTGACGAGGATCACCGCGATCCAGCGCGTCCCGAGGCCGGTCAGCGTCGAGGCATGCAGGAACGTGCCGAGGGCGACTCCCGTGATCGCCTGCCCGACCTTGAAGCCGGACGGCGGCATCGTCACCCGGCCCGGGGCTCTGAGCGCGACGGCCAGGCCGACCAGCAGCGCGGCGAACAGGTAGCCGCCGGGAAGCCCGACCGCGTCGGCGACCCAGCCCCCCGCGACGGTCGCCGCGACGATCAGGACCCAGTCGCGGCCACGTCGGGAGAGCACGCTCCGATGATGACAACGGGCTCGTCCAGAGTCGGCGCTGCGAAGGCCGAAGCGGTGAGGTGAGTACGCTCCGCCGTGGTGCCGAAGGGCGAGTACACGACGCTCGAGCTGGCGGGCCGGGAGGTCCGGCTCTCCAATCCGGGCAAGGTCTACTTCCCCAGGCCCGGCTGGACGAAGCTCGACATCGCCGGCTACTACGTCGAGCTCGCCGACGCCGTGGTCGTGCACCTGCGCGAGCGTCCCGGCGTCATGAAGCGGTTCGTGAACGGGATCATGGAGGACCCGATCTGGCAGAAGCGCGTGCCGCAGAACGTGCCGGACTGGCTGCAGACGGCGACCGTCGCGTTCCCGTCCGGCCGCACGGCCGAGGAGCTCGTGGCCAACGATGCCGCACACCTGGTGTGGGCGGTCAACCTCGGGGTGATCGACTTCAACCCGTGGCCGGCCCGCCGCGCAGACCTCGACCATCCGGACGAGCTGCGCGTGGACCTCGACCCGACGCCCGGGATCGAGTGGGACGCGGTACGGCGCACCGCCATGGTGGTCCGCGACGTCCTCGCCGATCACGGTCTGCGCGGCTACCCGAAGACGTCGGGCTCGAAGGGCATCCACGTCAACGTGCGGATCCAGCCGCGGTGGGACTTCCTCGAGGTGCGCCGGGCGGCGCTGGCGATGGCCCGCGAGGTCGAGCGCCGCGCGCCCGACCTCGCCACCACCAAGTGGTGGAAGGAGGAGCGCCACGGCGTGTTCGTCGACTACAACCAGAACGCGCGCGACCGCACCGTCGCGTCGTGCTACTCGGTCCGCCCGACGCCCGACGCGCGCGTCTCGTGCGCGCTGCAGTGGAACGAGGTGCCCGACGCCGAGCCGGGTGAGCTGCGGCTCGACACCGTCCCCGACCGCCTGCGCGCCCGCGGCGACCCGGCGGCCGACATCGACGAGCACGCCGGCTCGCTCGACCAGCTGCTCGACCTCGCGCGCCGCGACGAGGAGGGCGGCCTCGGCGACGCGC
>DASSUW010000097.1:0-6218 GCA_035706585.1 Solirubrobacteraceae bacterium | reverse complement strand
CGTCTCCGGCGCCTCCGGCGGCTCGGCGGGCCCGGCCAACGGCGGCAACGGCGGCGCGACCGCCGCCCCGCCCCAGCCGGCCGCCGCGGCGCTCACCGACACGCCCCCGGTCGTCCCCGCCCGCATGGTCGGGCTCGACCTCGGCCCGGCGTGCGACCAGTGCGGCGGGATGATGCAGCGCACCGGCTCGTGCTACACGTGCTCGAGCTGCGGCAACAACACCGGCTGCGGCTGATCTGATCCGGCGGATACGACGTGGCGGTTGCCCGACACCGGTCGGGCAATCGCCGTTGATTCCCTGCGCCTGCCCGGGACCTAGACGACGGTCGAGGATTGGCGGCGCGGGCCTTCGCGTCGCGCTCACCGTGCGCTCTACTCCGGGCATGCGCTGGGTCATCGTTGCCGTCGCCGGTCTGCTGCTGGCACCTGCCACCGCGTCCGCGCAGCGGGTTCAGGACACGTTCTTCAACTCGGTCATCCCGAGCCGGGTCGATCACCTGATCGGCTTCACGCCGACCACGTTCGCCATCCATCCGCCCGGTGAGCGGGTCAGGCCGATCAAGGTCCGGGTCGCAGGGCGCAAGTACCGGTACGTCTTCGGCAACGCCGCCGCGGTGGTCGCACCTTCGGCGAAGCTCTACCTGAAGAACATGATCCGCCAGCGGCGCTACCCGAGCCTTCAGGGGATCTTCCTGGACCGCCGGCTGACCAAAGCAGAGCGTCGCCACCTGAAGGTCCGCCTCGACCTGGGCCGGGACGCCGACGTGCTGGCCGTGCATCGCGGGCATCCGACGTGCACCTCGGGGGTTTCCCGTGCCGCGGCGCGGGCGATCGCTGCGGGCAAGATCCGCACGTGGTCGGAGGCGGGCGTGCCGACCCCGGCGAGCGCCGACGCGATCGCGCTCCGGCGCGCGGGCAGCGGGCCCGGGCGCGCCGTGGAGCCGCGCTTCGGAGCCGGCTGGCGACTGCCCGCCGGGGCGAAGGCCGCGTTCGACGGCGGCCTGTCCGAGGCCGCTTCGGGCAATGACGCGATCGCTGCGATCACGAGCTGGTCGCGCGCCCGCGCGTACGCGCAGACAACGTGCGCGGTACCGATCGGCGGAGCGGCTCCCGACGACGCGTCCGTGCGCGCGCTGACGCATCGCGATGCCTATCCGATCTCGTTCGTCACGCTGCGCCGCCTGCGCTCGACGCGCCCCGTCGTCGCCGCGTTCAGGAGCTATCTCGCCGGCGCCAGGGCCACCGAGAGCTTCCGGACGCGCGGCATGCTGCTCGTCAAGGAGCCGTGGCCGCCGGTGCCCGCTCCGGCGCAGTAGCGCCGGAGGCTCCGCTCACGACCTGCGAGGCCCGCCCGATCGGGCGGGCCTCGGTCGTTCAGGGGCCGCCTAGCGGAAGCGGCGCGGGAACTGCGCCATGATCCCGGCGCTCAGCGTGTCGGCCATCTCGAGGATGTGCCGGTGGATCCGCTCGTAGTCGCGGATGTCCTGCGCGTAGTCGCCCTGCAGCCGGTGGGTGGCCTCGTCGAGCGTCTGGTCGAGATGCATCCTCATCATCGCGCGCAGGTCGCGGCGGGGCCAGTGGCGCGGGTTGGCCTTGTGCAGGAAGGCGGCGATCTGCCGGCCGTTCGCGTACCACTCGTCGCTGCGCTGCTGGATCAGCGCCGGGTCGCCGGCCTTCGCCGCCTCCAGAAGAGCGACCGCGCCGAGGATGTGCTCCTTGAGCAGCGCGGTGAGGCGGTTGCCGGCGGCGCGGCCGTAGAACGGCTTGACGGCGTTGCCGATGTCGGTCTGGTTGCGCAGCAGGCGCGTCTCGGTCGCGGACAGGTCCGGGAGGTCGTGGGCGAAGCTGATGATCGCCAGGCGCGTCCACGTGACGTGGTCCTCCCACAGCTTGCGCATCGCGTCGTGAAACGCGAGCTGCTTGTGGTTCATCCGCGCCGTCGCGGTCGCCGTGCCGTGGCGGTGACCGGTCTCGGCCTGGCTGTCGCGGACGCCGAAGACCGCGAGGACGAGCGCGGCGACGACGACGGCGAGCAGCGCCGCCAGGGCCAATGTCACGCGGCGGCCGGCGAATCTGGTGCTGGTCATGGTGGACCTCCTGCTCGGGGTTCACCGCTCTCAGCGTCCGCCGGCCGCCGACTCATACGCCGCCGCCGGTTACGCGGCGGTCAGGAAGCTGTCGCACGTGGCGGGGTCGCCGGACTCGAAGCCGGCGTTCCACGCCTCGGCGCGCTGCTCGGGCGTGCCGTGATGCATCGGGCTGCTCGCGTCGAAGTCGCCGACGGCCAGGGCGGCATCGATCGCCTCCTGGACGTCTCCGTCCTCGAGGCGGTTGTCGCGGTAGGCGCTGTTGGCCCACGTGCCGGCGTAGCAGTCGGCCTGGAGCTCGAACGCGCTCGTCGGGAGCTGGTTGCCGTAGCGCTCGAACAGGCCGAGCTCGTCCTGGATCTGGTGGCCGTACTCGTGGGCGACGATGTAGGCGACCGCGAAGTCGCCGACCGTGCGGCCGTACCCCTGCGAGCTGCCGGGCAGCGCCTGGTCGAGCGCGCCGTCGTAGATGTCGGTCGCGAACTGCTGCGAGATGTAGATCGTGTCGTCGGCGGCGCAGTAGGCGGCGGCGCTGTCTCCCATCGTCTCGCCGTTGTCGCAGGCGCTGGCGGCGGCCTGGCCGGCGGGGATCCACGCGTAGCTGACCCTCGGTTCGGGAAGGCCGGCACCCTCGAAGACCGACGTCCAGTACGTGTCGACGTCCTTCGTGACGGTGGTCAGGAACTGCTCCATGGTCTCGGGCTGCGCGTCGTTGGCTGGCTGTTCGTAGGCCTGCGCGGAGCCGAGGTGCTGGGAGGCGACGAACGCCAGCGCCAGCATCGCGGCCCCGGCGAACAGGCCGAGGCGGATCGTGGTTCGCATCCGCGTGACGATGCCCGGCGCCCCGTCAGGGGCGAATAAAGGCGGGCCGCCGCGCTGCCCGAGGGGTGGCGGACACCACGCCGCAACGCTTGCCAGCGCCCTCGCGGCCGGGGACGGACGGCCGTATACCTGCGCTGCACTCACAACCAAGGGAGCTCACAGCATGATCCCGATGGCGGCCGACTATCCGTTCCTGGACGTGTTCTGGTCCATGATCATCTTCTTCTTCTGGGTGATCTGGATCTGGATCGTCGTCACGGTCTTGATCGACATCTTCCGCCGTCACGACATCGGTGGATTCGCCAAGGCGGCGTGGGTCATCTTCGTCGTCGTCCTCCCGTGGCTCGGCGTCCTGATCTACTTGATCGCGCAGCACGACGGCATGCGCGAGCGCAGCATCAAGCAGGCCCAGGACCAGAAGCAGGCGTTCGACCAGTACGTGCGCGAGGCGGCCGGCGGATCCGCCGACGAGATCTCCAAGGCCAAGCAGCTGCTCGACAGCGGCGCGATCACCCAGGCCGAGTTCGAGACGCTCAAGGCGAAGGCGCTGGCATAGCGTCGTGGCCCTCCGGCGCCGGCACCAGGATCTCGGCGGCACGCGCTACCAGCTGCGCGAGAAGCTGTTCGCGATCGGCGACGACTTCTGGATCGAGACCGACGACGGGCAGCGGGCCTACAAGGTCAACGGAAAGGCGTTACGGCTCAGGAGCACGTTCGTGCTCGAGAACCCGGCCGGCGACGAGCTCCTCAAGATCCAGGAGAAGAAGCTCTCGATCCGCGACACCATGCGGATCGAGCGCGGCGACGTGACGGTCGCGACCGTCAAGAAGGCACTGGTGTCACCGCTCCGCGACCGCTTCACCGTCGAGCTCGAGAACGGCGGCGAGCTCAAGGTCAAGGGCAACATCCTCGACCACGAGTACGAGATCGAGCGCGACGGCACGAAGATCGCCGAGGTCTCCAAGCGCTGGCTACGGGTGCGGGACACGTACGGCATCGAGGTCGCGGAGGGCGAGAACGACGCGCTGATCCTCGCGACGACCGTCTGCCTGGACGAGATGGCGCACGACTAGCGCACGCTCGCCAGCAGCTTGGTGATCCGCGGGCCGTCGACCTGCTCGACGGCCAGGCGGACCTGGTCGACCGTCACCTCGTCGCCTTCGCGCGGCCGGCGGCCGAGCGTGTTGAAGACGAGGCCGGCCAT
Source organism: Solirubrobacteraceae bacterium (assembly GCA_035706585.1). Classification (GTDB taxonomy): domain Bacteria; phylum Actinomycetota; class Thermoleophilia; order Solirubrobacterales; family Solirubrobacteraceae; genus DASSUW01. The sequence continues at coordinate 2,105 of DASSUW010000097.1, read as the reverse complement.
CGTGCGGGCGTCGTCGCTGTGCAGCGCGGTCCCGACCGACTCGTTGAAGTCGTCGATCGTCATCGTGCCGGCGATGCGGTACGTCGAGTCGCCGACGCGCTCGAGCGTGTCGTCCGGCAGGTCGTACTCGTCCTCGATCTCGCCGACGATCTCCTCCAGGATGTCCTCGAGCGTGACGACGCCCGCGATGCCGCCGTACTCGTCCGCGACGATCGCCATGTGGCGGCGCTGCTGGCGCAGCTCGCGCAGGAGCGCCCCGAGATCCTTCGTCTCCGGCACGACGGTCGCCGGCTGCGCCAGCTGCCCGGTCGTCGCCCGCGGCTCGTTGCGCTCGCCGCTCAGGAGATCGCGGACATGCAGGATGCCGACGATGCGATCGAGCGCCCCGGCGCCGACGGGATAGCGGCTGTACGGCTGCCCGGCGACCTGCTCGAGCGCGGTGGCCGGCGTGAGCTCGGCGTCGAGCCAGGCGACATCGGGCGCGGGGACCATCACGTCCGCCGCCTCCTGGGTCGCGAAGTCGAAGACATTGTGCAGCAGCTCCTCCTGCGCCCGCTCGATCACGCCGGAGCCCTCGGCCTCGTCGACGAGCGCGCGCAGCTCGTCGGCGGTGCGCACGCCCTCGCCCGCGACGACCTCGCGCACGCCGAACGGGCGCAGGACGACCTCGGCCGAGCGCTCGAGCAGCCAGACGACGGGGCGCAGCACGCGCGAGATCAGCTCGATCGGCGGCGCCACCAGCATCGCCAGTGTCTCGGCGCGATCGAGCGTGAGCGCCTTCGGCACGAGCTCGCCGAACACGACCGTGAGGTACGTGACGGCGGCGAACGCGATCAGGAACGCGAGCCAGGTGGGGACCCCGTCGCCGAGCAGGTCGCGCACGACGGGCTCGCCGACGGCGCCGGTGAGGATGCCGATCGCGGTGATCCCGACCTGCACCGTCGAGATCACGCGCACCGGCTCGTCCATCAGCCGCAGGGCCGCGTGCGCGCGCATGCTCCCCGCGTCCGCGCGCGGCGCGAGCGCCGACCGTCGCGCCGTCACGACCGCGTACTCGCCGATCACGAAGAACGCGTTGCCGGCCACGAGGGCCAGCACGGCGAGGACCCGCAGGAGATCTTCCATGGCAACGAGGCTAACCGCGGGCGCGCGACCGGGCACCTGGCCGGCCGCGCGCCCGGTTGCCATCAGGAGACGAGCTGGAAGCGGCGGACGAGCGCGTCGAGCTCGCCTGCCGTCGCCGCGAGCGCCTGGGCGGACGCGGCAATCTCCTGCCGGCGCTTGGCGAGCGCCGTGCTCAAGGCATCGAGGTCGGTGTGCGAACCGCCGGCGATCGCCTGGTACTGGATGCCGCGGTAGTCCATGGTCGCGGCGTCGACCTCGGCGATCGCGCGGACGCGGGGGACGCAGGTCACTCAAGCGGTCTGAGCGCCGAAGCCTCGCCTCCCCGTCTCGTTGAGCTCCTCGGGCTGGAAGCGGTCCGGCCAGCTGCGCTCGTAGTGCTCCTCCGGGAAGTCGCTCGGGCTGTCGCCGTTGCGGAATGCCGCGAAGACGCGCGGCGCGTACTCCTCGTTGCGCGGGCACCACGGCGCGGCCGGGATGTACATGACGTTCCCCCAGCCCTGCTGGTCCTCAACCGGCGCGACGCCGTGGACCACGTCGGCGTGCCACCACACCGAGTCGCCCGCCTGGATGTCCGGGATGCCCGCGAACGCGCGCACGAGCAGCGGGTGCCAGCGCTCGTTGACCGGGAAGACCTGCCCGACGGTGACGCCGCACATGTCGTCGTCCGGCACGTCCGCCAGCAGCGGCCGCAGCATCATGTATCCCATCGCCTCGGGGATCGGGACGGTGAACAGCACGCCCTGGTCGTGCGCCATGTCCGACAGCGCCGTCCAGCCCTGGAACGTGCGGAACACCGAGCACATCGTCGTGCTCGGGTACTGCGGCCCCGACGTCCGGTAGGCGGCGTCCCACGGGTCGTACTGCTCGACGGTGCCGTCGAACAGGTGCCGGAATGCCCGCTGGTACGCGCCGGTCATCCACAGGTCGAGCGTCCCGACGTCGATGTGCGATCCCAGACCGCCCGAGCTCGCGCCGGGCGG
>DASSUW010000096.1:0-32203 GCA_035706585.1 Solirubrobacteraceae bacterium | reverse complement strand
CGCTCGGAGCAGATCGCGGCGGTCATGACCGAGGAGACGGGCGGCACGTTCGGCTGGGGCATGTTCAACTGCTCGCTCGCCGCGGGGATGCTGCGCGAGGCCGCCGCTCAGGCGTACGGGCTGATCGGCGAGGTCATCCCGTCCGACATCCCGGGCCTGCTGGCGATGGGCGTGCGTCAGCCGGTCGGCGTGGTCGCCGGCCGGGCGCCGTGGAACGCGCCGGTGATCCTCGGCACGCGCGCCGTGGCGACGCCGCTGGCGTACGGCAACACGGTCGTGCTGAAGGCGTCGGAGGAGTGCCCGCGCACGCACGCGGCGATCGCGTCCGCGCTGTCCGATGCGGGGCTGCCGGCGGGCGTGGTCAACCTGCTCGTGCACGAGCGCGAGGACGCGGGGCCGGTCGTCGACGCGCTGATCGAGCACCCGGCGGTGCGCCGGATCAACTTCACCGGCTCGACCAGGGTGGGCCGGATCATCGCCGAGAAGGCGGGCGCGAACCTCAAGCGGGTGCTGCTCGAGCTGGGCGGCAAGGCGCCGATGATCGTGCTCGACGACGCGGACCTCGACGCCGCGGTCGCCGCCGCCGGGTTCGGCGCGTTCTTCCACCAGGGCCAGATCTGCATGTCCACGGAGCGGATCGTGGCCGACCGCACGGTCGCCGGCGACTTCGGCGCGCGGCTGGCCGAGAAGGCGAGCGCCTTGGTGGTCGGGGACCCGCGCTCGCCCGAGACGCAGATCGGCCCGCTGGTCAACGAGGGCGCGCTGCGGCGGGTGAGCGAGCTCGTCGACGACGCGCGCGGCAAGGGCGCCGACATCCTCGCGGGCGGCAGCGCCGACGGCCTGTTCTACGCGCCGACCGTGGTCGCGGGCGTGACGCCGGAGATGCGGCTGTACGCGGAGGAGTCGTTCGGCCCGGTCGTCACCGTCGTGGCGGTCGACGGCGTGGACGAGGCGGTGCGCGTGGCCAACGACACCGAGTACGGGCTGTCGGCTGCGGTCTTCGGCCGCGACGTCCCGCGCGCGTTCGACGTCGCGCGCCGCATCGAGTCGGGCATCTGCCACGTCAACGGCGCGACCGTCCACGACGAGCCGCAGATGCCGTTCGGCGGCGTCAAGGCGAGCGGCTGGGGCCGCTTCGGCGGCCGCGCGGCGCTCGACGAGTTCACCGAGCTGCGCTGGATCACGGTCGGTGGGCCGGAGGGGCGGCACTACCCGATGTGATCTCCGAACTGCGGCGCGAGTGTGGGTTTCGTCCCAATCGCCGTCGCCGAGCGAGGCCTTGAGAAGAAACCCACACTATGAGGCGGGAAAGTTCTCACGGACGGCGCGCGACGCGATCGTTGGGAAGTAACCCACACGACCGCGCTGCGCTCAGTGCGGGGGTTGACGTTCGCCCGCGCGAGCGCAACTTCTGACCGCACAGAGGCGTTGGTGCCTAGGCATGAAGCGACTGCTCCCCTTGCTCATCAGCGTGCTCGTCCTCGTCCCCGCCGGGGCGGCGCACGCCCGGTCGACCGAGATCGGGATCACGGACGATCGCATCCTCCTGCCCGGTGGGCCGAAGGCCGACGAGGCCGTCGCCGAGTGGGTCAAGCTCGGCGTCGACAACGTGCGGATCTTCGCCCACTGGGACAAGATCGCACCGAAGACGCGGCCGGCGGGCTGGGACCCGGGCAACCCGGCGTCGCCCGGCTACCAGTGGTTCTACGTCGACCAGGCGATCAACCGCGTCCGGAACGCGGGGATGACCGTGACGCTGACGATCACCGGTCCCGGCCCGGTCTGGTCGAGCGCGAAGCCGAAGCGGCGGTCCGGCGCGTACCGGCCGCGGCGCAAGGCCTACGCGGCGTTCGCCAGGGCCGTCGCGCTCCGGTTCGGCGACCGCGTGGACCGCTACATCCTCTGGAACGAGCCGAACATCCACACGTGGCTGATGCCGCAGGCGAAGTGCAAGCGCCACCACTGCCGGCCGGTGTCGCCGCACATCTATCGCGGGCTCGTCCGCGCCGCCTACCCGGCCGTGAAGGCCGCTGACCCGGGCGCGAAGGTGATCATCGGCGCGCTGTCGCCGCGCGGCCAGCGGCTGCGCAACGCCAAGACCGTGATGCGCCCGCTGCTGTTCCTGCGCCGGCTGGGCTGCCGGACCAACGGCTTCAAGCGCATGCGCTCGGGCGCGTGCAAGCACTTCAAGGCGGCACGCGGCGACGGTTTCGCGATCCACCCGTACAGCAGCACGTTCGCGCCGACGCACGCGCATCCGAACCGCGACGACGTCTCGCTCGGGTCGCTCTCGCGGCTGACCAGGACGCTCGACGGGCTGCAGCGCAAGAAGGCGCTGAAGGCGACCACGCGGCGGTTCGGCGTCTACCTCGACGAGTACGGCTACCAGACGCGGCCGCCCGACCCGGTCGCCGGCGTCACGCTGCACCGGCAGGACCGCTGGCTCCAGCAGGCGGCGTACCTGGCGTGGCGCAACCGGCGCGTCCGGCTGCTCACGCAGTACCTGTGGCGCGACGAGCCGCCGAGCTCGCGCGGCTCCTACAGCGGCTGGCAGTCCGGCCTGCGGTTCGCGAGCCGGCGCGCGAAGCCGGCGCTCAAGCACTTCGACACGCCGTTCTGGGTCGACGGGCGCCGCAACCGCCTGTGGGGTCAGGTCCGGCCCGGCGGCCGCCACACGGTCACCGTGCACAAGCGCCGGAACGGCACGAAGAAGTGGCGTAGGCTCGCCACCGTGACGACGGACGCGCGCGGCTACTTCCAGCTCAAGCGCAAGCTGAAGGGCCGGACCCGCTACCGCTACGTCGCGGACGGCATGACGAGCGCGGCGCTGCGGCGCTGACGGTGCGCCGCGTCGCGGTCATCGCATCCGCCAGCGGCAACGGCAAGACGACGCTCGGCCGCGCGCTGGCGGAGCGTCTCGGCGTCCGCTTCGTGGAGCTCGACGCGCTCGTCCACGGCCCGCACTGGGCCGAGACGTCCGACGAGGACCTGCGCGCGATCGTCGAGCCGATCGTCCGCTCGGACGGCTGGGTGATCGACGGCACGTACCGCACCAAGCTCGGCGACCTGGTGCTCGAGGCCGCGGACACGATCGTCTGGCTCGACCTGCCGCTGTGGATCTGGCTGCCGCGGCTGCTGCGGCGGACGGGACGGCGGCTGACCGGACGCGAGCGGCTCTGGAACGACAATCGCGAGACGCTGCGCGACGCGTTCGGCGGCCGCGAGTCGCTGTTCGGCTGGGCGCTGCGCACCCACTTCCAGCGCCGGCGCGACTGGCCGGCCGAGCTCGCGGACTATCCGGTGGTGCGGCTGCGTTCGGTGGCTGACGTCGAGAACTGGCTCGCGCGCGTCCCCACTGTATTCTGACCGCCGACATGCGGTCACTGGTGATAAGCGCGCTGCTCGTCGCGGCGGCCCTGGCGGGCTGTGGCGGCGGCGACGAGCGGCCGGCGGCGCCGCAGGACGCGGCGGACATGGTGCGCGCCAACCACGCGCCGGAGGCCGCGTGGATGCAGCGGGTGATCGGAGACGACCCGATCTCCGTGTCGGTGTCGCTGCGCGAGAACGGCACCGTCGCGGTGCGGGAGGGCGGCGGTCGCGGCTACTCGGACGTCGTGATCGAGCTCTCGCCGGCCGACCGCAAGCGCGCGCTGCAGCTCGTGGAGGACGCGCCGTGGGCGCAGCTCGCCGACAACACGATCGAGCCCGGCGGCTTCGGCGGCAACGACAACGACATCCGCTACTGGCTGCGACACGATGGCGAAACCGTCACGATCAGCGACGGCGATCTCCCACCGAAGATGCGCCGCCTGGTCAAGGTCCTCAACGCGCTGATCGACGGCGAGCTCGGCCGCGTGGTCGCCGACGACCGCCATTTCTCCGCCTCCGGCGTCACCGGCGAGACGGCCGGTGACGACGGCAAGAGCGTGCCGGACATCGGCGGCAACACGGCGACGCCGCTCGCCGCCGCCGACGGGGCGGTGCGGCCGCAGATCGCGCTCTCGTGCTACGGCCACGGCGACCGCCAGGATCCCGGCGAGACGGTGGAGGGCCTCACCGCCGGGCCGCTCGTGATGACCGGCCTCGGCCGCCGGAGCAGCGGGCGCGTGATCGAGAGCGACGTGATCGTCCAGCCCGGCGGTGCCGTCACCGTGGCGATCGCGCCGCGCGACCGCGACCGCGCCGGACTGCTGTACGGCCGGCGCTGGGCCGGGCCGCACCACCTCGCCGACGCGCTCCACTCGATCCGCTTCGAGGGCTGCTCGGACACCACGGCGGGCGGCGGGCCAGCGCGCTTCGAGGGCGCTCTGGTGCGGACCGGCCAGCGCTGCACGACGCTGCTGCTGTACCTGCCGGACCGCCGCACGCCCGAGCGCCGTCGCGTGGCCTGCCGCTAACGTCCGGACCATGCTTGTCGCCATCGCCGGCGGGCACGGCCAGATCGCGCTGCGCCTCGCCCGCATCCTCGCCGACCGCGGGGACGCCGCCCGCGCGCTGATCCGCAATCCCGACCACGCCGACGACGTCCGCGCCGCCGGCGGCGAGCCCGTCGTGTGCGACCTCGAGCACGCGGCCGAGACCGAGGTGGCCGACGCGATCGGCGGCGCCGACGCCGTCGTCTTCGCGGCCGGCGCCGGACCGGGAAGCGGGTCCGAGCGCAAGTGGACGATGGACTACGGCGGCGCCGCGAAGCTGATCGCCGCCGCCAGACAGGCCGGCATCCGCCGCTATGTGATGGTCAGCAGCATGGGTGCCGACGCCAACGCGGCGGGCGACGACACGTTCAGCGTCTACCTGCAGGCCAAGGGCAAGGCCGACGACGATCTGCGCGCGAGCGGGCTCGACTTCACGATCGTCAAGCCCGGCCGGCTCACCAACGGGCCCGGCACGGGGACCGTGACGCTGGCCGCGACGGTCGACCGCGGCGAGGTGCCGCGCGACGACGTCGCCGCCGTGCTGGCGGCGGTGCTGGCCGCTCCCGGCACGATCGGCACGACCGCCGAGCTGGTCGCTGGCGACGTGCCGGTCGCGGAGGCCGTCAAGGCGCTCTGATGGGCGCGGTCCACCGCCGGCAGCCGGACGGCTCGTGGCAGGGCGTGCCGACCCGGCCGTACGGCACGTCCGGGCGGCGGCACGAGCTGATCGGCCCCGCGGACGGCGCTCCGCACTACCGCGTCCGCTACTTCGAGATCGCGCCCGGCGAGCGGACGACGATCGAGCGCCACGAACACGACCACGGCGTCGTGATCCAGCGCGGTCACGCACGGGTGATGCTCGGCGACGAGCAGCACGAGCTCGGTCCGGGCGACGTGGTGTACGTGGCGCCGGACGAGCTGCACAGCTTCGAGGCGATCGGCGACGAGCCGCTCGGCTTCATCTGCGTCGCACCGCCGGTCTAGCGTTTCCGCGCCCGCCGCGAGCCACCTCGCGGCGGGCGCGAGCGCTGCGATCTACAGGTGGCGGAGCCGGATGGTCCTGCTCACGGTCGGCGAGTGCGGACCGTGCACGACGACGATGCGGAAGCGGCCGCCGTGCTTCTGCCGGATGCGCTGGCGGTAGCGCGAGTAGCCCTTGCTCGTGTGAACCGCGGTGGTCAGCGCGATGTTCTGGAAGACGCCCTTGCGGCGCTTCTGGATGTAGACCGCCGCGCCGTCCAGGGCCGGCCGGATCCGACCGGAGAACCGGACCCGCGAGCGCTTCTTGCCGCGATGCACCTTGGCGTGGCGCGTGACCTTGGCGACCGTGCCGACCACGACGATCGGGCTCACGACGGCCGGCTTGGCCGGCATCAGGACCCGGTACTGCGTGTTGACGTTGATCGGGAAGATCGTGAACGCGAACGTGCCGTCGGGCTTGGTGATCTGGTCGTTGACCAGGCCGCCCTGGAAGCCGGTCGTGTAGGGCCATGCGTTCGCCTGCAGCTGCACGCGCCGGCCGCCGCTGTCGGTGCCGCTGAGCGTGCCGGCCAGCGTGGACCCGCCGCCGATCCGGATCGGGTTCGGCGCCGCCGCCAGCGACACTCCGAGGGGCTGCCGCTTGGTCTTGAACGTCCGGTCCTTGCCAAAAAACGGGTGGTTCCCGCGCAGGCCGACGAGCCGGTAGTGGTAGCGCGTGGCGGGCGCCAGCGAGCTCACGATCACCGAGACCTTCTTCGGCTTGTTGCCGGCGCCCGCGGACTGCGGAGCGCTCTGCGAGCCGTACAGCTTCGTGGTCCCGAACTGGAAGATGTAGTTCGTGGCGGTCCCGTTCGGGTCGACGGTCCCCTTCAGCTTGCCGCCGCTCTGCGTGATCAGCGCCACGCCGCCGGTGGTGACGTCCGGCGCGGCAGCCAGCGCGCTTGCCGGCACGCCCAGCACGGTCACGGCCACAGCAGCCGTCAGCACGCCGCGTATTCGGATGCTTCGCATTCTGCCTGCCCCTCCAGTGGACGAATTTCCACCGGAACTCAACACGACGGCGGCCCGATCGGTGCGGTGGGCGCGTTCGCGAGATCGACAAAGTCGGCACGCCCGGGTATGACGCGAGCATGAGCGACGCCGCGGCGACCTTTCACGCGCTCGTCGGCGACCTCGAGTATCCGATGTTCATCGTCACCGCCCGGGCGGGCGACGAGCCGCTCGGGTGCCTGGTCGGCTTCGCGAGCCAGATGAGCATCGACCCGCCGCGGTTCGCGGTCGGGCTGTCGCACACCAACCGCACGTACCGGCGCGGTCGCGACGCCGGCGTGTTCGGCGTGCATTGCGTTCCCGCGCACGCGCGCGCGCTGGCCGAGCTGTTCGGCGGCGAGACGGCCGACGAGCTGGACAAGTTCGCGCGCGCGGCCTGGCACGACGGTCCGCACGGGGTCCCGATCCTCGACGACTGCCCGAACTGGTTCGTCGGCCGCGTGATCTGGCGCTGCCACGCGGGCGACCACGACGCGATCCTGCTCGAGCCGGTGGCGGCCGCGCGCGCCGGCGGCGAGGACGAGTTCACCTTCCACCGGGCGAAGCGGATCGAGGCCGGGCACGAGGCCTGATGGAGAGGTTCGTGCGGCTGTATCCGGACAGCGCGTCCGCGCTGACGGCGGGCGACATCGCCGCGCTCGTGCCGTCAGGGGCGCCCGACGACCGCCCGTTCCTGCTCGTGAACATGATCGCGACCGCCGACGGCCGCGCGACGATCGCCGGCCGCGCGGGACCGATCGCCAATCGTGCCGACTACGAGCTGTTCCACGCGCTGCGCGGGCGGGTCGACGCGGTCCTGGTCGGGGCCGAGACCGTGCGGGTCGAGAGCTACGGGCCGATGGAGCCCGCCGCGGTGCTCGTCACACGCTCGGTGGACGTGGCGCCCGACGTCGGGCTCCTCCGGGCGCCGGGCAACCGCGTCATCGTGCTCACGCCGTCGCCCGATCGCGAGCTGCCGCCGACCGCCGCACGCGTCGAGTACCTACGTGACGACCTGGCCGCCGGCGTGCGGCGGCTGCGGACCGAGCTCGGCCTGCGCTCGGTGCTGTGCGAGGGCGGGCCGGACCCGCTGACGATTCTCAGCGGCGCGCTGCTCGACCCGCCGGCAGACCTGCGGCTGCTAACCGTGCATGAGTCCGGCGGGTACCTGTTCCTGCGCTACGGCGCGTAGGAACGCCTCGACCACCGCCGGGGAGAACTGCGAGCCCGCGTTGCGGCGCAGCTCGGCGATCGCGTCCTCGTCGTTGCGCGCCGGCGCGTACGGCCGGACCGAGGTCATCGCCGAGTACGCGTCGCACACGAACACGATCTGCGAGCCGAGCGGGATCTCGTCGCCGGCCAGCGCGTCCGGGTAGCCGCGACCGTCCCAGCGCTCGTGGCTCGAGCGGATGAGGCGGGAGACGCCGACCAGGGCGGGCGCGCCGGAGACGATGCGCTCGCCGATCAGCGTGTGCCGGCGCACGAACTCCCACTCGGCGTCGTCGAGCGTGCCGGGCTTGTGCAGCAGCGCGCGTGGGATCGCGATCTTGCCGATGTCGTGCAGCTCGGCGGCGGTGGCGATGCGCTCGATCTCCTCGTCGTCGAGACCCAGCTCGCGCGCCGTGCCGGCCGCGAGGGCGGCGACGGCCTCGCCGTGCGCGCTCAGGCCGGCGTCCCACTCGCCGACCGCGCGCAGGAGCACGTTCTTGCTCTGGGCGAGCGCCGAGATGCGGCCGCTGTTCTTCTCGGCGTAGAGCCCGCGGTCGGCGACGCGCAGCGCTTCGGAGGCCTCGACCGCGTCGGCCGGGATGCGCGAGTAGCCGCACGAGGCGCCGATCTTGAAGCCGTCGCCGTGAGTGGACAGCGCGATGCGCGTGCGGTCGACCAGCTCGTCGACCGGGCGGCCGGAGTCCCACGGCGCGAGCACGCAGAACTCGTCGCCGCCCATCCGGTACGCGGCCGCCTCGCCGGCCACGGCTGCCTGCAGCTGGGTCCCGAGCTGGTGCAGCAGGGCGTCGCCGGCCGGGTGGCCGTAGCTGTCGTTGTAGTGCTTGAAGCCGTCGAGGTCGAACAGCAGCAGCACGTGCGGCCGCGGACCTTCGTCGTCGCTGAGCACGACGTCGAGGTCGCGCAGCAGCTTGAGGCGGTTGCCGAGCCCGGTGAGCGAGTCGGTGCGGGCCTGGTGGCGGGAGAGGCTGAGGTTCTCGCGGCTCTGGTGGTGCGTCACCGCGAGCCGGCAGATGACCGCGAGCATCGAGGCGGCGGCGAGCGCGACGGCGAGCGTCTCGGTCGACGAGCCGTGATCCTGCACGAGCAGCGCGAGGCTGCCGAGCGAGAGGACGATCGGGAGCGCGATGCTCGGCACGTCGTCGGTCGGCCCGGTCTCGCGGCGGGCGGGCTGCCAGGCGGCAAGGCTCACGATCAGCGCGCCGACGATCCAGCCCAGGTCGAGCGGCGTCCCGGTCGCGTATGTGCCCTTGGCGACCTGGTAGAGGTAGATGCTGTCGCAGACCCCGAAGAGGCCGAAGCCGACACCGAGCACGATCCACGTGCGGTCCAGGCGCCTGCGGCCGGCGGCCAGGATGCCGACGACGAGGCCGAACAGCACCATGTCGACGAGCGGGTAGGCGAGGTTGGTCCAGATGTCGGCGGCGTCGCCGCCGGTCGACTCGCGGACCGCCTTGAAGACGACGGCGGCGCTGATGGCCGCGACGGTGAGCGCCGCGATCAGCCCGTCGAGCCACAGGCGCGCGCCGAGGCGCGGCATGCGGGCGCGCGCGAGCAGGACGATCCCGACGTAGAAGAACAGGTACGCGCCGAGCCAGAGCGCGTCGGCGGGGGAGGGGAACGGCGGGTCGTCGAGCTCGGCCAGCACCAGCGACCAGTAGACGTTGCCGCCCGCGTAGACGGCCAGGCCGACGGCGATCAGCGCCCACGCGACGCGCTCGCGTCCCGGCGCGAGCGCGCGCAGGCCGCAGACGAGCGCGGCGCCGAGCAGGATCCCGTTGTACAGGGTGTCCATCGGCGTCGAGTCCATGAGGGTCTGCGGCCACGGACCGAATGTCGCGACGACCTGGACGAGCAGGCCGAGCACGAGCAGTCCGATCAGCGCTTGCGGGAACGTGCGCACCATCAGGGTCTTTATCGGCGGGATCGGGTGAACGATGTAGCCGGGCGCGCCGCGCCGGCGCGCTGGTGCTCGTGCGCAAGCTCTGCGCGATCACGAGCACGATCGTGAGGCACGCGAGCGCGATCCCGCCGACGGTGAACACGCCCTCGGCGGCCATGGAGGTGCGGCGCGCCTGGTCGAGCTCGGCCGGCGGCAGCGGGATCTCGGGAGGCGGCTCCGTGATAGCCGCATCTGACACCTCTTGCGAGAATCGCGGGGGTGAGCGAGGAAGTCCTCGAACTCGACGGGCACGAGGTCCGGCTCTCCAGCCCGGACAAGCTGCTGTTTCCCGAGCGCGGGGAGACCAAGCGCGACCTCGTCGGGTACTACCTGCGCGTCGCCGATCCGCTGCTGCGGACGATGGGCGGCCGGCCGGTGCTGCTGCAGCGGTTCCCGCAGGGCGCGGGCGGACCGTCGTTCTTCCAGAAGCGCGTCCCGAAGAACGCGCCCGCCTGGCTGACGACGACGACGGTGATGACCGTCAACGGCACGCCCTCGAATGCGCTGGTGATCGCCGACCGCGCGCACGTGGCGTGGGCCGTGAACCTCGGCACGCTCGGCTTCCACGTGTGGCCGTATCTCGCCGACGAGCCGCAGCACGCCGACGAGCTGCGGCTCGATCTGGATCCCCAGCCGGGCACCGACTTCGCGGACGTACGCCGGGCGGCCGAGCACGTGAAGGCGCTGCTCGACGAGCTCGGGATCGTCGGCTACCCGAAGACCACCGGCAATCGGGGCCTGCACGTGTATGTTCGGCTCGAGCCGCGCTGGGACTCGTACGCCGTGCGCTCCGCGGCGGTCGCCGCCGCGCGCGAGCTCGAGCGGCGTCACGCGGACGTCATCACCGCCGCGTGGTGGAAGGAGGAGCGCGGCGAGCGCATCTTCGTCGACTACAACCAGAACGCGCCGCACAAGACGGTGTTCGGGCCGTGGAGCGTGCGCGCCCGGACGGGCGGGCAGGTGTCCGCGCCGCTGACCTGGGACGAGGTGTTCGAGCTCCACCCGGACGAGCTGACGATGGCCACGGTGCCCGACCGCCTCGATCGGCTCGGCGACCCGTGGGAGGCGATCAACGACGCACCGCAGTCGCTCGAGCCGCTGCTCGCGATGCACGATCGCGACCGCGCGAACGGGCTGATGGACGCGCCGTGGCCGCCGGTCTACCCGAAGATGCCGGACGAGCCGCCCCGGGTCGCGCCGAGCCGCGCGCGCAAGGACCCGTAGGGTGCTCGGATGCCTATCGACGAAGCGAAGTTGGAAGACGTCGGCTCGGGTCTGGCTCCGGTCTCACCCGGCTGGTTCGTCGTGAACGCCGCCGAGGCGGCGTGGGTGCGCAACGAGGCGTTCGGGAACCGCTGCGTGTTCGAGGGCAGCGACCGCGTGCTGCAGGAGCGCCCCGACGCCGAGCCGCAGTACTTCACCCAGACCGGCTTCACGCTCGCGGTGCTCGAGCCGGGCAAGCCGTCGGGCATGTACCACGCGGAGTCCACGCAGGAGGACTTCCTGGTCCTGTCGGGCACCTGCCTGCTGATCATCGAGGAGCAGGAGCGGCCGCTCCGGGCATGGGACTTCGTCCACCTCCCGCCCGGGACGAATCACACGTTCGTCGGCACCGGCGACGGGCCGTGCGTGATCTTCATGATCGGCCACCGCCGCGAGGACGGCACGATCAACTACCCACGCTCTGACGCCGCGCTGGCCCACGGCGCCGGGGTCCCGGCCGAGACGCCGTCGCCGGGAGAGGCCTACAGCCCGTTCCCGCGCTGGCGCCTCGGCCGTCCCCGGCACGAGCACCTGCCGTGGAGCTAGGGGGCGCGGTACAGCAGCCAGGCGTCGCGCATGCGCTGCGTCTGGCCGGCCGTGAACTCCGTGTAGCAGCCGTCGTAGGAGTAGTCCATGTAGTTGTGGATCGGGTCGAGCCCGGGCTGCGAGCACGTGTCCTTGCCCGCCGGGCAGCCTGAGGTCGCGGTGCGCTCGGGCGGCGTGTCGTCGACGAAGTCGCCCTTGGCGTTGCAGCCGCCGTAGAACGTGTGCTCGAGATCCAGCCAGTGGCCGACCTCATGCGTCGCGGTCTCTCCCTGGTCGTAGCGGCCGGCGTAGGTGGTCGACGTGCCCGGGATCGACTCCCAGTCGATCACGACGCCGTCGAGGTACCGCTGGCCGGGCTTGGTGGTGATGTCCGGCAGGTAGGCCCAGCCGAGGAAGTCGCCCGCGGTCGTGGAGTAGAAGTTCAGCGCGTCGTCCGAGCCCCGGTGCAGTGCGCGCTTCATCGAGTGCTCGGGGTTGCCGCCGGGGCCGGCGTAGAACCAGTCGGCGTTGTCCGTGCGGGTCGTTCCCGCAAGGCGGAACGAGAACCCGGTGTCGGCGCCGCCCTCGCCGCCGGCGAACGTGCGATTGAGCACGGTGATCTGCTTGGCGATCTGCGCGTCGGTGACGTTGCCGATCGCGCCGTCGGTGATCACGTGGACGTACACGGGGATCGTCGCCTTGAAGTTCCTCCCGGCGCGACCCTTCGCCGAGGCGGGCAGATCCGCGGCGACGGTTCCGAGATCCGGCTCGCGGACGTCGCCGCCACGGCCCACGAACGCGGTGCCGGCGACCGGTTCGCAGAACGAGCCCAACGATGGCGCGAACGTGCCCGCTCCAGCGGTGGGCGCAGCCAGCAGCGTGGCGGCGAGCGCAGCGCCGAGCGCGGTTGACCAGACCTTCATCCCTTCACCCTCCTCGTCGTACGTCTCCAGGGGAAGGAACGCGGCTGACGGGTCGAGGTTGGGATGCGGTCACATTGGCCCGCGACCGCGGGTCATGTCAGTGACCCCGTCTTAAGGAGCTCCCCATGTCACCACGAGACGAGACCCCCACCGCCGGCGAGATGCTCAGCGAGCTGATGGACCTGATCACCGGCCTCGGAGTGATGCTGCTCCCGCTCATCATCCTCGCCGTCCCGTGCCTGATCCTGCTGCTGCCGCTGGCGCTGCTGGCGATCCCGCCGGCGCTGCTGGCCGCGCCGTACCTGCTGTATCGCGCGGTGCGGCGCCGCCGGCCGCGGATGCCGCGTCCGGTGCCGGCACCGCGCTCGGTGAGCGCCGGTGCGTCTTAGCTCTGGTGCTGGCCGGCCCAGGCCATCAGCGCGAAGAGCAGGGCCGCACCGCATCCGATCGCGACCGCGGCGATGTGCTCGAGAACCTCCATGGGATCGAGTGTGGCCGCGGCTACCTAAGGCGCGATGAAGGCTCCTTCAAGGGGAGCTGAACGTGCGTCCGGCGATCGGACCGCGCCCTTCGGATGCCCGTACCCCGGGACGCCTAGTGACCGCACTGGGCGCGGGGCGTGGGCGCGGCACCCTCGATGTATGTCTGTCGCCACACGCACTCGGACGCGCAACGTTCCGGACCGGCGAGGCGCGTCGCTCGCGTGGGCCGGCTACGCCGCGTTCGGCTGGGCGGCCGCCTACGCGATCTTCGTCCGCGGCTACCAGGGGGTGGGCGGGACGGTCGGGCTCGCGGGCACGTTCGAGGACCCGGCCGGCATGAAGCGCGCCAGCCTCGTCGCGGGCGCCGGCATCCTGCTCGTCGCGTTCGGCGAGCTCGCGCTCGTCCGGCCGTGGGGCCTGCGCCTGCCGCGCTGGCTCGTCATCGTCCCGGCGCTCACCGGGTCGGCGTACGCGGCCGGACACGCGCTCACCGCCTACGTCACCAAGCCGCTGCACGCGCTCGGCGTCCTCGAGCTGCAGTTCCACGGCTGGGCGACGCGCAACGAGACGGCGCAGTTCCTCTGGGACCTGGTGTTCTACGAGCCGTGGTTCCTCGGCCTCGGCGTCCTCACGACGCTCGGCACCGTGCACCACTACCGCCGCACGGGCGGCACGGCGCGCGGCGAGCGGCGGCTCGTCGCCGTCACCGCTGTCGCGGCGCTCGCGCTGACGGTGTTCTCCTGCGCGGTGATCGTCGCCCGCAACGCCTAGCGGCGCCACCGCACGATCCGGAGCTCGGCGGGCGCCTCGGACCACAACAGCAGCGTGCGGCCGGCCTGCGTGACGTGGCCGTCGTCCCGGGGCAGCCTCCACGCGCGCCGCTCGCCGGACCGGACGTCAAGCGCGCGGGCGCGGGCGTCGGCCCACGTCACCATGCCGGCCGCGAGGTCGACGTCCCGGCACGCACACGTCTTGATCCGTCGCGGGCGGTCCGCAGCGCACCGCCACATGCGCAGCCGGCCGCGCACGAGCTCGATCGCTCGCCGCCCGCGGTAGGCCATCGGCAGGATCACGATCGAGCAAGTTGCCCAGACCGCGCGACGGCGCGATCGCGGCCCGCCCTCAGAGCGTGTGGACTTCGACGGCCGCGAGCTCGGGGCGCTTGGCGGACAGGCCGTCGCCCGAGGATCGCCCACGCAACCGGCGGATGATCCACGGCGTGAAGTAGCGCTGGGCCCACACGACCTCGGAGGCGACCCGGGCATGGGGGCGGCTCCGCGCCAACGGGGGCAGCGGGTCGGCCCAGGAGCGGTCGGGGTCGAGTCCGAGCGCGTGGATGAGCGCTCCCGCGATGCGCTCGTGGCCCAGCGGGGATGCGTGCAGGCGGTCCACGCTCCACAGCCGGGGATCCAACGCCACCGGCTCGGCGGCGATGTCGACGACGATCGCCCCGGTGCGCCGTCCGACCTCGCGGATGGCGTCGTTGTACGCGAACAGCCGCGCGCGGACGATACGGGCGATCGGCGAGACGCACGACAGGTCCGGCAGCGTGAACGTCATCACGGTCGCGCCGGCCGCGCGCAGCTCGACCAGCATCGTCTCCAGCGAGCCGGCAGTGGCGTCCGCGTCGTACCGGCGGCGCAGCAGGTCGTTGAGCCCCGCCACGACGGTCGCCAGATCGGGGCGCAGGGCCAGCGCCGGCGCCAGTTGCTCGTCGTGCACCTGGTAGATCCGCCGGCCGCGGACCGCCAGGTTCGCGTACAGCAGATCGGGGTTGTCCGTCGCCAGCCGCTCCGCCAGCCGGTCGGCCCACCCGCGGTAGGTGCCGTCCGGCCGCGGATCGTCCATCCCCTCGGTGGTGCTGTCTCCTAGGGCGACATAGCGGCTGAACACACCATCAGTGTGCCGCTTCCCGGAGCGCCGCGTGCAGGATTTCCAGCCCGAAAGTGCAGTCCTCGTCGGACATCGTCAGCGGCGGAAGCAGCCGGATCACGTTGCCGTCGAGCCCGCACGTCAGCAGGATCAGGCCACGCGCACGCGCGGCCGCCACCACCGCGGCGGCTGCCGCGCCGTCGACGAGCTCGAGCGCGAGCATCGGACCGAGGCCGCGGACGTCGGTGATGGCGTCGGAGTCCATGGCGATCGTGTCGAGCCCCGTGCGCAGCTGGACGCCCAGCGCCTCCGACCGCTCGCGGAACCCGGGAGCTGCCACGGTGTCCAGCACCACGCAGGCGGCGGCGCACGACACGGGGTTGCCGCCGAACGTGCCGCCGAGCCCGCCCGGGTGGACGGCGTCCATCAGGGCAGGGCGACCCGTCACCGCGGCGAGCGGCAGCCCACCGCCCAGCGACTTGCCCGACACCAGCAGGTCCGGCTGCACGCCGTAGTGCTCGATCGCCCACATCGGCCCCGTGCGCCCGACGCCCGCCTGCACCTCGTCGTCCACGTAGAGGATCCCGTGGGCGGCGCACAGCGTCTTCAGCGCCGCCGGGAACTCCGGCGGCAGCGGATGGAACCCGCCCTCGCCCTGCACCGGCTCCACCACGACGCAGGCGACGCTCTCCGGGTCGACCTCGGACTTGAGCAGCGCGCGCAGTCCGTCCACGGACAGCGGTGACCGGTAGACCTCCGGCGCGAACGGGCCGAACGTGCGCCGGTAGGCGACCTTGCTCGTCATCGACATCGTGAGCAGCGTGCGCCCGTGGAACGCGCGCTCGAACGCGATCACCGCGGGCCGGCCCGTCGCCGCCCGCGCGATCTTCACCGCGTTCTCGACTGCCTCGGCACCGCTGTTGACCAGCACGCTCTTGTACGCGTCACCCGGGCCGGGGAACGCCGCGGCGAGGCGCCGGCAGACCTCCACATACGGCTCGTACATGCCGACCATGAAGCACTGGTGCAGATAGCGGTCGACCTGCTCGTGGATCGCCGCCACGACCGCCGACGGCCCGTGCCCGAGGTTCTGGCAGCCGATCCCGCCCGCCCAGTCGAGGTACCAGCGGCCGTCGTCACCGCGGACGCGGGAGCCCTCGGCGGCGTCGACCACCAGCGGCGGCGTCGCCACGCCCATCGACACGTACTTCTCGCGCGCCTCGCGCACGTCGCTCGCGACGGAGATGCTCATGCGACTTCCTCCAGCCCGCACCAGTCGGCGATGAAGAGCGCGATCGCCTGGGCGGTCTCGATGACGGAAGGCAGGTGGACGCGCTCATCCACCCCGTGCTCGTTCTCGGCGGTCGGGCCGAAGCAGACGGCCGGCGTGCCGCCGTACAACGCGAACGTGCGGGCGTCGGTCGTCGCCGTCGACGCGAACAGCGGCGGCCGCGAGCCGGAAAGCCGCTCGACGACATCGCCGAGCGCACCCACCAACGGCGCGTCCGCGCCCAGCTCGTACCCCTCGCACTGAAAGCCGTCATAGATGACCTCGGCCGCGAACGGGAGGTCGGCCGCGGCCGCGGCGACCGTCGCCTCGACGCGCTCGCGCAGCTGCGCCACCGGCTCGCCTGGGAAGCACGCCAGCCGGAACGACGTCACGCATTCGCCGGCGACCGTCGACGGCCAGTCGCCGCCGCGGATCACGCCCACGTTGAGGTTGATCGGGTGCGGATAGTCGGCGTAGAGCGGCGGCCTCGCCGTGTTCAGCGCCGCCTCCAGCCCGCGCAGCGCCCGGATCACGGCGTACGAGGCCTCGATCGCGTCGGCGCCGCCGTTGCCCGCGTGCCCGCCGCGCCCCAGCACCCGCACGGCGAACCACAGCACGCCGACCTGGGCGTGCCAGATCGCGCCGCGCGTCGGCTCGGTGATGATCGCGGCGTCGGCCGGCGAGCCCGCGAGCACGCACGCCAGCGCGCCGTGGCCCGTGCACTCCTCCTCGACCACGGACTGGAGCTGCACCGGGCCGCGCGGCCGCAGGCCGAGGCGCTGCAGGCCCGCGACGGCTCCGACGATCGCCGCGAGCCCGGCCTTCATGTCGCCCGCCCCGCGCCCGTAGAGCCACTCGCCGTCGCGGCGAGCGGCGAACGGCTCCGTCGACCACAGCGTCCGTGGCTCCGCGCTGACGACGTCGATGTGCCCGTTGAGGATGAGAGAACGGCCCTCGCCCGCCGATCCCCACGTGGCGACGACGTTCGTCTTGCCGTCGACCGGCCAGCTGAACGGCGCCCCGGCAGGATGGCGCTCGAGCTCCCCAGGCTCGAGCGGCACATCCACCGGCTCCAGTCCCAACCCCGCGAACGCACGCCGCATCACCGCCTGACCGGGCTCCTCGCTCCCCAGCACCGTCGGTGCGGCGACGAGCTCGGCGAGCAGGGCGACCATCCCCGGCTCGGAGGCGGCCACCGCCGCGACGACGTCAGCGTCCGTCACTGCGCGGCGACCGCGCGCAGCTCCGTGGGCAGGTTCCAGCACTCGACGATCTGCCCGTCCGCGAACCGCATCATCGCGCCACCCTGCGCGACGAGGTTCAGCCCCGGACCCTGGCTCGCGCGCCACGTGAAGCGCGTCGCGACCCGATCGCCCTCGGCGATCGCATCGTCGAGCGTCACCGCCGCGTCGGGGAACGTGTCGGCGGTCGCCGCGTGGAAGCGGACGAGACCCTCGACGTCCTCGATCCCGGCCGGGAACCCGTGCAGGCGCGCGTCCGGCCCGAACAGGGCGAGGTAGTCCTCCGGCCGGCCCTCGTTGAGGGCGGCCACGGCTTCGCGCAGTGCCCTGCGGTTCGCTGCGGGACTGCTCTTGCGTGTCGCGGTGGTGCTCATGGCAGACGAGTCTGGAGCGAGCCGGTAGCGCCGAGCAACCGTCGGATGCCCAAAGCCCGGGTCCGCGGTTTGGGCCGCCGCCCAATCAGGACGTAGACTCGCCGCGGGAGCGATGCAGCTCGCCGACCTGCTCTGTGAGGAGTCCTTCGGACTCGAGCTCTTGACCGGCGGCCCGGACGCCGCCGGACGACCGGTGCTCGGCGCGCACGCGGTCGAAGTCGACGCCCCGACGCGCTGGCTGGCCGTCGACTGGGTGATGCTCACCACCGGGGTGCGGCTGCGCGGCAACGTCGAGGCGCAACGTGCGCTCGTGCCGCAGCTCGCGGACGGCGGCGTGAGCGCGCTCGGGTTCGGCACCGGCCTCGGGTTCAAGCGCGTCCCGCCGGCGCTCGTCGAGGCGGCCGACGAGCATGGCTTCCCGGTCTTCGCGGTGCCGTACGAGACGCCGTTCCGGGAGATCATCCACTTCGTCGACGCCTCGCTGACCAGCTCCGAGGAGCACGTCTTCCGTCGCCTCACCGCGCTCCAGCGCTACCTCGTCGACGCGCTGCGCACGCCGCAGCCCGAGCGCGCCATGGTCGACCGGCTGGCGAAGTTCCTCGACGCCAGCGTCGTGCTGCTCGACGCCGAGGGCAGCCCCGAGATGGTCGCCGGCAAGCCGCCGCCGCGCCTGCTCTTCGCCCAGGTGTGCGCTCAACCGGCGGGGCTGATCGAGCTCGACGTCGACGGCTGGCACGCCGTCGCAACCCCGGTGGCCGCGAGCGGCGACCGCTGGCTCGTGCTCGCGAGTCGCCGCACCGGGTTCGTCTCCAAGCTCGCCAGGCCCGCGGCGGAGGCGAGCGCGCCGCTGCTGGCGGCCATGGCGCGGCTCGGCGACGTGGTCCGCGATCAGGAACAGGCGGTCAAGGCCGCGCTGCTGGAGGAGGCGCTGGCGCCGGTCGAGGCGCGTGATCTGCCGCCGCTCGCCGCCCGCGCGGCGGCGTTCGGGATCGATTTCTCCGACCCCGCGCGGATGATGGTGGTGCGCGACGGCGGCCGCGAGCTGGTGGCGCGCCTCGAGGCCG
This sequence comes from Solirubrobacteraceae bacterium, assembly GCA_035706585.1. GTDB lineage: Bacteria > Actinomycetota > Thermoleophilia > Solirubrobacterales > Solirubrobacteraceae > DASSUW01. The sequence goes on along the minus strand of DASSUW010000096.1, from coordinate 13,595 downwards.
AGCGCGTCCCGCACCTGGTGCAGCAGCGCGCCGGCGATCAGGTCGCGCTGGTCCAGGGCGACGTGTCGGCGACGCTCGCCGAGGCGATGCCGGGGGCCCGCATCGGCATCGGCCGCAGCATCTCCGCGATCACGGACATCCACCACTCGCTGCGCGACGCCGAGCTGGCCGTCGCCCATGCGCGCGGCCGGCGGATCGTGCGCTTCGAGGACTTCGACCTCGGCACGTTCATGGTCAGCGAGGTGCCGCGCGACCGGCTCGGCCCGAAGGTCGACGAGATCCTGTCCGTGCTGCGCGCCAACCCGCCGCTGCACGAGGCGCTGCGGGCGTACTTCGAGCACGACCTCGACATCGCCAGCACGGCCGCCGCGCTGCACATGCACCGCAACTCGCTGCGCTACCGGCTCGCGCGCGCGGAGCAGATCCTGGGCCGCTCGCTCAAGCAGCCGTCGACCGTCGCGGCCGTCTACATCGCGCTCGTCGCCGAGTCGGCGGACGGGACGGCGACCTGAAAGGATCGCCTCCGATGGAGGCCAGCGAGCAGCCGACCGCGCCGTACCTCGACGCGGTCGTGGCGTACGCGTTCCGGGGGCCGGCGCGCTACCACGTCCCCGGGCACAAGGGCGGACCGGGCGCCGATCCCGGGTTGCGCAAGGCGATCGGCGAGGACTGCCTGGCGATGGACATCCCGCAGGACATCCACGGGATCGACCTCGGGCCGTCGCCGACCCCGTACGAACGCGCCGAGCGTCTCGCCGCCGAGGCGTACGGCGCCGCGCGCACGCTCTTCCTCACCAACGGCGCCACGCAGGGCAACCATGCGCTGTGCCTGGCGCTGGCGCCGCTGGGGACGACGATCGTCGCCCAGCGCAACTCGCACGCGTCGGTCGTCGACGGGCTCGTGCTCAGCGGCGGTATCCCCAGCTTCGTCGCACCGGAGTACGACGCCGAGCTCGGCATCACGCACTGCGTGACGCCGGAGGCGCTCGAGCGGACGCTGTACGAGACGCCCGCGGCGCGCGCGGCGTTCATCGTCTCGCCGACCTACTACGGCATGGTGGCGGACGTCGCCGGGCTGGCCGACGTCGCGCACGCCGCCGGCGTGCCGCTGATCGTCGATCAGTCGTGGGGCCCGCACTTCGGCTTCACCGAGGCGCTGCCGCCGACGGCCCTGTCCGAGGGCGCCGACGCGATGCTCACGAGCACGCACAAGATCGCCGGCTCGCTCACCCAGAGCGCGATGCTGCACCTCTCCGACAGCGGGCGCGTGGACATCGGCGCGGTGGCACGGACGCTGCGCCTGCTGCGGTCGACGTCGCCGTCGGCGCTCCTGATGGCGTCGCTGGACGGCGCGCGGCGCCAGCTCGCGCTGCACGGCGAGCAGATCCTGTGGGAGACGCTGCAGGCGATCGGCGTCGCGCGTACGAAGTTCGAGACGATTCCCGGGATCGCGCTGGTCGACCACGGGCTCGTGGGGCAGATGGGCGTCGCCGGCTACGACCCGATGCGGATCGTGCTCGACGTGCGCGGGACGGGCCGCACCGGGTACGAGATCGCCGACGCGCTGCGGCGCTCCTATGACGTCCACCTCGAGCTGCCGATGCAGGCGACCGTCGTGTTCATCGTCGGGCTCGGCGAGACGGCGGCGACGCTGCGGCGGCTCGCCGGCGACGTCGACGAGGTCGTCAAGCGGCTGAGCGAGCCCGGCGCGACCGCGCCGATCGTGCCGCCCGCGACGTCGCTGCGCCACGAGGTCGCGCTGCCGCCGCGCGAGGCGTTCCTCGGCGACGCCGAGCAGGTCGCGGTCGACGACGCGGTCGGGCGGATCTCGTGCGAGTCGATCGCCAGCTATCCGCCGGGCGTCCCGGCGCTGCTGCCGGGCGAGCGGATCTCGGCCGAGACCGTCGAGTACCTGCGCGAGCTGGCGGCGTCCGGGGCGCGCCTGCACGGCGCGAGCGACCCGGCGTTCACGACCATCAACGTGTTGAGGGAGGAGGGCGCGTGATCGATCCGCTCGAGCGGTGGGCGCAGTACGGCGAGAAGCCCGACTACGCGGGGCTGCTGACGTTCGCCGGCGCGCCGTACACGCAGGATCCGGCCGAGCTGGCCGGGTTCGACGTGGCCGTGGTCGGCGCGCCGATGGACGATCTCGTGTCCGACCGCCCGGGCGCCCGCTTCGCCCCGCGGGCGATCCGTGCCGCCAGCTGCCCGTCCGGGCCGCACCTGGAGGTCAAGGTCGACGCGTTCTCGGTGCTGCGCGTGGTCGACTTCGGCGACGCGCCGGTGATCCCCGCCGACGCCGCGGTCTCGCACGCCGCGATCCGCGCCACCGTCGGCGCGGTGCTCGCCGCCGGCGCGCTGCCGGTCGTCCTCGGCGGCGACCACTCGGTGACAAAGCCGTCCGTCGAGGCGGTCGCGGACGCGCGCGGCCCTGTGGGCATGGTGCACTTCGACACGCACACGGACACCGGCGCCGAGGTGTTCGGCGTCGAGCGCTCGCACGGCACGTTCGTCAAGGAGCTGCTCGACGGCGGCCAGGTCGACGGCTCGCGGTACGCGCAGATCGGCCTGCGCGGCTACTGGCCGGGCGAGGCCGAGTTCGCGTGGCAGGCCGATCGTGGCGTGACGTCGCTGTTCGCGCACGACGTCCGCGACCTCGGCATCCGCGACGTCGTCGGCCGCGCGATCAACGCGGTCGGCGACGGGCCCGTCTACCTGACCGTCGACGTCGACGTGCTCGACCCGGCATACCTGCCGGGCGGCACCGGCACGCCCGAGCCGGGCGGCCTGACCGCGAGCGAGCTGCTCCTCGGCGTACGCCTCGTGGCGACCGAGCTCGAGCTCGTGGGACTCGACGTCGTCGAGGTCATCCCGACCGCCGTCGGCTCGGCCGACAGCTCCGCGCTGGTCGCCGACCGGGTGGTGCGCGAGGCGCTGACCGGGGTGGCGCTCCGGCGAACTGCGGGCATGTAGTCCGGCGCGCCGGTTGTCGACTTTCGGGCGGTATGCGCCCGAAACTCGACAATTCCCGGCCACGCCGGCGCTCCCGCCGCCCTACCCAGCCGCAGTTGGGGCTGTCTCGGCCGCTGCGGCTTGGTCGGCCAGCTCGGCCGCCCGCCCGCGCGGCACGACCGCCACCGGCACCGGGGCGTTGCGCACGATCTTCGTCGCGCGCGAGCCCAGGAACACCCGCGCCAGCGGTCCGATCGAGCTCGAGCCGACCACCAGCACATCTCCAAGGCCCCAGTCGATGTCCTCCAACGCCTCGCCCCAGTCCTCGCCCTCGCCGACCACCGCCTCGCAGTCGCGCGGCATCACCGGCAGCTCGCGGACGTCGTCGAGCACCGCTCGGGCCGCCGCCTGCATCTCGCCGGTCCACTGGCTGATCATCGCCTCGTCGCCCTCCCGGCCCACGCCGGCCGTGTAGGGCGGCCGCGGGTGCACGGCGAACGAGGCGAGCCGCAACGACGCGCCGACGCGGGCGGCTACGCCCGCGGCGGCGATCACGAGGTCCTCCCCCGAGCCGCCGCCGAACGCCGCGGTGACGCGCTCGACGCGCGCGCCCGGCCCGATGCGGAACCCGCGGGGTGCGAGCGCCACCGGGATCGGCGAGCTGTGCAGCAGCCGCGAGCTCACCGACCCGAGCGAGACCATCCCGCTCCCACCGTCGGCGGCCGAGCCGAGCACGATCAGCGTGGCGCCGGCCTCGGCCGCCACGTCGAGCAGCCCGGCGGGCGTCGACCGCGCCTGCACGACGCGGTAGGTCGCGGGCACGTCGGCCGCCAGCCTCGCGCGCGCGCGGCTCAGCGCGTTCTCGGCGGTGCCGTGCACGTACGCCTGGTACTCGGCGTCGATCCGCGCCGGCGACGGCGGCCAGACCTCCGGCACGACCGCGCACACGACCAGATCCTCGCCGCCCGACCGCGCGAGCATGCCCGCGAGGTGCAGCACCGCCTGGCCGCGTCCGTCCGGCGCGAAGCCCACGACCATCGTCATGACCGCTGCGCCTTTCCGAGCGCCGAATGCTTGATGCTGTAGGCGAAGTACCACACGAGCGCGACCGCGGCCCAGCCGAGGAACACGTAGATCGTCACCGCGCGCAGGTCCTGGATGATCCAGATGCAGCCGGCGATCGAGCCGAGCGGGACGAGCGGATACAGCGGGACCTTGAAGCCGCGCGGCAGATCGGGCGAGCGCTGCCGGAGGATCATCACGCCGATCGAGACGATCAGGAACGCCACGAGCGTGCCGATGCTGGTCATCTCGAACAGGAAGTTGATCGGAACGACGCCGGCGAGCGCCGACAGGATCACGGCCACGAACAGCGTCGAGCCCACCGGCGTCAGCGTCCGCGGGTTCAGCTTGTGGAAGAACTGCGGGATCATCCCGTCGCGCGCCATCGCGAACAGGATCCGCGTCTGGCCGTAGATGACGACCAGCGTGACGCTGAAGATCGAGATGACCGCGCCGGCGGCCAGCACCGTGGCGGGCCACGACGACCCCGTCACGTCCTCCAGGATCGCGGCCAGCCCGGCCTCCTGACCCTCGAAGCCGGCCACCGGCTGCGCGGCCACGGCCACGACCGACACCAGCACATACATGCCGGTCACGACGATCAGCGCGAAGATGATCGCCAACGGCAGGTTGCGCCGCGGGTTCTTGACCTCCTCGCCCGCGGTCGACACCGCGTCGAGGCCGATGTAGGAGAAGAAGATGATGCCCGCGGCCGCGCTGACGCCGTGGAAGCCGTCCGGGAAGAAGTTCGTCAGGTTGTCCGACTCCCAGCCCTGGACGCCGACGACGATGAACAGGGCCAGCACGCTGATCTTGATCAGCACCATGATCGCGTTGATCCTGGCCGACTCGCTCGCCCCGCGCAGGAGCAGGAGCGTGCACAGCCAGATCAGCACCACGGCGGGGACGTTGAACACGCCGCCCTGCTCCGGCGCCTGCGAGATCGCGTCCGGAAGCGTGAACCCGAACACGTTGTCGAGCAGCTCGTTCAGGTACTGCGACCAGCCGACGGCGACGCCGGCGGCCGAGACCCCGTACTCGAGCAACAGGCACGCGGCGACGACGATCGCGACGCCCTCGCCGAGCGTCGCGTACGCGTACGAATACGAGGAGCCGGAGACCGGGACCGCCCCGGCGAGCTCGGCGTAGCAGATCGCGGTGAGGCCGGCCACCACGCCGGCGAACGCGAACGACAGGATCACCGACGGTCCGGCGATCGGGACCGCGTCGGTGAGGATCACGAAGATACCGGTGCCGATCGTCGCGCCGACGCCGAACAGCGTCAGCTGGAACAGCCCGATCGTGCGCTTGAGCTCGCCCCCGCCCTCTCGATCGGTACCGGTCTCTTCCGTCATGACCCCGACCGACTTGCGGCGCAGCACCTGGTCGATCAGTCGCGGCTGTGGTTGGGAGGTGATGGCCATGGGCGCGACCCTCCCGCAGGACCCGCGTTCCGGCCACTGTCACCCGTACCAAGTCGCCGCCGCCGCTTTGGACGCGGTACGAGTGGACGCGCGCGCACGCGGGCGAGAGGATCGGACCATGCTCCGCGGCATCTCCGACATCCGCGCGTTCTTCCGCACGAACCAGACGCCCGTCTACTTCGTCTCGCCGACGGCCTTCAACCTCCTGGGCATCGACCGCTGGCTCCGGAACTTCTTCTACGTGAACTACTTCGACTCGTTCGAGGGCACGCATCCGCGCGTGTTCGTGCCGTCGGAGCTGCCGTACCGCGAGTTCGAGTCGATGGAGGACATCTGCAACTACCTGCTCGGCCACAAGGAGGTGCTCGACGGCATCGCCAGGCGCGGCGGCGGGGGCAAGTGCGTGTTCGTCATGTTCGACGACGCGACCGAGGAGGCCGCCGCGGCGGCCGGACTCGAGGTCGCGCACCCGTCGGCCGAGCTCCGCCACCGGCTGGACTCGAAGATCGTCACGACGCAACTCGGCAACGAGGCGGGCGTCCCGAGCGCGCCCAACACGCTCGGCTGGGCGCGCACGTACGGGGAGCTGACCGCGCTCGCGCAGCAGGCCGGCCTCGGCGACGACCTGGTCGTCCAGACCCCGTACGGCGACAGCGGCAAGACCACGTTCTTCATCAAGAGCGCCGCCGACTGGGATCGCTACGCCGGCGACATCGTCGACCAGGAACTCAAGGTGATGCGGCGGATCAACTGCCGCGCGGCCGCCGTCGAGGCGGTCATCACGCGCCACGGCACCGTCGTCGGCCCGCTGATGACCGACCTCACGGGCTACCCGGAGCTGACGCCGCACAAGGGCGGCTGGTGCGGCAACGACATCTTCCCCGAGGCGCTCAGCCCCGAGCACCGCGAGCGCGCCCGCGTGCTCACGCGCAAGCTCGGCGACCGGCTCGCCGGCGAGGGGTACCGCGGCTTCGTCGAGATCGACTACCTGGCCGACGTCGACACCGGCGAGCTCTATCTCGGCGAGATCAACCCGCGCATCAGCGGCGTGACGTCGATGACCAACGTCACCGCCGGGGCGTACGCCGACGTGCCGCTGTTCCTCTTCCACCTGCTCGAGTTCCTCGACGTCGACTACGAGATCGACGTCGACGACATCAACCGGCGCTGGGCGCAGGCGTCGAGCATCGACGTCTGGAGCCAGATCATCCTCAAGGACACCGGCGACGAGGTCGAGCAGCTCACGGCCGCGCCGAAGACCGGCATCTGGCGGATGAGCGATCACGGCGCGATCGACTTCGCGCGCTGGGGCCACGACTGGCACAGCCTGCACGACGAGTCGGAGGCGTTCTACCTGCGCGTGCTCGCGCCCGGCGACTACCGTTACCCCGGTGCCGACCTCGGCGTGCTCGTCGCCCGCTCGCGGATGCAGACCGAGGACAACGAGCTCACGCCGCGCGCGCACCAGTGGATCGACGCGATCCACGGCCAGTTCTCCGGCGTGCGCCAGTACATACCGCCGGACCAGCCGGCGCCCGCGGGCGCGATGGCGTTCAAGACCGCATAGCCTCACGGCGTGCTCGAGCTCCACGCCGTCGCCGAGCCGCAGCCCGGCGCCCGCTTCCGGGAGCGGTTCGAGGCCACCTGGCCCGCCTACCGCGCCTGGTACCTGCGCGACGGCGACGCCGCGCGGCCCTCCTACCTGGCCTGCCGGCACGCGCTCGAGTTCCACATGCCCGAGCTGGTCCCGACCTACGAGCGGATCACCGAGCTCGCCGGCGGCGGTGACCTCGCCGCGCGCATGCTGTCGCTCTACGACCCGCCGCCGCTGGTCACCGGCTGCTCGCAGGCCGTGCTGACGCATCCCGAGCCGCTGCTCGTACGCAACTACGACTTCGACCCCACGCTGCTCGAGGGCGTGGTTGTGCTCTCGGCCTACACCGGCCGGCGCGTGCTCGGGATGAGCGACTGCCTGTGGGGTCTGCTCGACGGCGTCAACGACGCCGGGCTCGCGATGTCGCTCGCGTTCGGGGGCCGCCGCGTCACCGCGCCCGGGTTCGCGATGCCGCTGATCGTCCGCTACCTGCTCGAGCTGTGCGCGACCACGCGCGAGGCGGTCGCGGTGCTTGCGCGGCTCCCGGTCCAGGCGTCGTACAACCTGACGATCGTCGATCGCGAGGGCGATGCGACGACCGCCCATGTGGCGCCCGACCGTCCCGTCGAGATCGGCCGGGCGCTCGTCGCCACCAACCACCAGCGCACGGTCGAGTGGCCCGAGCACGCCGAGGCCGTGCGCTCGGAGGAGCGCGAGCGGTGCATGCTCGAGCTGCTCGACGCCGGAGCCGGCGAGGAGGAGTTCGTCGCCGCGTTCCTCGAGCCGCCGCTCTACAGCACCGCGTACGCCGAGGGCTTCGGGACGCTCTACACGGCGACCTACCGCCCGGTCGAGGGGGCGGTCGACCTCCGATGGCCCGACGCCACGTGGCGCCAGGCCATCGGCGCGTTCGAGGAGGGGACGCTCAGTCGATCGCGCTCATCACGTGCTTGATGCGCGTGTAGTCCTCGAGCCCGTACATCGACAGGTCCTTGCCGTAGCCGGAGTGCTTGAAGCCGCCGTGCGGCATCTCGGCCACGAGCGGGATGTGGCAGTTGATCCACACGCAGCCGAAGTCGAGCCGGCGCGACATCCGCATGGCGCGCCCGTGGTCCTGCGTCCACACGCTCGACGCGAGGCCGTACTGGACTCCGTTCGCCCACTTGGCCGCCTCGTCCTCGTCGCTGAACTGCTGGACGGTGATGACCGGCCCGAAGATCTCGTTCTGGATCATCTCGTCGTCCTGGCGCAGGCCGTCGACCACGGTCGGCTCCCAGAAGTAGCCGCGGTCGCCCTGGCGGTGCCCGCCGGCCACGACGTTCGCGTGGTCGGGCGTGCGGTCGAGGAACCCGCTGACCTGCGCGAGCTGATTCTCGTTGTTCAGCGGCCCGTACAGGACCTCGCCGTCGTTCGGCGGGCCGGTGCGCGTGCCCTTGGCCTGCTCCTCGAGCGCGGACACGAAGTCGTCGTGCACGCCGGGGCCGGCGAGCACGCGCGTCGCCGCCGTGCAGTCCTGCCCGGCGTTGAAGTAGCCGGCGATCGCGATGTTCTCGGCCGCGCTCTCGATGTCGGCGTCGTCGAACACGATCACCGGCGCCTTGCCGCCGAGCTCGAGGTGCACGTTCTTGACGTCGTCGGCCGCGGCCTTGGCAACCGCCATGCCGGCGCGCACGCTGCCGGTGATCGAGACCATCTGCGGCGTCGGGTGGCTGACGAGCTTGGCGCCGGTCTCGCGGTCGCCGCAGACGACGTTGAAGACGCCCTCGGGCAGGAACTCGGCCATCACCTCGGCCATCCAGACAGAGCTCGCGGGCGTCGTGTCGGACGGCTTGAGCACCATGCAGTTGCCTGCGGCCAGCGCCGGCGCCCACTTCCAGACGCCCATCATGGCCGGGTAGTTCCACGGCGTCACGGCGGCGCAGACGCCGACCGGCTCGCGGCGGATGAACGACGTGAACCCGCGCATGTACTCGCCCGCGGACTTGCCCTCCAGCACGCGCGCCGCGCCCGCGAAGAAGCGGATCTGGTCGACCATCGGCGGGATCTCCTCGTCCATGGTCAGCTGGACCGGCTTGCCGGTGTTCTCGGACTCGATCTTGACGAGCTCCTCGGCGCGCGACTCGATCGCGTCGGCGATCTTCAGCAGCATCTGCTGGCGCTCGCTCGGCGTCGTGTCGCGCCAGCTCTCGAACGCGCGCTCGGCCGACTGGAACGCGGCGTCGATGTCGGCGTCGCGCGACAGCGGCGCCTTCGCGAACACGTCGCCGGTGCTGGGGTCGACCAGGTCGGTGGTCTCGCCGCTCGCCGCGGCGACCGGCTTGCCGTTGATGAAGTTGCTCAGCTCGCGGCTCATGGGGGTCTCTCTCCTCTATGTGTGCGGCACATCCAGCGCCGGGTTGCGATCGAAGAAGCCGACGGGCTTCAGCCAGAACGAGACGACGTCGACCGACATGACGGGCCACTCCTCGGGCCGGGTGATGTGGTGGATGCCGAACACGTACCACAGCACGACATCCGTGTTCTCGATCGGGCGGTCCTGCGCCGTCCACACCGGCAGGCCACGGTCCTGCTCTGACTGCACGACGAACTCGCCGCACGGCCAGCGCTCGTCGGGGTGGTAGGGCGTGACCCACAGCGTGTGGTCGATCGCCCGCGCGCGCCGCAGCACCGGCGAGTCGGGGTCGAGCATGCTCGGGAACGCGCCGCCCGGGACGAGCTTGTAGCCGACCGGCGTCCCGAGGCCGTTGCGGACGCCGTCGTTGACGACCTTCCACGCGCGCTGGGTGGTCCAGTCGTAGTCCTGGATCCCCTCCTGCTCGGTGCGCAGCGGCGTGCTGCGCTGCACGAGCGCGAGGCCGTGCGGATTCTCGGGACCGACCGGCAGCGCCTCGGACTCGGTCATGTGGACCGTGTTGGCCGCGCCGTCGACGTCGAGGTCGAGGCGGGCGACGAGGAAGTGCTGGTGGAACGGCGCGTACGTGCGCTCGTCGACCAGCGTGCCGTACGGCGGCTGCGCGCCGGCGGCGAAGTGGGTCGTGACCATGATCCCGGTCGCCCGCACCTCGCACTCGATGTTGCCGTCCTGGTAGAGCCGCCAGTAGACGAGGTACTCGTAGTTGGCGACCGTGACGTGGAACGAGATCACGAGCCGACGCGAGCGGCGGACCTCGGCGCCGGTGACGGCGTCGACGTGCTTCCACAGGACCGCGTCGTCCTCCTCGTGGACGCAGATCGCGTTCTTGATCGTGTATGGCTCGCCGCGCGTGTCGTGCAGGACGGCGTCGAGGTAGACGATCTCGCCGAGGCAGTCGCAGCCGAGCTCGAGCGACGTCGTCATGAAGCCGAGTCCCCACTCCCCGATGTCGAACGCCGTGCGCCGGTAGTGGTCGGTCGTCGGGTCGCGGTACGGGACGACCATCTCGGCGAACGACAGGCGGTGCGCGACCGAGCGGCCGTCGTAGCCGACCGTGTGCAGGAGCAGGCCCTCGCGGTGGTTGAAGCCGATTCGCAGCGCCCACTTCTGCCACGTGAGCAGGTTCCCGTCGAGCGTGAACGAGACGCCCTCCGGCTGGACGATCTCGAGCGGCTTGATGTCGTCCCGCAGGCGCTGGCCCGGGACCAGGTGCGGCACGTACTCGCCCATCGTGTCCGGCTCGTCGACGCGGTGGCCGTCCTCGACCTCGAGCAGCTTCATCGCGTTGAGGTCGACGACGAAGTGCAGCCCGGTGACCGGGTTCGCGTACGGGCTCGAGCCCTCCTGACTGCGGTACCAGACGTCGGCCCAGCCGATCCGCCCGCCGCGGTGCTGCTCGGGCACGAGGTGCGCGCCGTACGCCCACGTGTCGATCAGCACGCGGCTCATGTCGGTGATGCCGCGGGCGGCCAGCGCCTCGATCACGCGCGGGTCGCGGCGCAGCGCCTCGTCGCACTCCTTGAACTCGTCGACGGTCATGTTCGGCTGGCCGTCGGGCTGCTCGTCCCAGGCGACGGTCCGGTCGCCGTCGAGGTCCACGCGCGCCTTGAACACGGCGCCGCCGTCGCGGTCCCAGCAGATCACCTCGGCCTGGCGTGCGATCGCCTCGCCCTTCGGCGGCTCGCGCAGCTCGATCGAGGCGAAGCGCCAGCGGTCGCCGACGCCATGGTCGCGGCGCAGGATCGCCGCCGCCTGGCGGATCTCCTCCGCGCTGAGCGGGTCCAGCGGATGCGGGGTCACGCCGCGATGCTCCGCGATCGGCCGGCGGGCGGCAACCGTGCGGCGTCCAAAGGGCTGCGCACGCGTTCGTTCACTGCACGTAGCGCGCCAGCAGGTCGTCCATCGTCTCGCGCCGGACCGCGAGGCGGGCGTCGCCGTCGCGGCAGATCACGACCGGCGGGCGGCGAGCGCCGTTGTAGTTGTTGGCGAGCGAGTAGCAGTAGGCGCCGGTGACCGGCATCACGACGCGGTCGCCCACCTGCGGCGACGCCAGCGCGACGCCGTGCTCGAGCACGTCGCCGCTCTCGCAGTGGTGGCCGACGAGCTCGCAGGTCAGCGCCGGCCGGTCGGCGTCGAGCACGAACGGCGCGAAGCGCTGGCCGTAGAGCATTGGCTCGAGGTTGTCGCCCATCCCGCCGTCGACCGCGACGTGCGTGAGCGCGCCGCGCTTGACGGTCACGACCGAGTAGAGCGTGACGATCGAGCGGCCGACGACCGAGCGGCCGGGCTCGACGATCAGCTGCGCGTCCCGGCTGAGGTGGGCGTGCAGGGCGGCGACGGTCGCCTCGGCGTAGTCGGCGACGGACGGCGCGTCGTCCTCGGGGCGGTAGCGGATGCCGAGCCCGCCGCCGAGGTCGTAGACGGGAAAGTCGCCGAGCGCGGCGATCGCCTGCGCCGCGCGGCCGAAGCCGTCGAGGTCGAGCAGCTGCGACCCGATGTGCACGTGCAGCCCGCGCAGGTCGAGCCCCGCGCTCCCGATCCTCCGGATCAGCTCCGGCGCTGCGTCGAGCGCCACGCCGAACTTGGCCTCCGGGCTGCCGGTGTCCATCGCGGCGTGCGTCGCGCCCGGCACGGCCGGGTTCACGCGCAGCAGCACCTTCTGCGGCCCTGTCGCGAGCCGCTCGAGCCGGTCGACGTCGTCGGGCCCGTCGATCACCACGAGCCCGACGCCCGCCGCGACGGCGTCGCCGATGTCGCGGTCGCTCTTGGCGTTGCCGTGCAGCAGGATGTGCTCGGGGTCGAATCCGGCGGCCAGCGCGATCGCCAGCTCACCGGCCGACGCGACGTCGCAGCCCAGGCCCTCCTCGGCCAGGATCCGCGTCACCGGCGCGCACGGCAGCGCCTTGGAGGCGAAGTGCACGTCGGTGCCCGGATGGCGCCGCGCGAACTCCTGGCGGTACTCGCGCGCGGTCGCCCGCAGCCCCGCCTCGTCGACCACGAACGCCGGCGTTCCGAACTCCTCGGCGACGTCGGCGAGCGCGCAGCCGCCAATCGTCAGCCGCCCGTTCACGGCCGCGGTGCGCGGCAGCACCTCGAGGACCCTCATCGTCGCGGACGCTATCGCTTGGCCGATTGGCCGTCGCGGCGCAGCGTGACCCGCGGGACGAACCGAAGGGGCGGACGCGCTCGCGTCCCCTCCCTGCAACTGGCGGGGTTTCGAGGCGGGTAGCCGACGGCAAGGGTTCTGTAAGCCGGCCGCAACCGGCGCGCGCGAGTGTGCGCCCATGCCCGCCCCGAGACCGCAGCCGAGGATCGTGCCGCTGCATCCGCGCCGCAAGTCGGCCCTGCGGACGATCCGGCGCGACGCCGACGCCGTGCGCCGGCACCGGTTCGGCCTGCCCGAGGTGCGCGAGATCCCGCGCCGCGCGGCCGGCGGTCCGTGGGAGGCGGGTTGGTGACACAGCAACCACTGGAGTGGACATGCCGCTGAAGAAGTACGGACTGCTCGTGGCGCGGGCGATCGAACGCCGCCGCGAGGGCGGAACGGACAGCCCGCACCACCAGATCCGCCTCGCCGACGGGGTGGGGGCCACGTACCGCGCCGCGGTCAACGTCCTGTCGCAGGAGTCGCCGTCCGAGCTCCTGTACTTCGTCGACGATGATCTCGAGCACCCGATCACCGGCACGCTCGCGGGCCTGCAGCCCGGGTGGCACGCGCTCGGGCCGCGCGGCGGGCTGGACTTCATCCGCGGCAACCTGCTCGAGCGCTCGCAGATGCGCGCGCTGCCGCCGGACGTCAGCGGGCCGGACAACGACCTCGCCGACATGCTCGACCACTACGTCCAGCGCGCGATCGACGAGCCCGGCGCGCTCGTGTACGCGTTCGGCGAGCCGTGGGGGCCCGAGAGCGCGCGCGACAAGGTGTTCGGGTTCCGGCCCGGCAACGGCGTCCACGACATCCACATGAATCAGGGCAACAGCGCTCGCTTCCGCGGCGACGACGGCGTCTGGCAGGACGGCGGCCTGATCGTCGCGGCGGGCGGGGGCTGGACGGCGATCCTGCTGCGCTTCCAGTCGCAGTCGTGGACGACCGACGACCGCACCGGCCACGCCCGCCGTCCATAGCTCCACCTTCAGGTTTGCCTGCGGC
>DASSUW010000095.1:0-10006 GCA_035706585.1 Solirubrobacteraceae bacterium | reverse complement strand
AGCCGTACGACGACGAGCCGGCCGAGCCCCCGCCGCCGCGCCGCGACCCGTTCGCGCCGTCTCCGCCGGCCGCCGAGGAGCCGGTCGTCGAGGCCGAGGAGCCGGTCGAGGCCGGCGACGAGCGCGAGCCGTTCGACATCGAGGGCGGCGAGCCGCCCGCGGAGGCCCCGACGCAGCGCCACGACTGGCTCGAGGACGAGCGCGACGAGGTGCCCGCCGACGAGGCGCTCGACCACCCGCGGAACGCCGACGCCGCCGAGGGCGAGGACGTTCTGGAGGAGACTCCGGAGTTCCTGCAGGAGACGCCCGAGCACGACCGGCTGTGGTTCGAGCAGCGCCCGCCGCGCGACTTCGACTGGGACAAGTAGGCCCGGACACTCGTCCGCTGCGCCGAAAACGGTCTTCAGACCCCGCACTGACGCGCCGACATTAGTGACGAGGCCGCTCGCGGCCCCCTCTCGTCACTCCCGACAGAGGCGCCGGACACAGGGCGGGACGGTTCTCCTGCCCCGGAGCCCCCGCTCTCCGGCCGGCTCGCTCGACACGGGCCGCGCGGTTGCCGCCGCGCGGCCCGGAGCCGAGTCAGAACCGCGTGCGCACCGCGCCCAGCACGACGTCGTCGTCGTCCACAAGGCCGATCAACGGCCACTTGTCGAACGCGGTGCACGGATGCGAGATGCCGCACACGACGGTGTCGCCGACCGCCAGTACGCCGTCCGGGTCGTGCAGGAACGCGTGCTGGTCGTTGAGCGCGTCCACGCGCACGCCCGCGTGCGAGCGCACGACCGGCAGCCCGAGGTCGTACGGCGCGTCGCGCTTGCCGAAGCCCGCGATCGCCAGCCCGGGCTCCGGGCACGACAGCACGCGCGCCCATAGCTCCAGCGCGGCGCGCAGCTCCGGCAGCGGCGTCGACTCCGCGTAGACCCCGTCGTCGTGCGTGAGGTAGCAGCCGGACCGCAGCACGACGCGCACGGGGCGCGACAGCCCGTCGAAGCGCAGCGCGTCCACCACGCGATCGAAGAACGCGCTTCCGCCCGCGGTGGCGACGATCTCGTCCACGCGCGCGAACGCGCCGCGCCCGTCGAGCACCTGCACGAGCTCGCGCAGCCGCGCCAGGTACGGGTCCACGTCGCCGGCCGGCAGCGTCCCCTCGAAGCCCTCGACGCCCGCGAGCACCAGCGGCGGCGCCACGGCGTCCGCCACCGCCAGCGCGGCGTCCACGGTCCGGCAGCCGGCCCGCGGCCCGCCGAGCTCGATCAGCACGCCCAGCGGCGCCCGGACGCCGGCGGCGAGCGCGCGCACGCCCGCGACCGAGTCGACGAGGCAGAACGCCTCGATCCCCTCCCGTGCGCGCTCGAACCAGGCGATCTCGGGCGCGCCGACGAGCTGGTTGGCGAGGATCACGCGCCGCGCGCCCGCGTCGCGCATGACCGTGAGCTGCGGCACGCTCGCCGCGGTCATCCCCCACGCGCCCGCCGCGAGCTGGCGCCGGATCAGCTCCGGCGCCATCGTCGTCTTGCCGTGCGGGGCGAGCGAGACGCCGCGCTCCGCGCACCAGCGCGCCATCACGGCGAGGTTGTGCGCCAGCGCGCTCTCGCGCAGCACGAGGACCGGCAACGGCAGGTCCCGCAGCGCGAGCCCGGCGATCTCGCGGCCGGCGAAGAACCCGAATCCGCGCTCCCAGGGATCTGGTTTAGGAGGCTTACTTAACATTCCCGTCCTCGAACATTGCCGACATCATCGCCTGCCACCCCTCCGCTGCTGCGCGACATCAACGAGCGCACGGTCCTGGACACGATCCGCGACTGCGCGCCGATCTCGCGCGCCGAGATCTCGCGCCGTGTGGGGATCTCCAAGCCGACGGTCTCGGTCGCGCTGGCGGCGCTGCTCGAGGCCGGGCTCGTGCGCGAGACGGACACCGATCGCGACGGCCCGAAGTACGGCGCGACGTTCTTCGAGCCGGTGCCCGAGGCGGCCCTGGTCCTGGGGCTCGATCTCGGCGCGCGGTTCCTGCGCGGCGCCGTCTGCGACCTCCGCGGAACGGTGCGGGCGCGCGCCGACCTCGAGCTGCCCGGGGCGGACATCCAGCAGCTGCTCGCCGCCGCCGCGGAGCTGCGCACGCGCCTGCTCGGCGGCCTGCCCTCCGGCGCGCTCGACGGCGCCGTGGCCGGCGTGCCGGGCGTGATCGAGGCGCCGAGCGGGCGGGTCGGCCTGGCCGGGAACATCCCGGGGCTGAACGGGCTGCCGATCGCCGAGGCGCTGCGGCAGCGGCTCGGCGTCCCCGTCACCGCCGAGAACGACGTCAGCCTCGCCGCCGTCGGCGAGCAGTGGCGAGGCATCGCCGAAGGGGTCGACGACTTCGCGTTCGTGTCGGTCGGCACGGGCCTCGGGTGCGGGCTCGTCCTGCGCGGCGAGCTGCACCGCGGCCACCACGGCGCCGCCGGCGAGCTCGAGCACGTGCTCGACAACGACCCGGCCGCGGTCGGCGTCTCGGCCTACGCCGCGCGGCTGGTCGAGGAGGACCGGCTGGCGACGTCGCTGGAGCCGCCGTACGACGTGCGCGCGATCTTCGCCGCGGCGCGTGCCGGCGACGCGCTCGCGCAGGCGGTCGTGGCCGAGGAGGCGCAGCGGATCGCCGCCCACGTGGTGCCGATCGCGGCGGTCGTCGACGTCGCGCTCGTCGTCATCGGCGGCGGGATCGGCGCCAACGCCGACCTGCTGCTCGAGCCGATCCGCACGCTGCTCGCCGAGCGCTGCCCGTACCCGCCGCGCGTCGAGGTGTCCGGCCTCGGCGACGCCGCCGTGCTGACCGGCGCGCTCGCGGTCGGTCTGCGCGCGGCGCTGGACAATGTATTCGTGAACCGAGCTCGCGCCGCGCGCCGCTGACATGCCGCGCGCCATCCAGGTCTACACCGATCCTCTCCAGCATGCGCTGATCGCGGCCGCCGTGGCGGCGCCGCTAGGGCGGCCCGCCGTGCGCGCCGCGGTGACGGCGGCGCTGGTGATCGATCTCGACCATGCCGTGGCGGCGCGGTCCGTACGCGTGCGCGACACGACGGCGCTGCCCACACGCCCGCGGACCCACAGCCTCGTGACGGCGTTCGCCGCCGGCGCCGCGGTCGCCCGCACACGCGGCCCGCGCGAAGGCTGGGCCGTGTTCGGCGGGCTCGTGTCGCACTTCCTCCACGACGCGGGCGACCGCGCCGCGCCGACGCCGATGCTGTGGCCGTTCGCCCCCGCCCGGCAGATCGGGCGGCGGCGGCAGGTCGTGTTCACCGCGGCGCTGGTGGCGGTCAGCCTCGCCGCGGGAGCAGCTTCCCGACGCCGGACTTCTGCTGCTTGCGGTGGTAGCGGCGCCGGAACAGCTCCTCCGCGAACAGCGTGAGCCCGATCGTGACGACGAGCTGCACCGCGCGCTTGCCGCGGAACGACGACTCGCCGTGCTCGCGCTGGCGCATGTGCACCGGCACCTCGATCAGCCGCAGCTTGGCGTCGGTGATCCGCACCAGCGCCTCCACCTCGGGCGCCTCGCACACGTACGGATCGGCCAGCAGCGCGAGCGCGTTGCGGTTGACCGCGTAGAGCCCGCTCGTGCCGTCGGAGATCGGCTGCCCGAGCCGCAGGCGCATGAGCAGCCGCAGCAGCGACGTGCCGAAGACGCGCTCGGGCGGCGGCTTGTACTTCTCGCCGTCCTTGCCGGACTCCGGCAGGAAGCGCGAGCCGACCGCGACATCGCACGCGTCGGCCCGCACGAGCTCGAGCATGCGCTTGAGCTCCTCGGCGGGGTGCTGGCCGTCGGCGTCGAGCCGGCCGCAGTAGGCGTAGCCGCGCACGAGCGCCTGGCGATAGCCCTCGGCGATCCCCTCGCGCAGCCCGCGGTTCTCCTCGAACGACACGACGTCGGCACCGGCCTCGCGGGCCACGATCGCCGTGCGGTCGGTGGAGCCGTCGTCGATCACGAGCAGATCGGCGTCGGGCAGCGTGCTGTGCGCCTCGTGCAGGACGCCGGGAAGCGCTTTCTCCTCGTTCCACGCCGGGATGAAGACGACGGTGTCGCTCATATGGAGGCGGGGGGAATCGAACCCCCACTTCAGCCTTGCAAAGGCCGCGTGCTCCCATTACCACTACGCCCCCGGAGAACGCGCTCTGATCTTACGAGCACCGCTCTCCGGGGTGAGGGGGCCGTGCGGTCAGGGCTTGTGCAGCTGACCGCGGACTTCGCCGCCCGCGAAGTCCATCGAGTGGACGTTCACGTAGTAGCGGCGCGGGTGACGCAGGATGGCTCGGATCGTCCCGCGTGGCACGTTCTTCTCGCAGCCGGTGAACTTGCTGCCGACCGCCGGGCCGTGGAGGAGCGTGACGACGATGTTGCCGGCGACGCCCTTGCCGCCCTTGTGGATGTGGGCGGCGACGACGTCCTCGACGTTCGTGACCCGGATCGTGAAGCAGACCTTCTTCTTGGCGCGATCGAGCCGGATCTTGGCGGTCCCGCGGGCGTCGGGATCGCTGGCCGGCGTCTCCTGCGCGCCGCTCATGTCGGCCTCGAGCCGCTTGACCTTGGCGCTGGCGGGCGCCGCGAGCACCAGGGCGGCCAGCGCCGCCAGGATCAGCATCGAGCGCATCTGAATCCCCCTTCGTGTGGGTCGGCGCTCGGGTTAACGCGCAAGCGTCGTTCGCGGTTCACGCGCGGCCACCGCGGCCACGGTGCTCGCGTGGATGTCGACGGTGTCGGCCACGCGCTCGGCGTAGCCGCCGGCGAGCACGACGCAGACCGCGGCACCGGCGCCCCGCAGGCGGTCGAGCACGAGCTCGTCGCGCGCGCGCAGCCCCGCCTTCGTGAGCGCGAGCTTGCCGAGCCGGTCGCCCTCCCACGGGTCGGCGCCCGCGAGGTAGAACGCGACGTCGGCGCCGGCACGCGGGATCGCGAAGTCCAGCGCCTCGTCGAGCGCCTGCAGATAGCGGTCGTCGCCGGTCCCGGCCGCCAGGTCGACGTCGAGGTCCGACGGGATCCGCTGGAACGGGTAGTTGCGCGCACCGTGCAGCGACAGCGTGAAGCAGTCGGGGTCGGGCCCGAGCAGGTCGGCCGTGCCGTCGCCCTGGTGCACGTCGCAGTCGACGATCAGCGCCCGCCGGGCGCGGCCGTCGGCGCGCAGGCGCGACAGCGCGACCGCGACGTCGTTGAACACGCAGTAGCCGCGGGCGAACGCGCGGCCGGCGTGGTGCGTCCCGCCGCCGAGGTTCACGCCCAGCCCGGCGCCGAGCGCGAACCGCGCGGCGGCGATCGTCCCGGCGACCGAGCGGCGGCTGCGCTCCACCAGCGCGGGCGACCACGGGAGCCCGAGCCCGCGCTCCTCGCGGACGCTGAGGGCGCCGCTGCGGATGCGCGCGACCAGCTCGGGGTCGTGGACGGCGTCCAGCCACGGCCACGGGACCGCCTCGGCCTCGTGCAGCTCATGGCCCGCGGCGGCCATCCGGTCGGCCAGCAGCGCGTACTTGTCGAGCGGGAACCGGTTCGTCTCGGGCAGCGGGAACTGCCAGCGGTGGTGCGTCCACAGATGCACGCCGTCGGAGGCTAGCCTCCCGCGATGCGCTCGTTCGCCGACATCCCGGCCACGGTCGAGCGGCTGCTCGCCGGCGGGGAGCGGACGGCGGTCGGCGTCGTGCTGCTCGACGCCTTCGGGCGCCGGTTCCTCGAGCGTCATGCGGACCACCCGTTCCTGCGCCGGCTCGAGATCACGCCGATCGCCACGCAGTTCCCGCCGACCACGACCGCGCACGTGACCACGATGCACACCGGGCGGCCCGTCGGCGAGCACGGTCTGTACGAGTGGAACGTGTACGAGCCGTCGCTGGACGAGGTCGTGATCCCGCTGCGCAGCGATGACGCGCGCTGCTTCCTCGACGGGGAGACGCTCTACGAGCGGTTGCCGGTGCCGTCGACGGTGCTGCAGCCGGCGTCGTTCTCGCCGTCGCCGTACGACCGCGTGTTCGCGGCGGGCGCGCGGCTGCAGCCGTTCGCGACGTTCGAGCTCGGCGTGCGGCGGTTCGCCGACGCGCTCGCGGCGGGCGGCTACGCGTACCTGTACTGGGACCGGATCGACGCGGCCGGTCACCGGCACGGGCCGGACTCCCCGCAGTTCCAGGCCGCGGCGGTGCAGGCGCTCGACGCGCTCGAGGCAGGGCTGCCTGCCGTGCCGGGCGCGCTGGTGCTCGTGACCGCCGACCACGGGCAGGTGCCGGTCGATCCCGCGCGCGTGGACTTCCTCGACGAGCTCTGGCCCGAGCTGCCGCGGCTGCTCACCCAGCGGCCGGCGGGGTCGTCGCGCGACGTCTTCCTCCACACCGTGCCGGGCGCGGCGGACGAGGTGGCGGCCGGGCTGGCCGAGCGGCTCGGCGAGCGCGCCGAGGTGCGTCCCGCCGCGGGGCTGTTCGCCTCGGTCGGCCCGCGGCTGCGCCAGCGGCTCGGGGACGTGTGCGTGCTCCCGGCCGCCGGTCGCACCGCTTGGCTGCGCTCGGCGCCCAACGTCGCCGCCGCGTTCCGCGGCCACCACGGCGGCCTGCATCCCGACGAGACCGAGACCTGGGTCGGCGCGCTCTACTCGTAGACCACGAGGACCGGCTTGGGCCGCAGCCGCATGACCTGGCGCGGGCGCATCATGTCGGTGTCCTCTTCGTAGAAGAGCTTGAAGCCGTGGAACGCGTGCGGCGCCTGGCGGGTGAAGTCGCGGTACTTGGCCTTCTTGACGGCCTGGTTGCCGAAGCCGTCGACGTTGAGCACGATCGCGAGGCCGTCGCGCGGCTTGAGCTCCTGCTCGGGGACCATGTCGTCGGTGAACTGGTGGATGACGAACAGCTTCTCGGGCAGGTCGTGCTTGGCCACGAGCTGTGCGAGCCAGGCCGACGTGGCGTTGACCTCGCGGGCGTCGACCTGCCCGATGACCTGGCCGGGCACCTGGTCGCCCGTGACGCGCCACTCCGGGTCGAGCGCGAGGCTCACGTCGGGCTGCTTGAGCCACTTCTTGAGCCGCGTCGCCTCCGTGAAGAAGTCCGAGCGGCCGGGCTGGAGGTCGAGCAGCAGCAGCGCCTTGGCGCGCCGGGCGGCACGCAGGTAGCGGCGGATGACGGAGTCGCGCTGGCGGCTGCGGTACATGCCGTCCTCACCCGCGTCGGCGTTCGCGATCACGGTGATCAGCTCGAGCGCCGGCAGCACCGGGCGGCGCTTGGTCGCGTACGGGCGCGCCTGGCGGGCCAGGCGGCGGGCCGCGCCGCGCGGGGAGCCGATGCCGAGCGCGCCGAGCTCGCGGCTCTGCGGCGCGCCGTAGTACGCGACCACCCGGAACTCGGGCAGGATGCTGCGCCCGCCGCGCGGCAGCTCCACCGGAGGCGGCGGAACGGCCGCGTCGTCCGCCGCGGTGCGCTGCGGGTTCCCGTCACCGCTGCCGATGAGCACGGCGGCGGCGGCGATGCCGAGGGCCAGCACGCCGAGCAGGGTCAGGCGGCGGCGCCAGTAGATGTGCTGAGGCGTGCTCATGCGGTGTCGCGGTACCCATCCGGGACCGGAGCCCGGCATTATGTCGCGACGGTGACTCTCGATCGTGACGCAGTGGAAACCTTCGCGCTCGACCTTGTCGGCACGGCAAGCCCGTCGGGCCGCGAAGGCGCCGTCGCGGACCGCGTGCGGCGCGAGATGGAGCGCCTCGGCTACGCGGTCGAGGTGGACGAGCTCGGCAACGTGGTCGGGACGCTCGACTTCGGCCCCGGACCGTGCGTGCTGTTCGACGCGCACATGGACACGGTGGGCGTGACCGATCCGGCGGCCTGGTCGGTCGATCCGGCGGGCGAGCTGCGCGACGGGCGGCTGTACGGCCGCGGGGCGATGGACATGAAGGGTCCGCTGGCCGCTGTCGTGCACGGCGCGGCGGCCGCGCCGCTGGCCGGCGGCCGGCTGGTCGTGAGCGCCTCGATCGCCGAGGAGATGATCGAGGGGTTCGCGACGGTCGCGGTGGCGCGCCGGGTGCGGCCGGACGTGGCGGTGATCTGCGAGGCGACGGCGCGGCGCGTCGCGGTCGGCCAGCGCGGGCGGGCCGAGCTGGTGGTCGAGGTGTTCGGGCAGCCGACGCACTCGTCGCGGCCCGAGCTCGGCGTCAACGCGGTCGAGGCGATGGCCGACGTGCTGCGGGCGGCGCGCGAGATCGCGCTGCCGGCGCATCCGGAGCTCGGTCGCGCGATCCTCGTCGCGACCGACATCGCGAGCCGCCCGTACCCGGCGCTGTCGGTGGTCCCGGACCACTGCATCGTCACGTTCGACCGCCGCACGCTGCCGGGCGAGCGCCGGGAGGACGTCGTGGAGCAGCTGCGTGCCGTCGTCGACGCGGCGGTGGCGCCGCACGGCGCGCGCGGGCAGGTGACGCTCGCGGTCGATCGGTTCGACTCCTACTCGGGCGCCGCCGTCGAGGCGCCGAACTTCGCCGACGCGTGGTACACCGATCCCGCGGCGCCGCCCGCGTCGACCGCGCTCGCGGCCGTCGGCGCGGAGCCGCACTACTGGATGTTCTGCACGAACGGCAGCGGCACCGCCGCGCTCGGCATCCCGACGCTCGGGTACGGGCCCGGAGACGAGACGCTCGCGCATCGCGTCGACGAGTTCATCGAGCTCGACGAGCTGTACGCGGGCGCCGAGGGATACGGGGCGCTGGCCGCCGCGCTGACCGCGTCGTGACCGGCGACGGGAGCGCCGCCGCGGGATCCGGGTGCGCCGCCGGCGACCGGCTTGTCGCCAACCCGCGTTTCTCGCCGGCCGCGCGCGCCGCGGCGGGCGCGCGCGACGCGGCGGTCGCCGACGCGTTCGCGTTCCACCGCGCGCTGCCCGGCTACCGGGCGACGCCGCTCGTCGACGCGCCGGGGGCGGCGCGCGCGCTCGGCGTGGCGCGCGTGCTGGTCAAGGACGAGTCGTCGCGGTTCGGGCTGCCGTCGTTCAAGGTGCTCGGCGCGTCGTGGGCGACGCACCGCGCCGTCGGCGACCGCCGCGACGTCACGCTCGCCTGCGCGACCGATGGCAATCACGGCCGCGCGGTCGCGTGGATGGCGCGCCGGCTCGGCCTGCCGGCGGTCGTGTTCGTGCCGGCGGACATGGTCGCACCGCGGCGCGCCGCGATCGCCGCCGAGGGCGCGCGGGTCGAGGTCGTCGCGGGCACGTACGACGAGGCGGTCGAGCGCGCCACCGCGCTGGCGAGCGACGACGTGCTCGTGATCCAGGACACGGCGTGGCCGGGCTATGAGACCGTGCCCGGTTGGGTGATCGACGGCTACGCGACGATCGGCGCGGAGATCGACCTCGAGCCGGACGTCGTGGCGGTGCAGATCGGCGT
This sequence comes from Solirubrobacteraceae bacterium, assembly GCA_035706585.1. GTDB lineage: Bacteria > Actinomycetota > Thermoleophilia > Solirubrobacterales > Solirubrobacteraceae > DASSUW01. Next base: position 638 of record DASSUW010000095.1, on the reverse strand, counting down.
CGGCTCGTTCGCGGCCGCGATGGTGCGCCGGTTCGCCGGCGCGCGGATCATCGGCGTCGAGCCCGCGACCGCCGCCTGCGCGCTCGCCTCGATCGAGGCCGGCGCGCCGGTGGACGTGCCGGGACCGCACCCGTCCGTGATGGCCGGACTGAACTGCGGGCGCGTGTCGCCGGTGGCGTGGCCCGTCGTCGCGGGCGGGATCGAGGCGTTCGCGGCGATCGACGACCGGTGGGCGTTCGAGGCGGTGCGGCTGCTGGCCGCCGACGGGGTCGTGGCCGGCGAGAGCGGCGCAGCGGGGTTGGCGGGGCTGCTGGCGTTCCGCGACGCTCTCGACATCTCGGCCGCCGCGACGGTTCTCGTGGTGAACACCGAGGGCGCGACGGGGTCGGCGGAGACCGCGGCGGGGTAGGGCGGCCGTCGCGGCGCCTGACGAGCGGCGCGGTGCCACGTTGTCGAGTTACCCCCGCATAGCGCCCGAAAGTCGACAACCCGCGTGGCGGTGGCGCGTGGGGCGTGGCGCGTGGCGCGTGGCCGCTCGCCCCCAGGCGTCAGTGCACGCGCGCGAAGCCGCGGTCGAGCAGGCGCTCGGCCTGCCGCCCCGGGTCGACGGAATCGAGCAGCACGACGCCGAGCCGGAT
>DASSUW010000094.1:0-22305 GCA_035706585.1 Solirubrobacteraceae bacterium | reverse complement strand
CATCGCCCGCCAGTGCGAGGCGTACAGCTCGCGCGAGCGCGGCACGCCGCGCTCGAACAGCCCCGCGCGCCCGTACTCCTCGACGATCCGCTGGCCGAGCGCGCCGGCGCACTGGTCGGTCAGCTGCTTGGCCGCCGCCAGCCGTGCGATCACGTCGGGCCGCGCGGCCGCCCAGCCGAGCCGGACGCCGGGGGACAGCAACTTGGAGAACGTGCCCGCCTGCAGCACGACGTCCGGCGCCAGCGACCACAGCGACGGCAGCGACGAGCCGTCGAAGCTGATCTCGCGATAGGCGACGTCCTCGAAGATCAGCACGTCGTGGCGCCGGCACAGCTCGACCAGCGCGCGGCGGCGCTCCAGCGACAGCGTCAGCCCGGACGGGTTCTGATGGTCGGGGATCACGTACAGCAGCTTCGGCCGCACACCGGCCGCGAGCCGCTCGGCCAGCGCGTCGACCTGGAGACCGTCGGCGTCCAGCGGCACGCTCTCGACCGGCAGGCCCGCGCCCTCGAACGCCATCAGGGCGCCGAGGTAGGTCGGCGCCTCGACCATGACGGTGTCGCCCGCGGCGAGCACGCCGCGGCAGGTGAGCGCGATGCACTCCATCCCGCCGCTCGTGACCATCAGCTCCTCGAGCGCCGGGCGCCGGCCCTGCTGCTGCTCCTGGCGCTCGCAGAGGTACTCGCGCACGCTGCGGATCCCCTCGGGCGCCGTGTACTGCAGCGCGACCCCGGGGTCGTCGCGCATCAGCCGCGCGACGATGTCCGCGATCTCGGCGGTGGGGAACGTGCTCGGGTTCGGGAAGCCGCCCGCGAGCGACAGCACGCCGGGCGGGGCGCCCGCCAGGATCGTCGCGAGCTCAGTCGACACGGAACTCCAGCGCGCTCTCGCGCCCGTCGTCGAGCGCCGCCACGTGCTCGGCGAAGCTGGTCAGCTCGTGCAGGGGACGGCCCGCGGCCATCGCCGACAGCATCGCCCGCTCGGCGCGGCCGATCGCCTCACCGCCCTCCAGCGCCGCGGCCATGCGGTCGGGCGGCGCGATCACGAGCCCGTCGTCGTCGCCGAACACGATGTCGCCCGGCCCCACGTCGACGCCGCCGCAGCGCACCCGCTGGCGCAGCGCGGCGCGCGAGACCGTCGAGCCGGAGGCCGGCACCGTGCCGCGCGCGAAGAACGGCAGGCCGAGCCGCCGCAGCCCGGCCACGTCCCGGCACAGCCCGTCGACCACGATCCCGGCGAGGCCGCGGCGCTTGGCCTCGGTCGCGAACAGCTCGCCGACCACCGCGCGCCGGCCGCCGCCGTTGACGACCACGAGCACGTCGCCGGGCGCGGCTTCGGCGAGCGCGCTGAACACCGGCAGGTGGTCGTCCTGCGCGACGACGGTCAGCGCCGGGCCCGCCATCCGCACGTCTGGCACCATCGCGCGGATCCCGGGATCGACCACGGGCAGGCCCTTGTCGGCGTCACACAGCGCCGACACCTCGATCTTCAGCAAGCGCTCGATCACGTGGACCGCACATCATGAGCCATCATGTCCTCGTGGCGCGCGTCTACGTCACCGGGCACCGCAATCCCGACACCGACTCGATCGCGTCGGCGATCGGCTACGCCGAGCTCAAGGGCCGGCTCGACCCGCGCAACGAGTACGTGCCGGTGCGGCTCGGCGACCTCAACGCGCAGACGCGCTGGGTGCTCGACCGCAGCGGCGCGTCCGAGCCGCCGCTGCTCCCGCACATCATGCTGCGCGTCCGCGACGTCATGCGCGAGCGGTTCCCGCTCGCCGAGCACGGCGAGCCCGTCCGCGAGGTCGGTCTGATCATGGCCCGCGACGACGTCGACCTCGTGCCGATCGTCGACGACGCCAAGGAGCTCGTCGGCGCGATGACCGAGCGCCAGCTCGCCCGCCGCTACGTCCGCGAGTCGCGCGAGGCGTCCAAGCTGGACGCGCCGACGGCGGTCGGCGCGATCGCCGCCGTGCTCGAGGGCGAGCAGCTCGTGGGGGAGGGCGACCACGAGGTCAGCGGCCGCGTGTGGGTGCTGGCGATGGCGAGCGAGTCGCTCCCGCTCGGCTTCGCGGCCGGTGACGTCGTCGTCGTCGGCAACCGCCCCGACGCGCAGCGGATCGCGATCGAGACGCACGTCGCGCTGCTCGTCACGAGCAACGGCACCCGGCCCGACGACGACATCCTCGCGCTCGCGCGCGAGCACGGCACCGCGGTCGTCATCTCGCCGCTGGACAGCTACGTCACGAGCCGCATGATCACGCTGTCGGCGCCGTGCCGGGCGCTGATGGACCGCGAGCCGCTCGTCGTCCGGACCGACGACCTGCTCGGCGACATCTCCGACGAGGTCAAGGACGTCGACTACCGCGCCGCGATCGTGGTCGACGGCGCCCGCCGCCCGATCGGACTCGTGACCCGCGGCGACCTGGTCAACCCGGAGCCGCGGCGCGTCCTGCTCGTCGACCACGCCGAGCAGGCGCAGAGCGTGATCGGCGTCGAGCACGCCGAGATCGTCGAGATCCTCGACCACCACCACATCGGCTCGATCGAGACGCGGATCCCGGTGCGCGCCACGTTCGACCCGGTCGGCTCGACCGCGACGCTGGTGATCGAGCGCTTCCGCCAGGCGGGCATGGAGCCGAGCCGCTCGTCCGCCATGCTCCTGCTCGGCGCGATCCTGTCCGACACGGTGATCCTCAACTCCCCGACGACGACCGAGCGCGACCACGCGGTCGTCGACTACCTCGAGCAGGTGCTCGCGATCGACGCGACCGAGTACGGCCGCGAGATGTTCGAGAACACGTCCGACCTCACGCGCGTGCCGGCCGACGAGATCGTCAAGCGCGACGCCAAGGACTACGAGGCCGGCGGCCACTCGCTGCGGATCGCCCAGGTCGAGACGGTCGGCCAGGACCTCGGGGAGCGGCGCGAGGAGCTCGTCGGCGCGCTCGACGCCGTGCGCGAGCGCGAGGGCCACGCGCTGGTGGCGCTGATGGTCACCGACATCATGGGCAAGAACTCGCGGCTCTACGTGTCGGGCGAGAAGCCGGCCGTGGAACGGGCGTTCGGGCGCCCCAAGGACGACGGGGTGATCGACCTGCCCGGCGTCATGAGCCGGAAGAAGCAGGTTGTGCCCCCGCTCCTGGCGGCGCTGGCTCCGTGAGCGGCGAGTCCGGCGGCGGCGCTCCGCGGGCGTACTCGAGCACGACGGACACGATCCCGGCGACCGGCACGGCGAGGAACACGCCGACGATGCCGGCGAGCACGCCGCCGACCGCCAGCGCGACGACGATCACGGCCGGATGCAGGTTGACCGTGCGGCTCATCAGCAGCGGGTACAGGACATGCCCCTCGACCTGCTGGACGAGGATGATCGAGCCGAGCACGAGCAGCGCGTCGACGAGTCCGCCCGAGACGAGGGCGACCAGGACGGCCACCAGCCCCGCGACGAACGCACCGATCAGCGGCACGAACGCCGCGAAGAACGTGATGACCATGATCGGGATCACCAGCGGTACGCCGATGATGACCAGCGCGAGCCCGATCAGCACGGCGTCGACGAGCCCGACCAGCGCGATCCCGCGCACGTAGCCGGCCAGCGCGCCGTACACGCGCGTGCCGATCGCGTGGGCGTCGTCGCGCCCGCGCGCGCCGATCAGCGCCAGCACGTACCCCCACATGCGCTCGCCGTCCTTGAGCAGGAAGAACGTCAGCAGGACCGCGATGATCAGCCCGGTCACGAGCTCGCCGAGCAGGATCGCGCCGCTCCGCAGGCCCCGGGTCAGCGGCCCGCTGTTCTCCCGCAGCCGCTCGACCGCCTTGTCAACGGTGCGGTCGAGCTCCTCCTGACTGACGTTGAACGGCGGGTCGGCCAGGACGTCGCTGGCGTCGCGCAGCCCCTGCTCGGCCTGCGGCCGCAGCTCGCCGAACTGGTCGGAGATCGACGGGGCCACCGCCGTCGCGATCGCCGCGAGCACGAGGAAGGCGCCGAACATCGCCGCGGCGGCGGCCAGCGCCGGCGGGACCCCGCGGCCCCGCATCCACGTGACGGCCGGCAGCAGCAACGTGCTGACGAGCAGCGCGACGATGATCGGCAGCACGACGACGCGCAACACGACGAGCGCGTAGACGACCAGTCCCACCGCGGCCACGATGGCCACGAACCGCCAGCTCGCCGCGCCTGCCGTCCGGTACCAGCCGGGCAGCGCATCGGCACCGTGCCGCTCCGCCATGTGACTCGGCCTACCCGGACCCGGTAGCGTCCAGGCGGGATGACCTTTGCGGTCCTCGCCCAGCAGGTCGTCGAGACGCTTCCCGGCGGCGGGAATCCGGACACGGTGCTGGCGCGCCAGATGCAGGCGCTGTCGCTGGCCGTGCACATCCCGATCGTCTGCTTCGGGATCGCGTTCCCAGCGATGTTCCTGTTCGTCGAGGGCCTGTACCTGCGCACCGGTAACCCGACCTACAAGGCGCTGGCCAAGCGCTGGTCGAAGGTCGCGCTGATCCTGTTCGCGGTCGGCGTCGTCACCGGCACGATCCTGTCGTTCGAGTTCGGGCTGCTGTGGCCCGAGTTCATGGCCACGTTCGGTGAGGTGTTCGGCATCGCGTTCGGCCTCGAGGGCATCTCGTTCTTCGTCGAGGCGATCTTCATCGCGATCTATGTCTACGGCTGGGACCGCCTGAGCCCGCGCGCGCACTTCCTCACCGGCGTCCCGGTGGTGATCTCCGGTTTCGCCGGATCGTTCAACGTCATTGCCGTCAACGGCTGGATGAACAACCCGGAGGGGTTCGACGTCGTCGATGGCAAGGTCGTCAACCCGCAGCCGTGGGACGCGCTGATCAACACGAACATGTGGCACGAGCTGATCCACATGTACCTCGCGGGCTACATCGTCTCCGGGTTCATCGTGGCCGGCGTCTACGCCTACGCGTGGCTGCGCGGGAAGCGCGACCACTATCACCGGACCGCGCTCGTCGTGACGCTCGCGTTCGCGTCGCTCGCCGCGCCGGTCCAGGTCGTGGTCGGGGACTGGGCGGGCCGCACGGTCGCCGAACACCAGCCGGTCAAGCTTGCCGCGTTCGAGGGCCTCCAGCAGACGCAGGCCGGCGCGCCGTTCACGATCGCCGGCGTCGTCGAGGTGCCGAAGATGCTGTCGATCCTCGCGTTCCACGATCCGAACGCGACCGTCACCGGACTCGACTCCGTGTCGCCCGGCGACCGCCCGCCGGTGACGATCGTCCGCGTCGCGTTCCAGACGATGATCGCCATCGGGACCGGCCTCGCGCTGCTCGGCACCGTGTTCTTCGTGACCTGGCTGCGGCGCCGCCGATTGCCGCGCTCGCGCTGGTTCTACCGGGCGGTCATGGCGGCGGGGCCGCTCGCGTTCGTGGCGCTGATCTCCGGCTGGATCGTCACCGAGGTCGGCCGCCAGCCGTGGATCGTCTACGGCTACATGCGCACGACGCAGGCGGTCACGTCGGTCGACTACCTGGAGATCGGCTACGCGTTCCTGGTCGTCGTCTACATCGGCCTCGGCGCCGCCGTCTACTGGCTGCTGCGCCGCCTCACCCGGCGTCCCGAGGTGACGTGATGCTCGACGACGTCTGCCTCGGCTTCGTCCTGCTCGGCATCACCGCCTACGCCGTGTTCGGCAGCGCCGACTTCGGCGCCGGGTTCTGGGACCTGACGGCAGGCGGGGCGCGCCGCGGCGCCCGGCTGCGCGGCATGGTGCAGCGGTCGATGAGCCCGGTCTGGGAGGCCAACCACGTGTGGCTGATCTTCGTCCTCGTGATCCTGTGGACGGCGTTCCCGACCGTGTTCGGGTCGATCTTCTCGACGCTCTCGATCCCGCTGTTCCTCGCCGCGGTCGGGATCATCTTCCGCGGCACCGCGTTCGCCCTGCGCGGCCAGGCCGCGACGATCAAGGAGGCCCGCGTGCTGGGCGCCGTCTTCGCGCTGTCGTCGGTGCTGATCCCGTTCTTCCTCGGCGCCGCGATCGGCGGCGTGGCGTCCGGCCGCGTGCCGGTCGGGAACGCGACCGGCGACCTCGTGAGCTCGTGGTTGAACCCGACGTCGGTGCTGATCGGTGTGGTCGGCGTGCTCAGCGGCGCCTATCTGGCGGCGGTGTACCTGGCCGGCGACTCCGAGCGCACCGGCCTGCCCGACCTCGTGCGGGCGTTCCGGGCGCGCGCGCTCGGCATGGGCCTGGCGACCGGCGCCGTCGCGCTCGCGGGTCTGCTCGTGCTGCGCTCGGACGCGCGCGACCTCTACGACGGGCTGACGAGCGGGGGCGGGCTCGCGATGGTCCTCGTCTCGGGCGCGGCGGGACTCGGGACGCTCGCGCTCGTGTACGGCGAGCGCTACGGGCTCGCGCGCTTCAGCGCCGCCGGCGCCGTCGCGGCGATCGTCGTCGGCTGGGTGCTGGCGCAGAGCCCGTACGTGCTGCCGCCGGCGCTGACGCTCGAGGACGCCGCGGCGAGCGACGCCACGCTGTCGGCGGTCGTGATCGGCGTCGCCGCCGGCATGGTCATCCTCATCCCGTCGCTGTGGTGGCTGTACCGGCTCGTCCTGCAAGGCCGGCTCGACCAGGAGTACGAGCCGCTCGACCAGCGGTTCCACACATGAAGCTCGCGCTCCTGTTCGGCAGCCTCGCCGCCGGCCTCGTGTTGATGATCGGCTTCGAGCACGCGGTGACGCGCGTGCTCGGCGTGCTGGCGCTGTTCACGTTCATCGTGACCGGCGTGTTCCTGATCGCCGATCCCGCGTTCCTGGACCGCGACGAGGACTAACCCACGGCGGCGAGCGCGGCGGTGCGCGTGGGGTGCGTCGGCACCGCCGTGTCGAGCCCCACGATCGCCACCATGCGGGCGATCGGCGAACGCTCGGCGACGACGAGGTGGAGCTGCTGCTGGCGCTCGCGGAGCGCGGTCGCGAGCTCGAACAGCAGGTTGAGCCCGGCGCTGTCGAGGTACGTCGTGCCGCTGAGGTCGCAGACCAGCACCTCGCTGCGGTTGCTGAGCGCCGCCCGCAGGCGATCGGCGATCTCGCCGGCGTTCGATGCGTCGATCTCGCCCACGATCGAGACGACGGGGACGTCGCCGTGGTGCTCGTCGGTGACCCGGGCGAGAACGGTCACGCCGCCTCCACCTGTCCGATCGAGCGCTCGAGCACGACGGTCGTGCCGCTGTCGGTGTGCTGCACGTCCACGTGCTCCATCAGCGCGCGCATGAGGGGCAGCCCGCGGCCGCGGTGGGTGCCGCGGGGCGGCCGCCAGCGGCCCTCGTCGCGGATCACCAGCCGCACCCGCCCGCGCGCGTAGCTCGCTTCGATCTGGAACGTGCGGCGGCCGGGTCCGTACGCGTGCTCGACCGCGTTCGCGCAGGCCTCCTGCGACGCGACCGTGATGTCGAACGTCTCGTCCTCAGTCGCGCCGTGGGCGTACAGCCAGCGGCGCAGGATCTGTCTCACGCCGGCCAGCGCCTCCTTCTCGGCCGGCCAGCGGGCGCTGAGCTGCTCGGTGATCGCCGGGATGCGCGCCGCCGCGATCGCGACGTCGTCCGGCGCGGGGCCGGGCACGAGCTCGTGGATCACCGTGCTGCAGAGCGTCTCGAGGTCCGCGGCGCCGCGGGCGATCGTCCGCAGCTGCTCGAGCCCGTCGTCGATCGAGCGGCCGCGCCGCTCGACCAGGCCGTCCGTGTACAGGACGATCGTGGAGCCGGTGGGGAAGTCGTGCGCTTCGCACCGGTAGTTGGCCAGCGGCGACGCGCCGAGCGCGAACGTCCCCTGCAGCGGGAGGTAGTCCGGCTCGCCGTCCGGGCCTATCACCAGCGGGGGCGGATGCCCGGCGTTGACGAGGCCGAGCGACTCCGCGGCGGGATCGATCACGGCGTAGGCGAGCGTGGTCATCGACGTCGGGCCGAGCTGCCACATCAGGCGGTTCACCCGCTCGACCGTGGAGGCCGGGTCGCTGCCGTCGGCCGCGTACGCGCGCAGGGCCGTGCGTAGCTGCGCCATCACGGCGGCGGCCTCGAGCCCGTGGCCGACGACGTCGCCGACGCACACGACGATCCGCCCGCCCGGCAGCACGAACGCGTCGTACCAGTCCCCGCCGAGGCTCTCGCCGCTGGCGGGCAGGTAGCGGCTCGCGAGCTCGACGCCGGTGACGCCCGACAGCTCGTCGGGCAGCAGCCGCCGCTGCAACGCCTCGGCGAGGCGCCGCTGCTCGTAGAGGATCGCCTGCTCGATCGCCAGCGCGGCGCGGTCGGCGGCGAGCTGGAGCAGGTCGCGCTCCTCCACCGTGAAGATCCGCGGGACGAGGCTGCCGACGTGCATGACGCCGATCACGCGGCCCTCGACCAGCAGCGGGACGCCGAGCAGCGAGCGGATGCCCTTCTCGCGCAGGATCGGGTTGAGGATGTCGGCGTGGTCGACGTCCTCGATCGCGATCGCTCGCCGCTCGGCGGCGATCCGGCCCGCGAAGCCCCCGCCGACCGGGATGCGGACGCCGCGCTCGACCTCCTCCTCGACGCCCTTGGCCGCGCGTGCCTTCAGCCACTCGCCGTTGGGCTCGAGCATGAGGATCGCGGCGGTGTCGGCGTGAAGGATCTCGGTGACGCGGTGCAGCAGCTCGAGCAGAAGGTCGTCCTCCGGCAGGTAGGCGAGCGCCGCGTCGGTGACCCGCTGGAGCGCCACGAGCTGCGCCGACGCGCGCTCGGCCGCCACGCGCGCCTCGCGCTCGCGCTCGAACAGCTGCGCGTGCTCGATCGCGAGCGCCGCGCGGTCGGCGGCGAGCTGGAGCAGGTCGCGCTCGTCGGTCGTGAAGTGGCGCGGTGTCAGACTCCCGACGTGCATGACGCCGATCACCCGGCCGTCGATCAGCAGCGGGACGCCGAGCAGCGAGCGGATGCCCTTCTCGCGCAGGATCGGGTTGTAGATGTCGGCCTGGTCGACGTCGTCGATCGCGCGCGCGTGTCCCTCGGCCGCGATGCGGCCGGCGAAGCCCGCGCCGACCGGGATGCGGACGCCCTGCTCGACCTCCTCCTCGATGCCCTTGGCCGCGCGTGCCTTCAGCCAGTCGCCGTTGGGCTCGAGCAGGAGGATCGCGGCGGTGTCGCTGGCGAGGATCTCTGCGACCCGGCGCAGGAGCTCCGTCAACAGGTCTTCCTCTGATAGGTGGGCCAGCGCGGCGTCCATGACGCGCTGCAGCGCGGCGAGAACGCGCTCGTCGGTTGGCACCGGGGCATCATAGGATCAACGCGTGGCGGCGACGGCATCGCGGGCATAGGCCTCCGCCCACTCGGCCGACCGCTCGTCGGCCTGGCGGCGCAACGTCGGAAGTGCGTCGAGTCGCGGGAGCGTCACACCGATGTGCGCGAGCGTCCGCGCGACCGCGTCACCGATGTCGGATGCGATCTCCTCGTAGGTCAGCGTCAGGACGTGGTCGCGGCCGGCCAGGAACTGCTCCCAGGCGCTGTCGTTGGTCGTCAGGAGCTCGACGAGATGTCGCAGCGCGGCATAGGAGTACTGCGGCTCGCCCGCCGCCGGCTCGTTCTCCGCGCGCCAGGACTGCGTCTGGAGCGCGCGCCAGAGCGAGACGGCCTGGCGGACCGCGTCACGGCGGCGGACCCAGACGAAGCGCGGCCGGTCGAACCGCTCGTCGACGAGCGCCGCGAGGTCGTCGGACCCCAGCTGCCGGCCGAGGTCCACGAGATGGGCCCACATGATCTTCGCGCCGAACACGCCGTTCGGCGTCGTGCCGGCGGCCCGGACGCGCGCGAGGTGCTCGTCGTAGTCCTCGCAGCCGCGCAGGTCGGAGTACGGCGGCGCCTCGGGCGGCGGCGCGCCCGCGACGAGCGCGAGCGCCTCGGCGTCGTCGAGCCCCGCGAGGTAGTCGAGCGGCCCGCGGGGGACGCCCGTCTCGGGCCTCGCCTCGAAGAACTCGAGCGGGTTGCCCGCGACCCCGGTCGTGCGCAGCGTCTCGCACAGCAGCGTGCTACCGCTGCGCGGCGTGGCGCACACCAGGTAGGACACGCTCACGACGCGGTTGTACCGTGTCGCGCTCGCTCAGGTTTCTGGTCGACCGGACGATTGACTGGGCTATGGGGCTCGAGAGCTCACGTATCCGCCTGCGTGTGGAGGTGATCGCCGCGGGAGTGCGGGTGACGTACCTGCTCGCCATCGCGATGGCGGCGTGGGTCGGCGCCACCTGGAGCCGCCCGTACCGCGAGACGATCGCGGCGCTGATCGTGTTCGCGCTCGTGAGCGCGTTCGTGGTCTCGCGGCTTCCGGCCGAGACGATCGTGCGCAGCCGCTATCGCGAGGTCTTCTTCCTGGCCTGGAGCCTGATCGACATCTCGATCATCTGCCTGCTCGCGTGGCTCGACGGCGGCGTCACGAGCCCGGCGACGCTGGCGCTGTTCCTTACCCAGGTGTTCGCGGCGTTGTCGTACCCGCTGGGGTCGATGATCACGGTCGCGGTCGCGAGCGTCGTCGGCGTCGGCATCCTCGGGGCGCTCGGGGGCGCGACGCCCGCGCACGCCGAGGTCGACCCCGTCTACATGGGCATGTTCCTCGTCTGCCTCGCGCTCACGGGCGTGCTGTGCGTGTGGCAGGCGCGGATGACCGAGCGCCAGCACGACGAGCTCGCCGAGCTCTCGCGCACCGACCCGCTGACCGGCTGCCTGAACCGCCGCGGCTTCTCCGAGCGGCTCGAGATGGAGCTCGCTCACGCCGAGCGCGAGGGCGGCGAGCTGTCGCTGATCCAGCTCGACCTCAACGGCTTCAAGGCGGTCAATGACCGCTACGGCCATGCGGCCGGGGACGAGCTGCTCCGCTGGGTCGGGTCGACGCTCCAGGCGCTCCTGCGGGCGTCCGATGTCACGGGTCGCCTTGGCGGCGACGAGTTCGCGCTGCTGCTGCCGGGCGTCCCGGCCACGGAGGCGCGCGTCATCGCCGACCGCACGGTCGCCGCGCTCGCCGAGCGCGTGGGGAGCGCCGCCGGCGTCGCCTGCTACCCGGCCGACGGCGGGGACGAGGACGCGCTCCACCGGCACGCCGACGCGGACCTGTACGCCGCCAAGGCTCGCGTGTCCTAGTCGCGCGTGGGACACCCGGGAGCCTGCGCGACCAGGACACGTGCATCCACCGTCGTCGACCGGCTACACCGCCTTGGCGTACAGCTCCAGCAGGTCGCCCCAGCCGCCCTTCTGGCTGACGGACTGGCGGATCTTCTCCGGGTCGCCGTACTTCTCGAAGCCGCGGTGCTCGAGCTCGACGAGCGTCCCGCCGTCCGCCGGGGTGAAGCGGACCTCGACCTCGGTCGCCTGCGCGGGGTCGGGGTCGAACTCGTACTCGGGCGTGAGGTGCCAGGCGAGCAGCAGGCGGTGGGGCGGCTCCCAGGCGGTGACGAAGCCCCAGTCGCATTCGCTGCCGTCGACCCCGCGCTCGAACCAGCGGCCGCCGGTGCGCGGCTCGATGATCGCCTCGGCGCAGTCGGCCTTGCCGATGTGGTGGGTCGCGAGCGGCCACCAGCGGCTGAAGCCGGCGGTGAAGACCTCGAACGCGCGCTCGGGCGCGGCGTCGACGGTGACGCTGCGGCGAACGGCGACGGTCGTGTCCGTGTCGGTCATGAGTCCTCCTTCTCGACCGCGTCCTTGAACGCGGCCAACGCGTGGTTCCAGAACGTGTCGAAGTACGCGCGCATGGCCTCGATCCCGGCGGGGTTGAGCTGGTACAGCCGCCGCGTGCCGTCCGGCCGGTCGATCACGAGGCCCGCTTCCTTGAGCACCTTCAGGTGCTGTGAGACCGCCGGCCGGCTGACGGGCAGGTCGCGGGCGAGCTCGCCGACCGGCAGCGGGCCGCGACCGAGCCGCTCGAAGATCGCCCGGCGGGTCGGATCGCCGAGGGCGCTGAGACCATTGGTTCCGTAAGTCGCCACTAACGGTAAGTATATGCTTACCTACCGGGTCGCGTCAAAGGGGTCAGACCCCTTTAGGTCCCTTTAGGTCCCCGCCGGCGCCTCAGTAGCCGGGCGGGTGACGGACCACGTAGCCCGCCGACGAGCGGCCGTCCGGCTGCCAGCGGGTGCCGGTCTCGCTGCGGCCGGTCGTGTCGTAGCGGCGGCCGTTGATGACCATGTACACGTGGCCGGGGTTGGCGTAGATCGTGATGTGCTTGCCCCTGCCGGGCGCGCCCCAGCGCATGAAGCCGCTGCTATCGAGCGCGCTCGACAGCAGGCCGCCGCCGTGGAGCGCGTAGGACACGGAGCCCGAGCAGTCGTAGCCGCTGTCGTTCCAGCGCCCGTGGCCGCCGCCGTACTTGTAGGGCTTCGTGGCGATCCGGTTGGCCGCGCGGACCACGCGCGCGATCACGCCGCTGCCGCCGCCCCCGCGGCCGCGGCGCTTGAGGATGACCGTGCGGCCAGGATGGCCGAGCGCGGCCCAGGTCGCAGGCCCGACGATCCCGTCGGCGGTGAGCCCGTGCCGGCGCTGGAAGGACTTCACCGCCGCCTGGGTGCCGGGGCCGAAGATGCCGTCGGCGGAGATCCCGAGCGCTCGCTGGAGCGAGACGACCGCAGCGCGGTGCCCGCCACGACCGCCGCCCGACGCCTTGCGGGCATGCGCCGAGCGCAGCGCGCTCCACGTCGCGGGACCGACGATGCCGTCGGCGGACAGGCCGTGGCGGCGCTGGAACCGCTTGACGGCGCGCTTCGTGCCGGGGCCGAAGATGCCGTCGGCGCCGATGCCCAGCCAGCGCTGCACCTTCACGACCCGCGGCCCGTGCGACCCGCGCTTGAGCACCGCCTCGGCAGGGGACGCGGCCGCGAGCACGGCGACCGCCGCCAGGCAGGCGACGAGGCTCGCGCGGGCACGCCCGCGATGTGGATCCGTCACGTTCCGTCCGTCCGTCGGCATTGTCCGGTCGCCTACGAGGTGAGCTGACGGGCTCGCGCTCGGTGCGCTACGCCGTGCTCACGACGGCGATTCGCCCCCACGACCGGGATGGCCGCTGTGGTTCCCCCGTTCGCCGTCCCCCGGGGGACGGCGATTCGGCGGCCGTCGTTGTATCAGTGCCGACTCCTCCCGCTTGCACGATCCCTTGCAAGCCGGAGGGTTGAACGGGCTACGTCACTTCGCGCAGGCGCCCGCTCTCGACCTCGTAGACGAAGCCGCGCACGCTGTCCTTGCGCGGGATGAACGGGCTCGCCTTGATGCGGGCGATCGACTGGCGGACGTCCTCGTCGAGGTCGTTGAACGCCTCGGCGGCCCACTCCGGCTTGATGCCGGTGTCCTCCTGGATCGAGCGCTTGAAGTCGTCGTCGGTGAACGTGAGCATGCCGCAGTCGGTGTGGTGGATGAGGATGATCTCCTCGGTCCCCAGCAGCCGCTGCGAGATGGCGAGCGAGCGGATCTCGTCGTCGGTCACGACCCCGCCGGCATTGCGGATCACGTGCGCGTCACCCTCGTGGAGGCCGAGGATCCCGTAGGGGTTGAGCCGGGCGTCCATGCAGGCGACGACGGCGACCTTGCGGCCGGGCGGCAGCGGCAGATCACCCTTGTCGAACTCCGCGGCATAGGCCTGGTTGTTGGCGACCAGCTCGTCGGTGATGCTCATCCTGGCTCCTTCTCGACCCGGACAGTAGGCAAAAGGTAGTAAAGCCGATCAGGAATTGCAGTTGCGCTCAGGCGGCCGAGTGCGCGACGAACACGTCGACGTCCGCGTGGCTGAGCACGTAGGCGCTGACGCTGCCGACGATCGAGGCGACCCTGCCGACGCCGCGGGCGCCGACCAGGATCGCGTCGTAGTTCTCCTCGCGCGCGTGCGCGACGATCGCCGGGCCGGGCTTGCCGCGGCGCACGACCGTGCGGATCGGGATCTCGTCTGGCACGAGCGCGACCGTCCGGCGCAGGATCTTCTCGGCCTCGGCGTCGAGCTCGTCCTGGGTCGTCGGCGGCACGCCCGCCGTGACGGCGAAGCGCGCCATGTCGTGCGCGGCGTCCGGCGCGACGCAGAGCAGCGTGAGCGCGGCGTTGTCGCGCCGCGCGACGGTGATCGCCGCGCGCAGCGCGAGCGTGCTGCTGTCCGAGCCGTCGACGGCCACGAGCAGCCGGCGGATGTGGAGCTCGTCGAGGTGGTCGCTCACGCCGCCGCCTTCTCCGGAACGACCTCGGCGAGCTCGATGCCGCTCTGGTGGCCGAGCGGCACCTCGCGGATCAGCAGCAGCGCGACGAGCGCGACGAGCCCGAGCGGCGCGGCCAGGAAGAAGATCTCGCCGATCCCGGCGCCGTAGGCGTGCTCGATCACGCGCGCGATCGCCGGCGGCAGCGTCGCGACGTCCGGCACGGCGCCTCCGGTCCCGGGCGCGTTGAGGTCGCCCGCCACCTTCGCGGCGAGCACCGCCCCGAGCGCCGACACGCCGATCGCGCCGCCGAGGCTGCGGAAGAACGCGATCAGCGACGAGCCGGCGCCGATGTCGCGCTGCGCGACCGTGTTCTGAGTCACGAGCACCAGGTTCTGCATCATCGACCCGACGCCGGCGCCGACGAGCACCATGAACGCGGCGAGCTCGACCAGCGAGGTCGTCTCGTCGAGCGTGCCCATCAGGAGCAGGCCGACGGTGAGGCTGATCGCGCCGCCCACCATCCAGCGCTTGTAGCGGCCCGTGCGGGTGACGAGGCGCCCGACGATCGTCGACGCCAGGAACAGGCCGACGACGATCGGGATCGTCAGCAGGCCCGATTCGGTCGGCGAGTAGCCGCGCGCGATCTGCATGTACTGGCTGAGGAAGACGGTGGTCCCGAACATCGCGATCCCGACCGCGACCGAGGCGATGACCGCGAGCACGACGGTCCGGTCGCCGAACAGGCGCAGCGGCACGAGCGGCTCAGGGGCGCGGCGCTCGACGGCGACCGCGCCGGCGAGGAGGGCGGCGCCGAGGCCGACCAGCGCGGCGGTCTGCCACGACAGCCAGGCGTACTGCTGGCCGGCGAGCGAGACCCAGACCAGCAGGCTCGAGATGCCGGCGGAGATGAGGACGATGCCGGGGTAGTCCATCTGCACGCCGCGGCGGCGGCGCGGGAGCTTGAGCGTGCGCTGCAGCACGACGAGCGCGGCGACCGCGAACGGGACGGCGACGTAGAAGCACCAGCGCCAGCTCAGGCTGTCGGTGATGACGCCGCCGAGCAGCGGGCCGGCGACCGTGCCGATGCCGAACACGGCGCCCAGGTAGCCGGCGTAGCGGCCGCGCTCGCGCGGGGACACGAGGTCCGACAGCACGACCTGGACGAGAGCGGTGAGGCCGCCGGCGCCGATGCCCTGCAGGACGCGACAGGCGATCAGCCAGCCCATCGACTGCGCGAGCCCGGCGAGCATCGTGCCCACCACGAACAGGATCAGCCCGGTCTGGATCAGCAGCTTGCGGTCGAACAGGTCGGCGAGCTTGCCCCAGATCGGCGTGCTCACCGTGAGAGCGACGAGCGTGGAGGTGACGACCCACGTGTAGGAGGACTGGCTGCCTCCGAGGTCGGCGACGATCACCGGCAGCGCGGTCGAGACGACCGTGCTCGAGAGGATCGCGACGAACATGCCGAGCAGCAGGCCGGACATCGCCTCCAGGACCTGCTTGTGCGACATGCCGCCGCGAAGTTCCGTGACATCTGGGTTCATGCGAGAGCTCCCTTGGCGCCATCTACGACGTCGCGATGGACGTCCTCGCGGAGCCGCTCGAGGCTCTCCGACAGGTCCGTGATCTCCCGGGCGCTCCAGCCTTCGAGGGCGCGGCTGAAGGCGTTCACCATGCGGCGGTGCGACTCCTCCAGCACCGTGCGCCCGGCGTCCGTGGCGGACACGCGGTGCGCGCGGCCGTCCTCGGGGTCGGTCTCGCGTTCGACGTACCCCGCGCGTTCGAGCGCGGCGACCTGGCGGCTGGCGACGGACAGCGCGACGTTGAGGCGCTGCGCGACGTCGCTGACCCGGACCGGGCCGTCGAGGTGGATCGCGCCGAGCGCGACGAAGCCTTGGGTCCCGAGCTCGGCGAGGGCGTGGCGCGCGAGCTCCCTCTGGACCATCCCGAGGCGGTAGAGCGAGCGGACGAGGTCTTCGACAGCGTTCGTTTTCATTGCTTACCCTAAGCAAGTATATCGGTGGGCGCCGCGATCGCTTGAGTGACATCCGTCCGGGCCGACTCTGCTCTCCGCCGCTAGAGTTCTGGATCGCGCGGCTGTGGCGGAATTGGTAGACGCGCGGGCTTCAGGTGCCCGTGAGCTTTACGCTCGTGGAGGTTCGAGTCCTCTCAGCCGCATCCCGATCGCGCCGCTCCGGCGGCGCGGAACGGGCCCTCGCGTCGGCGCTAGACTGGCCGATGGATCGGTCGCCTGCCGCTATCGTCTAGGGGACTAGGACGCCGCCCTCTCACGGCGGAAACCGGGGTTCGAATCCCCGTAGCGGTACCTTCGGAAGCCCCGCGCAAACGCGGGGTTTTCTCGTTTCGGGACCGTGCGGCGCGGCCGGCAAAAGCCGCACAGACCGACATCGGGTCCATTGCGACGGATTGGATCGCCCGGCGCGCGGGGACGAGGGGTGCTGGACGGCGCCTGCGGGGCGGGATTTTTGTGCGCGTGATGACCGTTCGGGCCACGTCGCGAAAACGCCCGCAACCCGCGCCGGCGCTGGTCAGACGACCGCCAGGTCTTCGATTCGTCCTTGGGGACATTTATCCCCCGCTATGAAACGGTCAAGAGGATTCAGCCCATGACGAGCGACGCCCTCGCCGACCTCCGTACGGAGGCTCCGACGCAGGAGACGGGTCCCCTTCCCCGCCTGGGAGATCGGGACCGCCGGCGGGCTCAGGCCCACATGGCCAGACCCGCGCCCGGCCGCTACCTCGCCGTCGACGACGGCGGGGAGATCGTCCTCTTCGCGCTCGGGGATCGCGACGGCCGGCGGCTGCGCATCGGGCGCAGCCCGGCCTCGGACATCCTGCTCGAGGACCCGTCGGTCTCGCGCCGCCACGCCGTCGTGGTCCACCGCGACGGCCGCGCCGTCCTGCTGGACGACCGCAGCCTCAACGGCATCTTCGTGAACGGCGAGCGCGTGGGCGAGGCGCTGCTGACCGACGGCGACGCGATCGCCATCGGGCACGTGAGCTTGCGGTACGTCGAGGTCACGGGCGGCTGAGCAGACCCGGTCGCCCGCGCTACCGACCCGCACCGCACGATCCCGGCCCGGGCTTGCCACGGCGGCCCGGGCCGGGCATATCTTTCCCGTGGCCAAAGTGCACGGGCATCTCTCCGCCGGTGACGCCGGCGAGCTCGTCGGCGTGACCGGGAACACGATCGGCCAGTGGGCGCGCCGGGGGTACATCCGCGCATCGCAGTCGAGCGGCGACCCGCACGTCTACAGCGTCGAGGACGTCGCCGAGGCGGCGGTGGTCCGGGCGCTGCTCGAGCGCAAGGTGCGCCACCGGACCGTGCGGCTCGCGATCGCGCACCTGACCGACTACGGGCGCTGGCCGCTCAGCCAGGCGCCGCTGGCCACGACCCGCGACGGCCACCTCGTGCTGCTCAAGGAGAACGGCGACGTGTTCGCGCTGTCGCCGCGCGGCTGGCAGCTGATGGCCGAGCCGCCGGACCTGGAAGAGGTCCACGGCCGGCTGCGCCGGGCCGGCTAGCTACTCCCCCCGGCGCTTGGCGGCGCGGCTGTCGTACGCCTCGCCGAGCGTGCCGAGCCCGACCTGGAGCTTGTGCCCGGCCCGGCCGAGCTTCGACCCGTCATACGGCTGCACCGCCCGCTCCGGATCCTCGGCCTCGGCCACGACCGCGGCCTGCACCACACCGGCGATCTCCCGCAGCTGCGTCTCCCAGCCGCTGAGCCACTCGGCCAGCGCGAGATCGTCGCGCCGGGTGGCCAGCGCCGCGAGATAGGCGAGCAGCGTGATCACGTGCTGGATGTCGAGCGTCGCGCTGCGCAGTGCCTGGTTGCGCTCGAGCAGCAGATCGCTCGCGCCACGCAGGCGCGAGGTCCACACGCCCGCGCCGGTCGCCGCCGGCACGCCGTGCAGGCCGTACGCGGCCGTCCGCGGCGCAAGCTCCTCCAGCAGCTGCCTGGAGGCATCGACGCCGCGCGCGAGGACGTCGGGCGACGGGTCGAGCTTGTCGCTCAGCTTCGCCCAGTGCCCGCCCAGCTGCCGCGCCATCGCATACAGCTCGCGCAGCGCGCGGTGCTCGGCCGGGAACAGGCCCTGGCCGGTCACCGGTAGCGGCCCGGTTCCCACAGCGGCTCGTCGTTGCCGCTCGCGACGTTGGCCGCGCGCGAGAGGATGAACAGGAGGTCCGACAGGCGGTTCAGGTACCGCACGCACTCGGCGTTGACCTCGTCGCCGCAGGCGATCGTGCGCCGCTCCGCGCGGCGGCAGACCGTGCGGCAGACGTGCAGCTGCGCCGCCGCCGCCGTCCCGCCGGGCAGGACGAACGACCTGAGGTTCGGCAGCTCGGCGTTGATCTCGTCGCACGCCCGCTCGAGCCATGCCGTCTGCTCGGCCGCGAGCCGCAGCCGCTCGCGATCGCCGCCGTGCGGCACCGAGATGTCGGCCCCGACGTCGAACAGGTCGTTCTGGATCCGCTGCAGCCACGGCACGAACCGCTCGGGCAGCGCGCCCTGCGCCAGCGCCACGCCGAGCTGGGCGTTGAGCTCGTCGACGGTCCCGTACGCCTCGATCCGCGCGTGCGTCTTCGGCACCCGGCTCATGTCGCCGAGATGCGTCTCGCCGCCGTCGCCCAGCCGGGTGTAGATCCGCGTGAGGTTGACCGTCATGCCGTGTCCCGGGTATAGCATGGGCCGCGACCAGGTCGGTGGACAGGGAAGCCGGTGAGAAACCGGCGCGGACCCGCCACTGTGACCGGGGAAGCCGACCGCACGCGGCATAGAGCCGCAGCCACTGGCATCGCAGCGCGAGCCGGGAAGGCGCGGACGGTAGGCCCGGGAGCCAGGAGACCTCCCTCCGACCGCAAAGCCGACATGCCCTCGCGGAAAGGGGTGGCTCCAACCGATGAAGACCCGAACACGTGCCGGCCTCGTGGCCGGCGTCCTGGCAGCGCTGTTGCTGACGCCTGCGAGCGCGCTCGCCGGGCCGACGGTGACCGTCCGCGTCGAGGGAGACGCCGGCACGCTGCTCGAGCGCACGCGCGTGACGCTCCCCGACACGCCGCCGCCGGTCGCGAGCTGCCCGGCGCACACGCCGGCGGCCGCGCTCGATATCGCCAGCGGCGGCAACTGGGACCGGCAGGCCTTCACCCAGACGATCCTCGGCGAGACGCACAAGTTCGACGACTCCGACTACTGGGCGGAGTGGCTCGACACGGGCTCCGGATATGAGCGCGGCGGCGGGATCTGCACCGATGTGCTCAAGCAGGGCGACGAGGTCGTGATGCTCGCCGACCGCTCGCCCGCGCCGACGTTCGCGCCGACGGTCTTCCCGCTCGACATCGAGGGAGCGCCCGCGAACGCGCGGGTCGGCAGCGCGATCACGGTGACCGTCGTCGAGTACCGGTCGGCGACCGGGGGCACGGGCGAGGGGGATCGCACGCCGGTGGCCGGCGCGACCGTCCGGGCCGGCGCCGCGACCGCCACGACCGGCGCCGACGGCCGCGCGACCGTGACGCTGGCCCAGCGCGGCACGATCCGCGTCAAGGCGACGCGGGCGGGCAACGCCGCGTCGGGCTTCGAGACGGTGAACGTCGGCGATGTCGCGAGCAGCCCGCCGCCGCCCGACACGACCGCGCCGGTCGCGGCGATCGACGGCATCCGCGACGGCCGGCGCTTCTCCCGCCGCCGCGCGCCGCGCGAGCTGCACGGGACGGCATCGGCCGACCCGTCCGGACTGTGGGCGGTCAAGATCCGCCTCACGCGCCGGCGGGGCAAGCGCTGCTGGTACTTCTCCGGCACCCGCGAGCGGTTCCTCAAGCGCACGTGCGGCAAGCGCTACGCATTCAAGGTGTCCGACGAGCCGACCTGGAGCTACCTGCTGCCGAGGCGGCTGCGGCGCGGCCGTTACGTGCTCGACACGTACGCGATCGACAACGCGTTCAACCGCGGAGCCAAGCAGACGGTGAGGTTCCGGGTCCGATGAGACGCGCACTGGTCCTCGCCGTCGCCGCCGCGCTGCTCCTGCCCGCGACCGCCGACGCCGCGCGCGTGCACGTGATGGTGGTCGGCAAGGAGCGCGTCCTGCGCGCGCCGAAGACGGTCAAGCTCAAGCCGCGGACGGTGAAGGTCGGCGGGAGGCGCTGTCGCGTCGCCGCCGCCACGCCGCTGGCGGCTCTGGTGGCCACGAAGCTCAAGCTCGCGCTGCGCGACTACGGCAGCTGCGGCAGGCGGCCGCGCGACGCCACCGGCCTGTACGTGGCGAAGATCGGCCGCGAGCGCGAGAAGGGGCGCGGCGGCTGGGTCTACAAGGTCGGCCGCCGTGCCGGCAGCGCGGGCGCCGCCGACCCCGCCGGTCCGTTCGGCACCGGCAAGCGGATCCGCGGCGGCCAGCGGATAACGTGGTTCTGGTGCGAGCAGGACCAGTCCGGCGGCTGCCAGCGGACGCTCGACGTGCGGCCTGAGCGGACGAGCGCGGCGCCCGGCGAGGCACTGCGCGTGACCGTGCGCGGCTACGACGACCAGGGCCACAGCGTCGCCGTGGCGGGCGCCACCGTGCATCTGGGCTCCGCGACCGCCGTCACGGGCGCCGGCGGTGTCGCCGTGCTGACCGTTCCGGCGGCCCTCGGCAAGCTGCGCCTGCGGGCCGAGCGCGACGGCATGGTGCGCTCGTTCACGCGCAAGGTGGCCGTGGGATGAGGTTCCGCGGTCTCCTCGTCCTCGCGCTGCTGCCGCTGGCCGGCTGCGGCTTCGGCGCGGGCGAGGAGACCGGCGACGCCACGCTGACCGTGACGCGCGACTTCGGCAACGCCGTGCTGCACGAGGGCGCCGACGAGCCCCAGAAGGAGGCCGTCAAGGACGGCGACACCGTCATGCGCGTGCTGCAGCGCAGCTATGACGTCAAGACGCGCTTCGGCGGCGGCTTCGTCCAGGAGATCGACGGTCTCGCCGGCGGGCATGAGGAGGGCCGCCGGGCCGACTGGTTCTACTACGTCAACGGGATCGAGGCGTCCGTCGGCGCCGCCGAGCGGCGGCTGACCGGCGGCGAGCGGGTGTGGTGGGACCACCACGAGTGGGAGGCCGCCCAGCGCGTGCCCGCGGTCGTGGGCTCGTTCCCGGAGCCGTTCAAGTCGGGCACCGAGGGCAAGCGGTTCCCGGTGCGGCTCGTCTGCCAGGGCGACGCCGGACGGTCGTGCGACGAGGTCCAGACGCGGCTCGAGGATGCCGACATCAAGGGCATCTCGCGCGCGACGCTCGAGCAGTCCGGCGGCCAGGAGGTGCTGCGGGTGATCGTCGGGCGCTGGGCGGACGTGCGGCGCGACCCGGTGGTGCGCTCGCTCGAGCGCGGGCCGGGCGCGAGCGGCGTCTACGCCCGGCCGACCAGCACCGGCGACCAGATCGTGCTGCTCGACGGCGACGGCCAGCCCGTGCGCACGCTGCGCGGCGGGGGCGGGCTCGTCGCGGCCACGAGCGTCGAGGCGCAGGCGCCGACGTGGATCATCAGCGGCACCGACCAGGTCGGCGTGGCGGCCGCCGCCGCGGCGCTGACCGAGGATCGCCTGGAGCAGCACTTCGCGCTGGCGGTCGACGCCGGTCAGGACGTGCCGCTGCCCGTGTCCGGCCCGGGGACGGGGACGTGATCGCGACCCATCGCCGCCGGGCCAGCCCGTTGCACGCCGCGCGTGCGGGGATCGGCGCGCTGTGGTGCATCACGCTCGCGCTGGTGGCGCTGTCGCTCGAGCATCCGGTCATCCTCGCGGGGCTGCTGCTCGCGCTGCCCGCGGCCGCAGGGGCGGCCCGCGTGGGCCGCGACGTCGGCCGCGCGCTGGCGTGGGCGCTGCCGCTGGCGGTCGTGATCGCCCTGATCAACGCGATCGTCACGCGCGAGGGCCTGACCGTCGTGTTCCGCGGCCCCGTGCTGCCGGGCATCGGGCGCCTCGACGTGACGGCCGAGGCGGTCGCCTATGGCGGCGTGCTCGCGCTGCGCGCGCTCGTGATCATCGCCTGCGCCGCGCTGCTCGCCGCGGCCGTCGATCCCGACGCGCTGCTGCGCGCCGTCCGGCGGCGCTCGCTGCGCGTCGGCGTCACCGCCGCGCTCGCGACGCATCTGGTCGGCGTGCTGGCCCGCGACGGACGGCGGCTCGCCGACGCGCAGCGCACGCTCAC
>DASSUW010000093.1:0-17440 GCA_035706585.1 Solirubrobacteraceae bacterium | reverse complement strand
CTCATGGCGCACGTCGATGGTGCGCGTCGCCCCGAGCGCGCGAGCGCGCTCGAGCGCGTCCGCGCGCGTGTCGGCCACGATCAGCTCGCGCGGGCCGCGAAGCGCCGCGAGCTTCTGGATGAGGTTGCCCATGAAGCCCGCACCGACGATCGCGACGTCGTCGCCCAGCGCGGGTGCCGCGAGCTCGACGGCATTGACCGCGCAGGCGAGCGGCTCCGCGAGCGCCTCCTCGAGCGGGACCGCGCCGGCGGAGAAGCAGTACTCGGCGCGTACGGCCACGTACTCGGCGAACCCGCGCCCGCTCACCCACGCCGCCACCGGATCGCCGCGCGAGAAGCGGTTGACGCCCGGGCCGAGGCGCTCGACGGTCCCGCTGACCTCGTGGCCCGGGAAGCGCGGGTAGTCGACGTCGGTGATGCCCTCCCACATGTCCAGCTCGGACGCGCAGACGCCGCAGCTTGCGACGCGCAGCAGCACCTCGCCGGGTGCGGGCTCCGGTACCGGCTCGTCGACGACGTCCAGCTGCCGGGGTGCGCTCAGGACCGCCAGCCGCACGGTCAGCCCTCGCGCGCCGGCGCGGTCGAGTCGCGGATCACGAGCGACGTCGAGAGCACCGTGCGAACCGGCGCACCGCCGTCGCCGCTGGTGACGCGGCTCAGCAGCAGTGACACGGCGGCGTGAGCCATGTCCTGCAGCGGCTGGCGCATCGTGGTCAGCGCGGGATGGACCATCTCGGCCAGCGGCGCGTCGTCGAACCCGATCACCGAGACGTCCTCCGGCACGCGCACGCCGCGACTGTGGAGCTCGCGGATGGCGCCCGCGGCCATCAGGTCGTTGGCGGCGAACAGCGCGGTGACGTCGGCGCCGCGGTCGAGCAGCCGGGCGGTCGCCTCGCGGCCGCCGGCGAAGTGGAAGTCACCCTCGACCACCGGCTGCGCGGGCAGGCCGGCGGCGGCGATCGCCGTGCGGAACCCGTTCACGCGCTCGGTCGCCGAGCTCGCGTCCGACGGGCCGGCCACGCAGCCGATCCGCGTGTGTCCCAACTCGAGCAGGTAGCGCGTGGCCTCGATGCTGCCGCCCTCGTTGTCGTAGAGGACGACGTCGGCGTTCGGCAGCGCCGCGTCGCGGTCGATCACCACGACCGGGACGTTGGCGTCCTGGAGCAGCCGCGTGAGCGTGCTGTGGTCGCCGCGCGACGGCGACAGGATCAACCCGTCGACGCGCTTGGAGACGAGCGTGCTCACGTAGCGGTGCTCGCGGTCGGGACGTTCGTTGGAGTTGGCGAGGACGGTCGTGTAGCCCGATTCGAAGCCCGCCTCCTCGATCCAGCGCGCGAGCGAGGCGAAGAACGGGTTGCTGTTGTCGGGCACGACGAGCCCGATCGTGTCGGTGCGGCCGATGCGCAGGCTGCGCGCCGTGGCGTCCGGCGTGTAGCCGAGCTCGCGCATCGCGTTGTGGACGCGCTCGACGCGCTCGGCGCTCACGAATCGGGTGCCGTTGACGACGTGCGAGACCGTCGCGATCGAGACGTTCGCCGCCTTGGCGACGTCGTTCATCGTCGCCATCGGGCGCTCCGCTGCGCATCGTCCGTGCCGCTCACCCCGGCCATGAGGATCTTCCTGACGTAAACGATTGCGCAATCCTCTCAGCAGCGATTGCGCCCGTCAAGGTTTGGCTTGCGGCCGTCAACGTAAACGTTTGCCTCGCCGCGCGACGAGCGACAGCCGTCTCCTGAACCCGCCGACGGGCGGATCGAGCGGCTGGTCGTCGCCGCCGACCGGATCCCGGCCGCCGGCGGCTGGTCGTCGCCGCCGACCGGAACCCGGCCGCCGCGCTGCCCGCGCACCGCGCGCGGGGCTCGTGTTCGGTTGAACATCTCGTGTAACGTCGCACCATGCCGTCGCGCCGGACCCGTGCGTGGCTCGGATTCGCGCTCTTCGCGGTCCTCACGACCGCCGGTCTGTTCGTGATCGACGGCCCGGCGGCCGGCCTGCTGCTGCTCGTCGCACTGGTCGTCTTCATCGTCGCCTGCATCTACGCGCTGAGCCTTCAGGACTCCGGCGGCGTCGCCCGCAGTCACCGGGCCGGCATCACCGGCTGGTTCGGCGGCTGGTTCTGATGCGCGGCGGCGTTGGCTAGGTCGCGGACACCAGCTCGAACTGCCCGCCGCGGAACGCTTCCACGAACAGCGCGTGGTCGCGTCGAGCCCGTTCCGCGTATGCGATCGCGAAGTCCGTGACGTCCTCCACGAACGCGTCGTGCTCTCCTTCCAGCACGGTGGCGATCGCCTCCTCGGTGGAGAAGTCCACGAGGCCCTCGTCGCTGTCGGAGTCCGAGATGCAGTGGATCTTCGCCGTCGCGCGGCCGAGGTCGGCGACGACGGGGGCGATCTCCTCGGGCTCGGTGATGTCCGACCACTCGAGGTCCGCCTCGTACGGCGAGAGGTCGGCCACGACGAAGCCGACCCCGTCGATCGTCGTGTAGCCGAGCAGCGGGTCCGTGTGCTGCTGCAGCGCACGCTGGCTGATGACCGTGCGCCGGCCCTCGTGCTCGAAGTGCTCGCGAATGGCGCGGTCGGTGACGACGCGGCTCGCAGCCGCGACATTGCCCTGCTTCATGGTGAGGATGACGTCGTTCTCGTGCGCCTGGTCGCGGCCCTCGATCAGCACGTTGTACGCCGCGAGTCCCGCGCTCCCGATGCCGAAGCCGGACCGGCCCACGACGTCCTTCACCTCATAGAAGATCTCCCGCCGCTCGCGCTTGCTCGGCGGAATCGTCTCGAGATAGGACGCGAACGCCTCCAGGACGCGCTCGCGCTCGTCGGCCGCGAGCTCCCGCGCACCGCCGGAGCGCCGGAGCCGCCGCACGTCGTCCTGCAGTTCGGTCACGCCCTCCAGCAGGCCGATGCGCGTCGCACGGCGCGCGGTCCGCAGCACCTCGAGGATGTGGCCCTCGGCGTTGTCGAGGTGCAGCGCGTAGTCGGAGTCGTGCTCCTCGTCGACGTAGACGTGCACCCGCTCGATGTACGCGCGCAGGTAGGTCGCGGCGAGCGTCCGCACGGCGTCTTCCGGCAGCGCCTTCTGCCAGCCCATCAGCGCGAGACTGGCGACGAACCGCCGCAGGTCCCACGAGAAATGCCCCAGGTAGGCCTCGTCGAAGTCGTTGACGTCGAACGTCAGGACGCCCTCGGAGTTCATGTAGGTCCCGAAGTTCTCGGCGTGCAGGTCGCCGTGGATCCAGACGCGGCTCGTGCGCTCGTCGGCCCAGCGATCCTCGAGCTCGCGCATGTCCGCGTAGAAGACGCAGGCGCTCCCGCGGTAGAACGCGAACGGATCGGCCGCCATCTTGCGGAACTTGGTGCGGAACGCGCCGACGTCGGCCTTCATCAGCGGCTCGAACGCCTCCGTCAGCGTCGAGAGGATCAGCTTGGTTCGGTCGTCGCCGCCCAAGCGACTGACGCTAGCGGGTTTCGCCCTCCGGGCGAACATGGCGCCTGACCAGCGCCAACTACTACGTAATCGTTTACCCCGCGCAGGAACGTAACCGCCGCGACGCGCCATGCGTCAAGCGCTACGCGCGTCTGGTGGCGTGCGCGGCGGCGAGGTCGAGCGCAACCGCGAGGATCAGCGTGCCGAGCCACCAGTTCACGGGCGCCGCCTCGAGCGGCTCATGGCTGCCGACGTTGTTCGCGATCAGCCAGATGACGAACCAGACGAAGGTCATGTCCGAACGCTAGCTCAGCCGCGGAACGGGTCGGTCTCCGTCAGGGCGATGCGGTCCTTGAGCTCGCGGTCGCGGTAGATCTCCAGCACGACGCGATAGCGCCGACCGGGCTCGGGGATCTGCACGAACACGTCGGCGCCGCCGTCCTCCGCGCACGCCTCGGGGCTGAGCGTCATCGCCAGCGCGCGGTCCTGCTGCGGGTCCACGGCGCCCAGCGTGTCGTCGCGCTCGATCGTCACCAGCGACCACAGGACCCTGAGCTCGGATCCGCGCAGTCCGCTCGTGTGGAAGCTGAACCGGACTTCGGCGCCGATCAGGTTCGGCTCGTCGGCGAGATCCTCCTTGCGGGTCCCGTTGCGGGTGAGGAAGTCGTGGAACGGCATCTTCGGGAACACCGGCGCGCCGGTGAACGAGGCGTTGCTGTCGCCCAGGCACGGCTTCACGCTCGGCGCGAGCGTGAACAGGAGCCCGCTGCCGGCCACGAGCACGCCGATGACCGCGCCGGAGAACCCGAGGAACCGCTTTGTCCGCCCTTCGCGCGGCTCGCTGTCGCCGGCCACGTCAGCGCCGGAAGATCGCGCCGACGGTCTTGCCCGTGCTGACCGTGACCTGGCACTGGCGGCGCCGCCCCGCGAGCTGGCAGAACCCGGTCCAGCCGACGAACCGGGCGCCGCGGGCCGCCACCGCCTTGAGCTTGACCTTCGCCCCGGGCGCGAACACGCCCCGGCAGTCGATCGCCGACCCGGTCCGGCCGCCGCAGCGCAGGCCGCTGCCGACGACCGTGCCCGGACCGGTCACGCCGATCGTGAGCCCGTATCCGCGCGTGTCCGTCGCGGGCGGCGGGATCGACGCGAACACGTTCACGGGCCCGTCCACGATCACCGTGCAGCGGCGGCCGAACCCGACGCAGCCGCGCCGCCACACCAACCGGGACAGGGCGCGCAGCGTCACCGCGGTGCCGGACGCGTAGGAGGCCGTGCAGGTCGACGGGCAGTCGATGCCGGCGGGGACGCTGCGCACGTCGCCGACGACATCGAGCGCGAGCGCCGCGGTGCCGGGGACCGGCGTCGCGCGACGGAACACCGCGGCGATCTCGGTATGCCCGGTCACCGCGGCATCGCACGTGGGCGTGGCGCTCGCGGCGCACGGGCCGTCGGCCCACGAGTCGAACACGGCGCCGGCGTCGGGGGTCGCGACGAGCCGCACGCTCGTCCCCTGGCCGGCCCGGGTCCCGCATCGGGCCGCCGCAGAGCCGCACCGGAGCCTTGTCGCGTCGGCGCTGACCGTGCCGGGGCCTGAGACGATCAGGCGGACGTGCCGCCGGCGGCGCTCGAACGTCGCGCGGACGGTGGTCACGCGGGTCAGCGCCACCCGGCACCGCGCCCGGAGCCCCACGCAACCGCCGGTCCAGTACGCAAAGCGGAAGTCGCCGTCCGGCCGGGCCCTGAGCAGCACGGAGCCGCGGCGGTACGCGGCGCGGCAGTCGAAGCCGCATTCGACCCTGCCGTCGGCGGTCGAGACGGTGCCGCCGGCGGTCGTGACGACGCGCAGGTGACGCTGCGGTGCCGCGCTCGCGGGCGCCGCCGCAAGACCGCCGGCGACGACTGCGATGCACACCGCCACGGCTCGCATCTGCCGACACTAGATCGGCTCTCGCGAGCGTGTCAAACCGACGCGCCGGGTTGGCGTCGCCGGGCTAGACCGGCTGGCCTTCCTTCGGCTGCGGCACGATCCTGATGTAGGGCTTCGGCGAGTGCCAGCCGTCGGGCCAGATCTCCTTCGCCTGCTCGTCGCTGACCGAGCCGGAGATGATCACGTCGTCGCCGTCCTGCCAGTTGACCGGCGTGGAGACCTTGTGCTTGGCGGTCAGCTGCAGCGAGTCGATCACGCGCAGCACCTCGTCGAAGTTACGGCCCGTCGACATCGGATAGACGAGGATCAGCTTGATCGTCTTGTCCGGGCCGATCACGAACACGTTGCGGACGGTCTGGTTCATCGCCGGCGTGCGCTCGGTCGCCTCGCCCGCCACGTCGGGGGGCAGCATCCCGTAGGCCTTGGAGACGGAGAAGTCGGCGTCGCCGATGATCGGGTAGTTGGGCGCCGTGCCCTGGGTCTCCGCGATGTCGGCGGCCCACTTCTCGTGGTTGTCGAGCGGATCGACCGACAGGCCGATGATCTTCGTGTCGCGCTTGTCGAACTCCGGCTTGATCCGCGCCATGTAGCCGAGCTCGGTCGTGCACACCGGCGTGAAGTCGCGCGGATGCGAGAACAGCACGGCCCACGAGTCGCCGATCCAGTCGTGGAAGCGGATCGGACCCTCGGTCGTCTGGGCCTCGAAGTCCGGGGCGGTGTCGCCAAGCTGCAGAGCCATTCGGGATTCCTCCTCTAAGGACCTAAATCCCGATCAAGAATACCTGGATCGCTGCGCCCGCCCGTGCGGGCGGAGCGGCGGTCCGGATCGCGCGCCCGGCCGGGCGTGCGCTGAGGCCGGGCACTACTGGCTCGCGGGGATCGGATACGCGACGGGACTCCGGTTGCCGTCGCGGTCGATCGCGCGGACGCCGACCTGATTGTCGTCCTTGTCGAGGTTCTTGATCGTGGCGCCGGTGACGTTGCCGACGCGGCGCACGTGCTCCCAGACCGGGCTCGTCGAGTCGCGCCCGACGATCTCGTAGCCGGCGATGGCGGCCTCCGGGTCGGCGTTCCAGCGCAGCTCGGTGTCGTACGTCAGGTTGGCGGAGATCACCCGCGCGGTGCCGGGCGCCCGTGGCGAGCGGGCGAGCGCCGCCAGCGACGAGGCGACCACGCGCGTCACGCGCGCGAGGTACCGGAAGTCGACGCCGATCGCCTGCCGCCGGGCCGTCTCGGCCGCGGTCTCGGCGGTCGGCACGCCCTCGGAGAAGAGCCGGATCGTGTGCGGGGAGCGGACGCCGTTGCCGCCCACCGGGCTGCCGATGATGTCCATGTTGAGGACGCCCTGGACGGCGACGTACTTGATCGTCGCCTCGGTCGGGCGCTCGGCCAGCACGCGCGCGAGCTCGAGCACCGCCGACGGGCCGGACTCGTCGTCGTTGGCGCCGGGCGCGTCGCTGGTGGCGTTCAGGACGTCGGTGACGCGCGAGTCGTAGTGGCCGCCGACGACGCAGACGCGATCGGCGGAGCTCGGGTCGGTCCCGCGCAGCGCCGCGACCACGTTGGTGATGCGGGTCGGGACCGGGATCCGCGAGGCGGGCTCCTGCACGTAGCTGTCGAGCGCGACCGTCATGCGGCCGCCCGCGGTCCGGGCGATCTGCTCGAACTGGTCGCCGGTGTAGTCGCGCGCACCACCGATGCCGCGGTCGGGATCGTCCTGCGTGGACAGCGTGTGCCGGGTGCCGAAGCCGACGAGCGCGCGGACGTCCCTCGGCGGATCCCACCAGCGAGGCATCCCTCCGTCATGGCCGCCGGCGGCTGCCCTAGCGACTACCCCCTTCCGCCGCGAGCCTCACGCCGAGCGCGACGAGCACCGCGCCGGTGACCGCCTGGATCACGCGATAGACGCGGCCGAGCCGCAGCTTCGCGATCGCGCCGGCGTAGAGCGCCAGCCACAGCCACGTGAGCACGCAGAACAGCAGGCCGAACGCCAGCATCGTCGCGAACGTGGTGCCGAACTGCGGCAGCAGGCTGGTGAAGAACGCCGCCATCTTGGGATTCCCGAGGTCGCTGACCAGCCCCTGGCGATACGCGGTCCGCGGCCGGAACGTGCCGCCGGCCTTGATCGCGTGCGTCGTGCCCCGGATCGCGGCGAGCACCGCCTGACCGCCGAGGTAGACCAGGTATGCCGCGCCGGCGAGCTTGAGCGCGAGGAACGCCGGCTCGGACGCGACCAGCAGCGCGGTCACGCCCGCGCTCGCCGCGACGGTCCAGCACGCCTGGCCCGTGACCACGCCGCAGGCCGTGAGCAGTCCCGCCCGGCGGCCCCCGAGCAGCGTTCCGCGGATCGTGATCGCGGTGTCCGGACCCGGCGTGACGATGACCAGGACCGCGACGCCGACAAAGGCGAGGACCTCGCTCACGGGCACAGTCTCCCGTACGCTCGCTCAGCCGTGCTGCACGCCTACCGCGAGGACATCGAGTACTACGACGAACGCGCGTCCGGGCTCCTGGCGTCGGCCCAGGACGGGACCGAGGGGGCGCTCGCGGCGTTCGCGCGCTTCGACGCGCCGCTCACGCGCGACGGGGCGCGCACGGTCCTCGCGCGCGAGCACGGCGCAGCGTCGTGGCCCGAGCTCGCGCGCCGCGTCGCCGCCCTGCGCGATACGCACGAGCCGTTCGCGCGCGCGTTCCGGGCGATCGAGGCGCACGATGTCGTCGGCCTCGCGCACCTCGTGGACTCCCACCCCGGCCTCGTCGCGGCCCGCGGCACCAACGGCAACGACCTGCTCGGCATGGCCGGCGCGACGTGCGACGAACGGCTCGTCGCGGTCCTGCTCGAGCGCGGAGCCGACGTCACGCGCGGCAACGCCCACGGCTGGACGCCGCTGCACCAGGCGGCGTACAGCGACCTGCCGCGGCTGGCGGAGATGCTGCTCGCCGCGGGCGCGCGCGTCGACGTGAGCGCGCGCGGCGACGGCGGCACGCCGCTGATCGTGGCGCTGTTCTGGGGCAACCGCGCGACCGCGGAGCTGCTGGCCGCGCACGGCGTGCACCCGCGCAACCTGCGCGCGGGGGCCGGCCTCGGCCGGCTCGAGCTCGCCGAGCGGCCGGGCGCCCGGCGCGGGTTCTACCGGCCGCACAGCGGCTTCCCGCCGTGGCGGCCGTCCGACGACCCGCAGGAGGTGCTCGACGAGGCGCTCGCCTGGGCCGCGCGCAACGACCGCGCCGGCACGCTCGCCGAGCTGGTCGAGCGCGGCGCCGCCGTCGGCGCCGACGTCTATCGCGGCACAGCCCTTGCCTGGGCCGCCGCCCGCGGCCGCGTCGCGGCGATCGAGCAACTGGTCGCGCTCGGCGCCGACCCGAACCAGCGGACGACGTTCGGCGGCCCCGAGCACGGCGTCGGCACGACCGCGCTGCACCTCGCCGCGCAGAACGGCGACCTGCCCGCGATCCGGGCGCTGCTCGAGCTCGGCGCCGACCCGGCGATCCGCGACGGCCTCTACGACGCCACGCCCGCCGGCTGGGCCGAGCACGGCGGTCACAGGGACGCCCGCCGCCTGCTCGCGGCCAGCTAGGCCCCGGTCAGCAGCCGGACGCCGGCATGCAAGTGGGCGCCCGCGCCCCGCTCGCCGGTGGGATGCTGGGCATCTGACTCTTACCCGAAGGGAGGGGATGTGAGGAGTCTGCTCAGACGTGGGCCCCTGGCCGCACTCGCCGTCACGGCGCTGCTGGCGCCGCCCGCGGGAGCGCACGGCCACCACGACGGCAACCGGCTGGACAAGATCCGCCACTTCGTCGTCATCTACCAGGAGAACCACTCGTTCGACAACCTCTACGGAGGTTGGGAGGGCGTCGACGGGATCTCCCGCGCCCCGGCCGCGCGCACGACGCAGGTGAGCCAGGCGGGCATGCCGTTCCGGTGTCTGCTGCAGAACGACGTCAACCTGACGTCGCCGCCGCTCGCGCCGACCTGCACCGCCACGCCGCCGGCGAGCCACTTCTTCAACGCGCCGTTCCGCATCGACGACTACATCGCGCCGATGGACACGACGTGTCCCGAGCCCGGCGTGTCCGCGCCGAACGGCGTGCCGAAGGGCAGCGGCCTGCCCGGCGGTTGTACGCGCGACCTCGTGCACCGCTTCTACCAGGAGCAGTACCAGCTCAACGGCGGCCGCCAGAACCGCTACGTGACCGGCTCTGACGCCGTCGGCCTGACGATGGGCTACTACGACACGAAGCAGCTGCCCATCTACCGCTACCTGCACGAGCGCGGGCATCCGGACTA
This sequence comes from Solirubrobacteraceae bacterium, assembly GCA_035706585.1. Classification (GTDB taxonomy): domain Bacteria; phylum Actinomycetota; class Thermoleophilia; order Solirubrobacterales; family Solirubrobacteraceae; genus DASSUW01. The sequence goes on along the minus strand of DASSUW010000093.1, from coordinate 7,797 downwards.
CGTCATCTCCGACCGGTTCTTCCAGGCGGCGTTCGGCGGCTCGTTCCTCAACCACCAGTGGCTGATCGCCGCGGCGAGCCCGGTCTTCTACAACGCCCGCAACGACGGGTCGGCCGACGATCTGCACTCGCTCGTCGACGGCAACGGGATGCCGACCAGCTACCCGCTGTACACCGCGACCGGACCGGTCAAGGACGCGGCGCTGACGGTGCCGTGCTCCTCGCCGCGCCGCGCGCGCCACGCCTGCGGCGACTACGCGGTCAACACGATCCAGCCGTTCTACCAGCCGTATGCGCCCGGCACCGCGGAGGCGCGCCGGCTGCCGCCGCAGACACACGCGACGATCGGCGACCGGCTGAGCGCGAAGGGCATCGACTGGGCCTGGTACTCGGGCGGCTGGTCGAACGCCAACGGCGACGTCGGCGGCCCGGGCTGGACGAACGGCAGCACGCCGGGCACGTGCACCGACCCGGACACCGCCGCCGGCGCGGTCTACCCGAACTGCCCGAGCAAGCTGTTCCAGTACCACCACCAGGCGTTCAACTACTTCAAGGCGTACGCGCCGGGAACGCAGGCCCGCCGCCGGCACCTGCGCGACGAGGCGGAGTTCGAGGCGCTCGCGGGCGCCTCGCGCCGGCACTGCGAGCTCAAGCCGGTCAGCCTCATCAAGCCGGTCGGCGCGGAAAACGAACATCCCGGCTACGCGAGCGAGCACGAGGGGTCCGACCACCTCGTGGACCTGCTGGACGCGGTCGAGCGCTCCAGGTGCGCGAAGGACACCATGGTGATCGTCACCTACGACGAGTTCGGCGGCCAGTGGGACCACGTGCCGCCGCCCGGCCAGGGCGCGAAGACGCCCGGGCCGCACGACCAGATGGGCCCGGGCACCCGCATCCCGGCGCTCACGATCGCGCCGGGCCTGCACCGCTCGTTCTCGGTCGATCACGCGTCGCACGACACGACGTCGATCATGGCCACGATCGAGCGCCGCTTCCGGCTGCGCCCGGTCACCGCGCGTGATGCCGCCGTCCGCGACCTCTCGACGGTGTTCCGCTGACCTGCTGCGGTGGCGCTGCTCGGCAGCGCCACCGCGCCGACCCCGCGTGCTTACCCTGTAGGGGTATGTTAGGTTGCCCTTGACTAGATACCCCCTACCCCTATACTGGATGACGATGATGGTCCTCGAGAACGATTTCAGCGCGCAGTCCGAGGAGCGCGTGTGAGCACGCCCGCCAAGCTGGCCCTGTTCGTCGGCGTGCTCGCCGCCGTGTTCGGCGGCGCGGCGCTCGCCGGCGCGGCGATCGGACCCGACCGCGACGCCGACGATCTGGCGTCCGCGCCGCACGGCGAGATGGCGGCGGAGCCGCATGGCGGCGCCGCCGATCCCGTCCGCGGGCTCGCGATCGCCGACGACGGCCTCCGGATCGTCGTCGAGGATCCCGAGCTGGCGCGCGGGCGCGAGCAGGCGCTGCGCTTCCGCATCGTCGACGAGCGCGGCGCCACCGTGCGCGACTTCGACGTCGAGCACGAGCGGCGGATGCACCTCATCCTCGCGCGCCGCGACCTGACCGGCTTCCAGCACCTGCACCCCGAGCAGGCCGCCGACGGCAGCTGGAGCACGCCCGTGCGCTTGGCCGCCGCGGGCTCCTACCGCCTGTTCGCGGACTTCGCACACGACGGCGAGGCGCAGACGCTTGCGAGCGACCTGCGCGTCGACGGGGCCGCCGACCTCGAGGCTCTTCCCGCCCCGGCGGCGACCGCGGTGAGCGACGGCGGCTACGACGTCCGCCTCGACGCCCGCGACGCCGGTCCCGGCGAGGAGGCCGACCTGCGCTTCACGATCATGCGCGACGGCCGGCCGGTCCGCACCGAGCCCTACCTCGGCGCCGGTGGCCACCTCGTCGCGCTGCGCGAGGGCGATCTGGCGTTCCTGCACGTCCACCCGCTCGCCGAGGACTCCGTCCGCTTCGCCGCCACGTTCCCGACCGCGGGGCGCTACCGGCTCTTCCTCCAGTTCCGGCACGCGGGCCGGATCCAGACCGCCGCGTTCACGTACGAGGTCGGGCGATGAGCATCGAGCTCCCGATCACCGGCATGACCTGCGCGTCGTGCGCGAACCGGATCGAGCGCACGCTCAACCAGCTCGACGGCGTCACCGCCTCGGTGAACTACGCGACCGAGAAGGCGACGGTCGACTTCGACACCGCGCGGGTCGAGCCGGAGGAGCTCGTCGCGGCGATCGAGTCCGCCGGCTACCACGCGGCGCTGCCCGCCGCCGAGCCGGAGCCGGCCGCCGCGGTCGACGAGACGGCGGCGCTGCGGCAGCGCCTGCTGATCTCGATCGCGCTCACGCTTCCCGTCCTGGCGATGGCGATGATCCCGCCGCTGCAGTTCGACAACTGGCAGTGGCTGTCGCTCGCGCTCGCGGCGCCCGTGGTGATCTGGGGCGCGTGGCCGTTCCACCGCGCCGCGTGGGTCAACCTGAGGCACGGCGCGGCGACGATGGACACGCTGATCTCGGTCGGCGTGCTCGCCGCGTTCGCGTGGTCGCTGTACGCGCTGTTCCTCGGCGACGCCGGGATGCCCGGCATGACGATGAGCTTCGATCTGGTTCCGGACGGCCGCGCCGGGACCGACGAGATCTACCTCGAGGTCGCCAGCGCCGTCACCGTGTTCATCCTCGCCGGCCGCTACTTCGAGGCGCGCGCCAAGCGCCGCGCCGGGGCGGCGCTGACCGCGCTGCTCGAGCTCGGCGCCAAGGACGTGGCGGTGCTGGCCGCCGACGGCTCGGAGCGCCGCGTGCCGGTCGAGCAGCTGGGCGTCGGCGACCGGTTCGTCGTGCGCCCGGGCGAGAAGGTCGCGACCGACGGCGTCGTCGAGGAGGGGTCCAGCGCCGTCGACCAGTCGCTGCTCACCGGCGAGTCGATGCCGGTCGAGAAGGGTCCGGGTGACGAGGTCGTGGGCGCCTCCGTGAACGCCGGCGGCCGGCTGGTCGTCCGCGCGACGAAGGTCGGAGCCGACACCGCCCTCGCCCAGATCGGGCGGCTCGTCACCGAGGCGCAGTCGGGCAAGGCGCCGGTACAGCGGCTCGCCGATCGGGTCTCCGGCGTGTTCGTCCCGGTCGTGATCGGCATCGCGATCGCCACGCTCGGCTTCTGGCTCGGCGCCGGCGAGAGCGTCGAGTTCGCGTTCACGGCCGCCGTGGCGGTGCTGATCATCGCCTGCCCGTGCGCGCTCGGCCTCGCGACCCCGACCGCGCTGCTCGTCGGCACCGGCCGCGGGGCGCAGCTCGGCCTGCTGATCAAGGGCCCGGAGATCCTCGAGTCGACCCGCACGGTGGACACGATCGTGCTCGACAAGACCGGCACGGTGACGACCGGCCGCATGAGCCTCGTCGACGTCGCGGTCGCGGCCGGCGAGCAGCGGGCGCAGGTGCTCGGCGTGGCCGGTGCGCTCGAGGACGCGTCCGAGCACCCGATCGCGCAGGCGATCGCCCGCGCCGCGCGCGACGAGCTCGGCGTCCTGCCGCCGCTGGAGGGCTTCGCGAACCACGAGGGCCTCGGCGTCGAGGGCATCGTCGACGGGCGCGGCGTGCAGATCGGACGTGCGGCCTTCATGGCGGAGTGGAGCCTGGCGATCCCCGCGGAGCTGGAGCGCGGCCTGGACGCCGCGGCGGCGCAGGGCCGCACCGCCGTCGTGATCGCCTGGGACGGCGCCGTCCGCGGCGTGCTCGTCGTCGCCGACACCGTCAAGCCGACCTCGGCCGAGGCGGTCGCGGCGTTGAAGGGCCTCGGGCTGCGCCCGGTGCTGCTGACAGGCGACAACGAGGCGACCGCGCGCGCCGTCGCCGCCGAGGTCGGCATCGAGGACGTGATCGCCGAGGTCCTGCCGGCCGACAAGGCGGCGGTCGTCGAGCGCCTCCAGGCCGACGGCCGCGTCGTCGCGATGGTCGGGGACGGCGTCAACGACGCGCCGGCGCTCGCGCAGGCCGATCTCGGCCTCGCGATCGGCACCGGCACCGATGTCGCGATCGAGGCATCCGACCTGACGCTCGTGTCCGGCGACCTGCGCGCCGCGGCGGACGCGATCCGCCTGTCGCGCGCGACGCTGCGCACGATCAAGCAGAACCTCGGCTGGGCGTTCGGCTACAACGTGGCCGCGCTCCCGCTCGCGGCCGCCGGGCTGCTCAACCCGCTGATCGCCGGCGCCGCGATGGCGTTCTCGAGCGTGTCCGTCGTCGCCAACGCGCTGCGATTGCGCCGCTTTCAGAGTTCGGCCAGCCGGCGCTCGAGAAACGCCCGCTCGGCCGCGTTGCCGGCGAGGTCCGCGGCGCGGGCGTAGGCGGCCGCTGCGGCGTCGCGCTCGTCGAGACGGCGCAGCAGATCCGCTCGGGCGGCGTGGAAGTAGTGGTAGCGGCCGAGGGCGGCGGCGAGCGCGTCCACGCGCGCCAGACCGCCGGCGAGGTCGCCGGCCATCGCGATCGCGACCGCGCGGTTGAGCTCGACGACCGGGTCGTCCTCGAGCGCGCCGAGGCGCGCGTAGAGCGCGGCGATGCTGTCCCAGCGCGTGTCGGCGGCGGTCGCCGCGTTCGCGTGCTCGACCGCGATCGCCGCCTGCAGGACGTAGCGGCCGCGCCCGCCCAGTCGCAGCGCGTGGGCGGCCAGCTCGGTCGCCCGCCTGATCGCGTCGGCGTCCCAGCGCGCCCGGTCCTGGTCCTCCAGCAGCACGAGCTCGCCGGCCTCGCCGACGCGGGCGGCGCGGCGCGCGTCATGCGCGAGCAGCAGCGCCTGCAGACCCAGCGCCTCCGGCTCGTCGGGCATGAGCGCCGCGATCGTCGCCGCGAGCCGGATCGCCTCCGCGCACAGGGACCGGCGGATCAGCAGGTCGCCCGCGCTGGCCGCATAGCCCTCGTTGAAGACGAGGCATACGACGTCGAGGACCGCGTCGAGCCGCGCCGGAAGCGCCTCGTCGCCGGGCACGCGAAACGGGATCCGGGCCGCGCGGATCTTCGCCTTCGCCCGCGCCAGGCGCTGCCGCATCGTCGGCTCGGGCACCAGGAAGGCGCTCGCGACCTCGGCCGTCGTCAGCCCGGCGACGAGCCGCAGCGTCAGCGCGACCTGCGCCTCGCGCGCCAGCGCGGGATGGCAGCAGGCGAAGATCAGCCGGAGGCGCTCGTCCGGGACGCTCGTCATGGCGGGCGGCTTGCCGGTCGCCGCGCGCTCGTGTGCCGCCAGCTGGGGCGCCCGCGCGCGCAGGGCGCGGACGCGACGGAGCCGGTCGATCGCCCGGTTGCGCGCCACCGCGACGATCCACGCCGTGGGGTCGCGCGGGACGCCCCCGCGCGGCCAGCGCTCGACCGCGGTCGCGAACGCGTCCTGCACGGCCTCCTCGGCGAGGTCCCAGTCGCCGACCGCACGGATCACCGCCGCGACCGCGTGCCCGAAATGCTCGCGGAAGACGAGCTCGACTGCGACCGGGGCGCTCAGGAGACGGCGGATCCCCCGGTCGCGCCCGCCGCGCGGGCGGCGTACGTCTCGTAGTCCATGATCGGCCGGATCTCCGTGTAGCAGCCGTCCGTGTCCCACGGCAGCCGCTCGGCCCACGCCATCGCCTCGTCGAGGTCGGCGACGTCGAGCAGGACGTAGCCGCCGAGCTGCTCCTTGGTCTCCATGAACGGCCCGTCGGTCACGTGGCGGCGGCCGCCCTCGACGCGAATCGTCGTCGCCGTGTGTCCAGGTTCCAGCCCGTCGCAGGCGATCAGCACACCCGCGGCACGCGCCGCCTCGTCGTACGCCTGCCACGCCGCCATCGCGCGGGCGATCTGCTCGGGCTCGGTCTCCCACGTCGTCTCGTCGCCGTACAGCGTCAACAGCACCTTCATGACTGCACCTCCTGTCGGGATCATGAAGGGGACGAACGAGCCGCGCCAGGGCGACAGCGGGAACGCGCCAACTCCGTCGCACCGGCCGCCGGAGGAGCTGCACCCGTCGCCGGCGTCACGACGCTCGCGGTCGGCTAGCCACGCAGCGGCGCGGCGGCGAACTCGCGCATGCCGGCGTCGAAGTCCTCGCCGCTGTGGAAGCCGAGCCGCTCGGCGGCCGCGTCGGGCGCCGCGAACACGTGGCGGACGTCGCCGGCGCGCCAGCCGCCGGTGACGACCGGCTCGCGATCCGGCGCGAGCGCGCGGGTGAGCGCGCGGGCCATGTCCAGGACCGAGCGCGGCGTCCCGCTCGCGACGTTGAACGTGCCGGCGACGTCGCTGGTGAGGGCGAGCACGTTGGCTCGCGCGACGTCGCGCACGTGGACGAAGTCGCGGAGCTGGCCGCCGTCCTCGAACACGCGCGGCACGTCGCCGGCGGCGAGCGCCGAGCGGAACAGGCTCGCCACGCCCGCGTAGGGCGTGTCGCGCGGCATCCGCGGCCCGTACACGTTGTGGTAGCGCAGCGCGGTGCAGGTGGCGCCGGTCTCGCGGGCGAACGCGGCGCACAGGTGCTCCTGCGCGACCTTCGTGGCGGCGTAGACGTTGCGGGGATCCAGCGGCGCGTCCTCCGGCACCGCGCGCGGAACCAGCGGCGCCGCGCAGATGGGGCACGGCGGCTCGAAGCGGCCGGCGTCGAGTGCGGCGGCCGGGCGTGGCGGCGGTCGCACGATCCCGTGCTCGCGGCAGGCGTAGCGGCCCTCGCCGTAGACGACCATGCTCGACGCCAGCACGAGCCGCCCGCGAAAGCCGCGCCCGGCGAGCGCCCGCAGGAGCACGGCCGTGCCGAGGTCATTGTGCGCGACGTAGTCGGCGATGTCGCCGATGTCGGCCCCGAGCCCGACCATCGCGGCCTGGTGGCTGACCGCGCTCACCCCCGCCACGGCCCGCGCCGCCGTGTCCGGGTCGCGCACGTCGCCCTCGATCCAGTCCGCGCGGGCGTCGAGGTACGCGGGCCGCTCGCGGTGCGCGGCCGGCAGCAGCGTGTCGAGCACGCGGACGGCGTGCCCTGAGTCCAGCAGCGCGTCGACGACATGAGAGCCGATGAACCCGGCGCCGCCGGTCACGAGAATCGGGCCTTTCATCGCTGCCCGACCGTAGCGACGTCAGGAATCTGTAATCGAAACAGGCGGGAAACGCGGGCAGTGTTCAGAGGGTGATCGCCGTCGTCCTCCCCGTCCTGAACGAGCGTGACGCGCTGCCGTGGGTCCTGTCGCGCATGCCCGCCGGCTACGAGCCGGTCGTCGTCGACAACGGCTCGTCCGACGGCTCGGGCGCGCTCGCGCGGGAATTGGGGGCGCGGGTCGTGTCCGAGCCGCGTCCCGGCTTCGGCGCGGCGTGCTTCACCGGTCTGCTCGCCGCCCGCCACGAGGTCGTCTGCTTCATGGACTGCGACGCGTCGCTCGACCCGCGCGAGCTTCCACGCGTCACGGCGCCGGTCGTCGCCGGCACGGCGGATCTGGTCCTCGGTGCGCGCCGCGGCGCCGGGCCGCTGCACGCGCGCGTGGCCAACCGCGCGCTGGCCTGGGAGCTGCGGCGCCGGACCGGCGCGCCGTTGACCGACCTCGGGCCGATGCGCGCCGCGCGCACCGAGCCGCTGCTCGCGCTCGGGCTGGTGGACCGGCGCTTCGGCTGGCCGCTCGAGATGGTCCTGCGCGCCGCCGCCGCCGGCTGGACGGTCTGCGAGGTGCCGGTCGCCCACCACCCGCGCCAGGGCCGGTCGAAGGTCACCGGAACGGTCCGCGGCACGGTGCGCGCGGTCCGCGACATGGCGGTGGTCCTGCGGTGACCGCGCTGCTCGTGATCGCCAAGGCGCCGGT
>DASSUW010000092.1:0-22443 GCA_035706585.1 Solirubrobacteraceae bacterium | reverse complement strand
GACAGCGTCGACCTAGTCGCTTTGGCCGACGACACTGGCGGGGCCGACAACTGGGGCCTACGGGACCGTCCGGACCTCAACATCGTGCTCGTCGATCCGGGTATCTACACGGAGCGAGCGGTTCGAATGGCGGCGTCCGTGATCGCGGCCGTCCTTCAGATCGCCGACCGCGCTCGGCTCGGTCCCGACGACGACACCCAGATCGAGCGTCTCCAGAGTGGCAATCCTGCTGCCCACTACCAGGCACCCGCCTTCATGCTGGCCGGACTCGGATCGCCCGGACTCTGGATCGATCGCGTGACCTATTGAGGCGGACAGCGACCGCCGTGGCAACATCCGTGGCAACATCCAGATCGTCTGATGCGTCCATATCGTCCACGCGACCCGCACGATCTGGACGTTTCTGCACGATTTGGACGGATCTACGTTTTGACCGACAAGGTTGAGGGCCTGGTCCGGGATAACCGGGTGGAGGTTCGAGTCCTCTTCGGCGCACTGGAAGGCCCTGCGACGCGGGGCCTTTTCTGTCTCTTGGGTCGAGTGTCGACAACGCGGCCGGGCCGTGGCAACTTCTTCGGCAACCTCCTGCCGAGCCAATACAGCCACGAGCCTTCCCGGCCCACCACGGGAACGCGAGTCTGCTTGAGCCGTCCCAGTTCTCGCGGAGTCTCGACTGTCGGTGCGCACGGGTACAACCGGTCACCGCATCGCCGAAGCTAACCATCTGCCGCATCTAAGGCGCACGATCGACCCGCCGAGCGCTCAAGCGGTCGAGCGGAACGAATGTGGTCGGCAGCCCGCGTTCAACCGGGCGGCTCGCTGCTGCGTGAGGCGGCCGCACGCCATCCGCCCTTGCCGGTCACGGGTCGACGAGGAGGATGTGCACGTGTGCGCTGGCGTATGCGATGAGGAGCCGCCCGGTCGGTGTGACCTGTGCACCGCGGATGAAGTCTCCTCCGCGGAGGGCATCGAAGGTCAGTCCGCGCCGGCCCAGTTTCCGATCCGTGTGTCCGCCGGCGGTGACTCTGTGCACCACGGTCCGCCGGCGGTGAGACGAGCTGAACCAGCTTCTCCCGCGCGCATCGACCGCGGCGGCAAAGAAGGCCCCTTGGCGCGGTCCGGTCCAGTGCCCACGCCGTCCGAAGCGCCTGTCGACCCGACCGTCGGGGCGCAAACGCGTGATGTGCAGCGTTCGATCATCGATCGTCCCGGCAAGGATGAGCCGGTGCCGGACGAGGCGGGCCGCATTGACCTCGTCCATGTCCGGGACGCGCTCACGTCCGGCGGGGACCGTCACGAGTCCCCTACGCCCGTACGAGCGATCCGGCCGGCCGCGCCGATCAACCCGGACCGCCGCGATGTCGAAGTTGCGCTCGTCAAAGCCGTCATGAGAGGACCCTTTGACCAGCGCTGAGCCGGCGATCAGTGCGCGGTCGCGACCGGCGAGGAACAGATCGTTGACGAGGAACTGCCGGATCCCCCGCAGCGGGTGGGCAACGCCGCCCGCTCCGTAGCTGCGATCGAGTCGCCCGTCGGGCAGCAGACGCGCGACGAACAGTCCGCGGTCATCGTCACCGGCTACGAGGATCTTCCCGTCTGCGAGCACGCGCGCGGCGACCGCGACGTCGAACGCGTCCGGTCGGCGCCCCAGGCGCAACCTGACCACTCCGTCGTCGCCGAAACCAGGATCCGGTGTCCCGTCGGCGCGCACGCGTGCGATCACGGCGTCGTCGCGGTCATCGTCGTCGGGGTTGAAGCCGCCGTACCCCATCAGCAGCGCGCCGCCGTCAGGCATGGCGGTCACGCCGAAGAGGCTATTGCCGCCCGGCGCGACGTTCTGCAGCGCGCGCCCGTCCCGGAGCGCCGCGCGGTCGAGTTGTCCAGCCGCCGTGAGCCTGGCGACTGCGAAGTAGTCGGCGTCGTCTCCGGCGCGCCCGGCATCTCCGCCGACGAGCCAGCCGCCGTGGGCGGCCGGCACGACCGCCCACACGTCCTGGCCTTGGACATCGGCCACAAAGTCAAACTGGCTTGTCTGAACGGCGCGAGCGCTCGCCGGTCCCGCACCGATCGCCAGGCCTGCGAGGGCCACGAGAACGGTCGCCACAGTCAATGCGGCGGTCACACGCCCGATCGCGCGCGAGCCCATGCCAGACACGATCACGAACCGCGCGTGGCCATGCATCCGGGACGGCTACTCCGGTCGCGGCGGGTCAACTACCGAGCCGCGCCTGCGTTGACGTGTAGCGGTTTTTCTCCCGATGTCGTCGCCCGGTGTGCACGAGAGCATCTCCGCATGTCCTCGGTGCGACGCCGTGAGCCGCCCCGGCATTGACGGAGCCCGCGGTCCGCCGCGCCATGAGAAGCGGAAGCGTCTCGCTGCCGTGGGGCTCAGGCGGATGTTGCCGTGGCGATGCCGATCGCGTCCGTCTCGGTCAACGCATGTCGCGTCATGAAACCGGTGACAGTGCGTTGCAACTTGCAAGCATACTGCTAGCATGATGCAACATGAGGACGCTCTACCTCCGGAACGTGCCCGACGACGTGGTCGAGCGGCTCGAGCGTCTTGCCGCGCGCGATGCGACCTCCGTGGCCGCCGTGGCGGTGCGGGAGCTCGCCGAGGTGTCGCGCAGAGCGGACAACCCGGCGCTACTCGGGGCGCTGCCCGACGTCGGTGTCGACAGCGCCGCAATCGTCTCCGACGTGGACGCTGGACGAAGCGAACGGTGATCGTCGTCGACGCCTCGGCGGCCCTTGCGGCGCTACTCAACGCCGGGCCGGCGCGCCGCGCGCTCGCGGCGGAGCAACTCCACGCGCCCCATCTCATCGACTCCGAAGTCGCGAACGCCCTCCGCCGCGAAACCGCCGCCCGGCAACTGCACGCCGACGCCGCGTGGAACGCCCTGGATGCCTGGCGACGGCTCGGCATTACGCGCTACCCCGCACACTCGCTCCTCGATCGCATCTGGGAACTGCGGGACAACCTCTCCGCTTACGACGCGACATACGTCGCCCTGTCCGAGCTCCTGGGCTGCTCGCTGCTTACCGCCGACAATCGGCTCGCGAGCGCACCAGGGACGCGTTGCCCCATCACCGTCGTTCCGCGCTAGGCAACTCGCAGCAGGCGGTCCAGTGCTTCGCGAACCCGCACCGTCTGGACGCTGGCGACCGACAACGCCGAGGGCGTGGTCCGATAACCGGGCGAGTCCTCTTCGGCTCGTCCGCGTCCCCGATGCCGTTGCGCGAGCGCGAATCGGTTGCGTCGCCACCCGGTCACCAGCGGCGGAACGGCCACGCGAGGTCGAACGGCCGCAGGAACGGCGGCGGGTCGTAGTCCGCGAACTCGCCGGCTGCGGGCCGCGGCCAGTGGCCGCTGTCGAGCCGATCGAGGAGCACGTCGAGAGCGGCCAGCGTCTCGTCGTCGGTGAACGTGCAGTGCCCGGGCCGGTCGACGTAGAGCTGCTTCAACAGCCCGGCCCGGCCGGCACGCCGGACGGCATCGCGATAGGCGCCCTCGTGCGGTGACACGACGAGGCCGTCGGCGGTCGTGTGCACGGTGAGGACCGGGACGCGAATGCGCCCGTCATAGACCACGTTGCGGATCAGATAGCCCGTCGCGGAGAGATCCGCGCGCACGCGCGCTCCGCGCGCGAGGAGGCGGAGGTCACGGCGAACGTCGAGGTCCGTCTCGCGGTACAGCGCGAAGACGAGATCGCGGCTGGCGGAGCGGCCGAGCAGCCGGCCGTAGTCGACGCCGACGTTCCACGACGGGTTGCCGCCGGCACGCTGCTCGACCTCGCTCCGGAACCCGAAGATGAACGCGAGCTGGAACTGCAGCGCCTTGAGCTGCTGCTGCAAGCGCGCCTCGTGGTCCTCTGGCGCCGGCCGCTCGGTCCCGACGTCGTACCAGTCGGGCAGCGGGAACAGGGCCGCCGCGAGGGCGAGCCGTGCGCGGCCCTCGCGCGTCGCCGCCGCGGCGGTCACCGCCGCGTTCGCGAGCGCCACGTTCGCCTGCCAGTCCGTGATGTGGACGAGCTGCAGCTGCGATGCGGGCACGGAGACCGCCGGGTCCGGTGACGCCGACAGCAGCGTCTTGAGCGCGTACTGGAGGTCGAGGTTCTGGTTCCAGAGCGCAACGGCGCCGCCGAGGATCCCGCACATCGGCAGTGCGCCGTCGAACCGGCGCGGGTGGCGCTGGACGAGGCCGGCCGTGACCATGCCCCCCATCGAAGTGCCCCAGGCGATCGTCCGGCGCGGCTTGCCGAACCGACGTCGGAACCGGTCGAGCAGGTCGATCTGGTCGCGCAGCGCGTCCTCGACCGCCCAGCCGCTGGACGCATACGAGGAACCGGCGAGCGCGAATCCCTCGCCGAGCAGCCGGTCGGCGACCGCCCGGTTGGCAGCGTCGTCAGCGGGCGGGTTGGGAAGGAAGAACGGCACGTAGCCGTGGCTGTACAGCAGCAGCGTGCCGTTCCACTCGTGCGGCACCTCGGCCTTGAACGTGGACCCGTCGCCGGCGACGCCGGTCACGCACGCGACCGACGGGTTCGTGCACGTCGGCGGCGCCGCCAGCGCGGGAGCCCCCGCGCCCGTGACCGCGATGGCGGCGACCACAACGCCGACCAGCCGCACCCTCAGCCTCACCGGAAGCATCGCGTCTCTCCTCTCGCTCCACCGCCAGCGTACGCCTGATGTCAAGTAGCCTGATATTCGGGAGCCTGAGAAGGAGAACCGCCCGCTGCTACCGTCCGCCTGTGACCCCGTCCCGGACCGCGCGCGCGAAAGTCACCCCGCGGATCTCCTATGTCGTCGGCCGCCTCGACCGGGCGCTCCGTCGCGAGATCGCCGCCCTGGTCGCCCCGCACGGGCTCACCGTGCCGCAGTACACGGCCCTCTCGATCCTGCGCGAACGTGCGGGACTGTCGAACGCCCAGCTCGCCCGCCGCAGCTACGTGACGCCGCAGTCCATGAACGAGGTCATCGCCGCGCTCGAGCGGGACGGGCTCGTCGCGCGCTCGCCGGCGGCCAACCACGGCCGGGTCCTCGAGATGACGTTGACCGACGCAGGGCGCGACGTCCTCGCCCGCTGCGACACCGCCGTCAACGAGATGGAGAGCCGCATGCTGGCCGACCTCGACGACGACGAGCGCGCCCAGCTGCTGACCGCGCTCAAGCACTGCGTGCATCAGCTCGGAGCCGGGCTGCCCGACACGTAGCAAGCCGCCTGACATAAATCAGGCCACCTGATACTGTCCCGCTCGAGGAGAGCGAGTGCTTGGGGAGACATCCGCCGAGACCGCGGGCTGCGCCGAGCGCCGGGGCCAGGTGCTGCTGAGCGTCCGCGACCTGAGCGTCGACTACGCCGGCGCCGTGCCGGCGCTGCGGGACGTCTCGATGGACGTCGCCGATGGGCGGATCCTTGCCGTGCTCGGCAGCAACGGCGCCGGCAAGACGACGTTGCTGCGGGCCATCTCGGGCACGCTGGCCGGCCAGCGCGGGTCGATCGTCGGCGGCGAGATCGCGTTCGCCGGACGTTCGCTGCGCGGTCTGGACGCGGCGACGATCGCGCGCGCGGGCGTCGTCCAGGTCCCCGAGGCCCGCCGCATCTTCGGCCGCCTCACGGTCGCCGAGAACCTGCGCGCCGGCGGTCTTGCGGCGCGCGACAAGGCCGCCCGCGCGCGAGCGCTCGCGTGGGTGCACGACCTGTTCCCCGTCCTCGCCGAGCGCGGCCGCCAGCGCGCCGGCCTGCTGTCGGGCGGCGAGCAGCAGATGCTCGCGATCGGCCGGGCACTGATGGCGGCGCCACGGGTCCTGCTGCTCGACGAGCCCTCGCTCGGGCTGGCGCCGCGGATCGTCGACCAGATCGCCGGCGTCATCGAGGACATCAACCGCAGCGGGGTCAGCGTCGTCCTGGTCGAGCAGAACGCGGCGATGGCGCTCGCCGTCGCCGACGACGCGGTGGTGCTCGAAGTGGGCCGGGTCTCGCTGGCGCGTCCGGCGAGCGAGCTGGCCGACAGCCCGGAGGTGCGCGATCGCTATCTCGGCGTCGACGTGTCGGCGGGGCAGGCACGGCCTGCGCCCGCGCCGGCGACGGGCGTCGGCGAGCTGGTCGTCGACGGGCTCACGGTCCGCTTCGGCGGGATCACGGCGCTCGCGGACGTCTCCTTCACGGTCAAGCCGGGCACGATGCACGCGCTGATCGGACCCAACGGCGCCGGCAAGTCGACGTGCCTGAACGTCCTGTCGGGCGTCTACGCCGCCGACGCCGGCAGCGTTCGCTACGGCGGTCGCGAGCTGCGCGGGCTGCGCCCGCATCGGGTCGCCGCACTGGGCGTCTCGCGGACGTTCCAGAACATCTCGCTCTCGGCGAGCGCGCCGGTCCTCGACAACCTGCTCCTCGCCCGCCACCGCCTCATGCGCGCGGGCTTCGTGAGCGACGCACTGCGACTGCCGCGCGCCCGCCGCGAGCATGCTCATCACCAGGCGCGCGTGCGCGAGATCGCCGGGTTGCTGGACCTCTCGCCGGTGCTGGCGCAGCCGGTGCGCACGCTGTCCTACGGCACCCGCAAGCGCGTCGAGCTGGCCCGCTCGTTGTGCGCCGAGCCGGGCCTGCTGCTGCTCGACGAGCCCGTGGCCGGCATGACGCACGAGGAGTCGGCCGCGATGGCCTCGGCGATCGCGTCGGCGCGCGCGGAGCTGGGGATCTCGGCCGTGGTCGTCGAGCACGACATGGCGTTCGTGATGGGGATCGCGGACCACGTCACGGTGCTCGACTTCGGGCGCCGGATCGCCGACGGCACGCCGGCGGAGATCCAGCGCAGCGCCGACGTGCGGCGCGCGTACCTCGGGGGCGGCGCGTGAACCAGTTCGTGACGCTGCTGGTCGGCGGGCTCTGCCTCGGCGCCATCTACGCGCTCGTCGCGCTCGGGTTCGTGACGATCTTCCGCGCCACCGGGGTGATCAACTTCGCGCAGGGGTCGTTGCTCCTCCTCGGCGCCTACGTGGTGGGGCGGCTGCACGAGTCGATCGGCTTCTGGCCCGCGGTGCTCGTCGGGATCGCGGCGGCAGCGACCGCGGCGATGCTCGTCGACGTCCTGCTGATCCGGCGGATCCGCGCCGCCGACCTCGGCACGCTCGCGATCCTCACGCTCGGCGTCGACATCCTGCTGCTGACCGAGCTCACGCGCGAGATCGGCACCGACGTCATCAGCATCGGCGCGCCGTGGGGATCGAACGTGGTCGAGCTCGCCGGCATCCGCGTGCCCGCCTCCAGGGTGATCGCGGGGGCTGTCGCGCTCCTCCTGGTCGCGGCGCTCGCCGCCGCGGTGAAGCTCACCGACTGGGGCGTCGCGATGCGGTCGGCCGCCGAGGACGGGGAGGCGGCGTCGTTGATGGGCATCCGCCTCAACCGCGTCGCCGCGGGTGCGTGGGCGCTCGCCGGAGCGCTGGCCGCGGTGGGCGGTGTGTTCCTGACGTCCTTCCCGGCCGCGGGCGTGACGGGCGGCGTCGGCCTGATCGCGCTGGCCGCGATCCCCGCCGTGGTTCTCGGGGGGTTCGACTCGCCCGAGGGCGCAGTCGTCGGCGGCCTGATCATCGGCGTCGTCTCCGTGCTCGCCGCCGGCTACCAGGACGAGCTGTCGTTCCTCGGCCGCGGCATCGGAGCCGTCGCGCCGTTCGTCGTCATGCTGCTCGTGCTGCTCGTGCGGCCGTCGGGGCTGTTCGGGACGCGGGAGGTCACGCGTGTCTAGGCTCCCGCGCCTCGCGCTGGTCGCCGGCGTCGCGGTCGTGCTCGCGGCACTGCCGATCTACCTCGAGAGCTTCTGGCTGCAGACCGGGCTGTTCGCGATGGGCGCGGTCGTCGCGGCGATCGGCCTGACGCTGCTCGTCGGCGTCGCGGGCCAACTCTCGCTCGGCCACGCCTTCTTCGTCGCGATCGGCGCGTACGGCTACGCGTTCCTGGCCGGACAGGACGTGCCGGACGGCCCTGCCGGCCTCGGGCTGCCACCGCTGCTCGCGCTGATCGGCGCGGTCGCCCTGGCCGGCGTCGCGGGGGCGCTCTTCAGCCCGATCTCCGGACGCGTGCGCGGCATCTACCTCGGCCTCGCGTCGCTCGGGCTGGTGTTCCTGGGCCAGTACATCCTCCAGAACGCGACCGGGATCACGGGCGGCTACGAAGGCGTGGCGGTCGAGCCGTTCCGGCTGTTCGGCTTCAGCTTCTCCAACGCCAATCCCGACGACCTCACGATCCTCGGCGTGCCCTACGGCCGGCTCGAACGGCTGTGGTACGTCGGTCTGGTGTTGGTGGCGGTCGCCGTCTGGTGCGGCCGCAACGTCGTCCGCGGCCGGTCCGGGCGAGCGCTCGCCGCAGTCCGCGACGGCGAGATCGCCGCTGCGGTCATGGGCGTCGACGTCGTGCGCTACAAGGCCGCGGCGTTCACGGTCTCGTCGATGTACGCCGGGCTCGGCGGCGTCCTCACCGCCCTCGCGTTCGGCCGGATCGTCCCGGAGTCGTTCGGCTTCCTGTTGTCGGTCGACTACCTGGTGATGATCGTGATCGGCGGCGCCGGCTCCGTCGGCGGCGCCGCGGCCGGGGCGATCTTCGTCACCGCCCTGCCGCTGATCCTCAATCGCTACAGCGGCTCGCTGCCGCTGCTCGCCGAGCCCGGAAGCGGTGGCCTCGGCGCATCGGAGTTCAGCCGCTTCCTCTACGGCGCCGCGATCGTCGCCGTTCTGCTGTTCGCGCGTGACGGGCTGGCCGGGCTCACCCGCGGTCCGGTCCCCCGAGATAAGGAGAAGCTCGCATGAGCAGACGTTTGTTCGGAACCCTGGCCGTGGTCCTGGCTCTTACGGTCACCGCCTGCGGCAAGGGCGGCGACGACGACAGCGACGCCGCGGCCGGCGGCGTGAAGACGGGGCCGGGCGCGACCGCGGACACGCTGACGCTCGGCTACCTGCCCGATCTGTCGGGGGTCTTCGCGCCGAACGGCAAGTCGATGATGGAGGGCGCGAACCTCTACTGGGACGCCAAGAACCAGGCCGGCGGGATCTGCGGGCGTCAGGTCGAGCTGCAGGTCCAGGACACCGGCTACGACCCGCAGAAGGCCGTCGCGGCGTATCAGCAGATCTCGGGCGACGTCATCGGCCTCGGGCTCGTGCTGGGCTCCTCGATCACCGCCGCGCTGCTGCCGAGCGTCGAGCAGGACGGGATGTTCCTCAACTTCGCCGGCTGGACATCGGACATCCTCCCCAACGAGAACGTCGCGATCGCCGGCACGACGTACGACATCGAGGCGATCAACGCTGTCGACTTCCTGATGCGGGAGAAGGGGATCAAGGAGGGCGACACGATCGGCCACCTGTACTTCGAGGGCGACTACGGCGAGAACGCGCTCAAGGGCTCCAAGTTCGCCGCAGACAGGCACAACCTCAAGCTCGTCGAGCAGAAGATCACGCCCGCCGACACGGACATGACCGGTCAGGTCGCCGCGTTCCGGCGCGCGAAGGTGAAGGCGATCCTGTTCTCGGCTGCGCCGCCCCAGGCGGCGTCGCTGGCCGGCATCGCGGCGTCGCAGAAGTTCGACGTCCCGATCGTGGCCAACGGCCCCGGCTGGACGCCGCAGCTGCTCGGCACACCCGCAGCCGACGCGCTCGTCGCGAACTACTACGTCGTCTCCTCCATGGCACCGCTCGGGCTCGATGCCGACGGCGTCAAGAAGTTCCTGGACGCCTACCAGCAGAAATACCCGAAGGGCACGCCGTCGTCGAACGGCTCGCTGTACGCGTACGCGGGCGCGCAGATCGCCGACGCCGCGCTGACGAAGGCGTGTGAGGACAAGGACCTCACACGCCAGGGCGTCCTGGACGCGCTGCACGGCCTCGATGCGCTGGACACCGGCGGCACCGTCGCGGGCAAGCTCGACTTCACCGATCCCAGCCAGCCCCCGAGCCGGCTGGTCTACATCGCGAAGGTCAGCAAGGACACGCCCGGCGGTCTGGAGCCGCTCGGGGACGCGCAGACGGCCGCCGACGCCGAGGACTACTCCTTCTGATGGGCGTTCTCGACGGCAAGGCCGCGATCGTGACGGGGTCCGCCCGAGGCATCGGGCGGGCCACCGCCGCGCTGCTCGCCGAGCACGGAGCCAGGGTGCTCATCAACGACCTCGACGGCGAGGCCGCCAGGCAGGCGGCGTCGGAGATCGGGTCCGAGGTGCACACCGGCGACCTGACCGCCGACGGCGTCGCGGAGGAGCTCGTGCAGCAGGCCGTGGACGCTTTCGGCGGCCTCGACATCGTGGTCAACAACGCCGGCTATACCTGGGACGGCATGGCGCACAAGATGACCGACGAGCAGTTCAGGGCGATGCTCGAGATCCATGCCGTGGCGCCGTTCCGGGTCCTGCGAGCGGCGGCTCCACATCTCCGCGACCCGGCCAAGCGCGAGGCCGACGAGGGCCGCGAGGTCTTCCGCAAGGTGGTCAACGTCACCTCGATCTCCGGCACCCAGGGCAATCTCGGACAGGCCAACTACGCCACCGCCAAGGCCGGCCTGGTCGGCCTGACGAAGACGCTCGCGCGCGAGTGGGGCCCGTTCAAGGTCAACGTCAACGCGGTCGCGTTCGGGTTCGTGGAGACGCGGATGACGGCGTCGCTCCCGGACCGCATGCGCGAGGCGGCGCCGCAGATCATCCCGCTCGGCCGGCCCGCGACGCCGGACGAGGCCGCCGGCGCGATCTTCCTGCTCTGCACGCCGTGGTCGAACTTCATCCACGGACAGGTCATCACCGCGAGCGGCGGGCAGACGACCGGGATGACCACGTGAGCGCGTTCGCGCTCGACGCGCTCGGCCGCGCCGGCGAGCCGCGCCGCTACGACGTGCGCGAGGAGGCGATGCGAGCGTACGCGGCAGCCACGGGCGGCGGGGCGGCGGGCCCCGTCTTCGCCATCGTGCCGGCGTGGGAGACGATCCCGGCCGCTTCCCGCTCGGTGGCGTCCGACGAGGCACGTGCCAGGATCGTGCATGCGGCCCAGGACATCCGCCTCCACGCCCCGATCGAGCCGGGCATGACACTGGTCACCACCGCGGCGCCGATCGGGCTGTTCGCGCGCCGCAGCGGCGCGGCGCTGGTCATCCGCGCCGAGACCCGATCCGGCGATTCACTCGTGGCGGAGCAGTACGTCACCGAGCTGTTCCGCGGTGTCGAAGCGCCCGAGGAGCGCGGGCAGGCCGCCCCTGACGTGCCGGATCCGCAGCGCGACGGCGAGCCGAGCGAGTCGACCGTCGCCGTCGCTGCCGACCAGGCCGAGCGGTACGCGCGCGCCTCCGGCGACCACAATCCGATCCACCTCGACGAGGACGCCGCGAAGGCCGTCGGGCTTCCCGGGCGCATTCTCCACGGCCTCTGCACGATGGCGATCGCGGGGCACGCCGTGGCTGACCTCGCGGGCCGCGAGCCGACGCGTCTCGCGGTGCGCTTCTCGGCTCCCGTCGCGCTCGGCGACACCGTCACGACGCGCATCTGGCGCGCGAACGGCGGCTTGGCCTTCGAGGCGGCGAACGGCTCGGCAAGAGTGCTCAAGGGCGGCTGGGCAGAGCTGCCGTGACGACGCTGGACGACATCGTCGCGATCGACGTCCATACCCACGCCGAGCGCGCCCGCGCGGGCCATGACAGCCTTCCGCCCGCGCTTGTCGAGGCGGCGGCCCGGCACTTCCGGGGCGAGCTCGCGCGCCCGACGACGCAGGAGGTCGCCGACCACTACCGGGCGCGACGCATGCTCGCGGTCGTCTTCCCCGTCGACCACGAGCTTGCCACGGGGCAGCCGCGGGTGCCGAACGAGGAGGTCGCCGAGGTCGCGGCGGCCAACCCGGATGTGCTGATCCCGTTCGCCAGCGTCGACCCGGCCCGCGGCCGCGCGGGCGTGCAGGAGGCACGGCGACTGATCGCCGACCACGGCGTGCGCGGCTTCAAGTTCCACCCCAACATCCAGGGCTTCTTCCCCAACGACCGGATGGCCTACCCGATGTACGAGGTCATCGCCGACGCGGGCCTGCCGGTCCTGTTCCACACCGGCCATAGCGGCATCGGGTCGGGCCTGCCGGGGGGCGGCGGCATCCGCCTGAAGTACTCACAGCCGATCTACGTCGACGACGTCGCCGTCGACTTCCCCGACCTGAAGATCGTGCTCGCCCACCCGTCGTTCCCGTGGACCGACGAAGCGATCTCGATGGCCATGCACAAGCCCCAGGTCTTCATCGACCTGTCCGGATGGTCGCCGAAGTACTTCCCGCCGCAGCTCGTCCAGTACGCGAACACCGTGCTCAAGCATCAGGTCCTGTTCGGATCCGACTATCCGATGATCACGCCGGACCGCTGGCTGGCCGACTTCGAGCAGGCAGGCTTTCGGGACGAGGTCCGGCCGCTGGTGCTCAAGGAGAACGCGGCTCGGCTACTGGGGCTCGCAACTTCGACTTGAGCACCTTGCCGGCGCCGGACTTCGGCAGCGGCTCGGCGCGGAACTCGACCGAGCGTGGGACCTTGAAGCCGGCGATGCGCGCGCGGCAGTGGCCGACGATCGCGGCCGCGTCGAGCCGGGCGCCGGGGTGCGCGACGACGATCGCGTGGACGCGCTCGCCCCAGCGGTCGTCCGGGCGGGCGATGACGGCGACCTCGAGTACGTCCGGGTGCGATGCGATGGCGTTCTCGACCTCGATCGAGTACACGTTCTCGCCGCCGCTGACGATCATGTCCTTCAGGCGGTCGGCGAGGTACAGGTAGCCGCCGTCGAGGCGGCCGGCGTCGCCGGTGCGATACCAGCCGTCGTCGGACAGCACCTCGGCGGTCGCGTCCGGGCGGTTCCAGTAGCCGAGCATGATGTTCGGTCCGCGTACGCAGATCTCGCCGATCTCGCCGTCGGCCAGCGGGCGGCCGAGCGCGTCGCGGATCTCGAGCTGCACGCCCGGGATCGCGTGGCCGACCGAGTGCAGGTGACGGCCGGCGCGGTGATCGGCGGCAGACAGGTACGTGACGCCTGGCGCCGCCTCGGTCATGCCGTAGCCGTGCAGGAACTCGCACGGCAGCACGCCCATCGCGCGCTCGAGCAGGCTCGCCGGCATCGGCGCCGCGGCGTAGTGGAGCAGGCGCAGGCTGCCGAGGTTGGCCGGATGCTCGTCGAGGTGATCGAGCAGCATCCGGAGCATCGTCGGCACCAGGACGAGGACCGTCGCCCCGTCCTGCTCGACGGCGTCGACGAGGCGTGCGACGTCGAAACGGTCGAGCAGGATGTGCGTCCCGCCGGCCCACGTCACGCAGAACACCATCGTCGAGTCGGCGACGTGGAACATCGGGCCGGCGTGGACGTATCGGTCGTCGGCCGTCAGCGTGTCCGTGAAGAGGAAGTGCTTGGCATTGGCCACGAGGTTCGCGTGGCTGAGCATCACGCCCTTCGGCAGCCCGGTCGTGCCGCCGGTGTACGAGATCGCCGCCATCGTCTCCCCCGGCACGTCCGGCGGGACGGTCGGCGCGCTCTGCGCCAGCAACGTGTCGTACGCGACGCAGTCCGGCGGGCACGGGCCGTCGCCGGCATGGACCACGTGCCGCAGTGAGTCGCAGCGGTCGCGCAGCGCCCGGGCCACGCCGAGCCGCGCATCGTCGGCCACGAGCACGGGCGTCCGCGAGTCGTCGATCATGAACGCGAGCTCGTCAACCGTCAGCCGGTGATTGAGGCTGTTGATCACGCGCCCGAACGCCGGCACCGCGAGCCAGCACTCCAGATGTGCGCCGGTGTTGCCGGCGAGCGTGCCGACGAACGCGCCAGTGGGCACACCGAGCTCGTCGAGCGCTGCTCCGAGGCGCGCGACTCGGTCGCCCAACTCGCGATAGGTCAGCCGGCGCGCACCTTCGACGACAGCGGTGCGATCGCCGTGCACCCGCACCGCGTGGTCGAGCGGCCAACTCAGGCTGCCTGATACCACAACGCCAGATGATCCCACGCGGCCGCCGGTTCGTCACGTCGTGTGTCTTCCGATCGTCCGCTCGCACAGGCGGCGGCACGACCGGGCAACCGCGGTCCGGCGTCCCGCTTGAGCGCGTGTCAGCCGGAGGATGTTCCGGCAGGGCGGTGGAACTCGCGCGCCAGCTCGGCCATGCTGGCGATGCGCGCCTGCGCGCGTCCGTGGAACGTGTGCTCGGGGTAGGCCCCTTCACCGTCCGGCTCACCGGCGATCGCGCCGGTGAGCAGTTCGATGGCGTCGTCGATCGTGTCGACGGCCCACACGTGGAACCGGCCGGCGCGGACTGCCTCCACGACCTCGTGGTCGAGCATGAGGTGGCGAAGGTTCGCGGCGGGAATGATGACGCCCTGGTCGCCTGTGAGCTCGTGCTCGCGGCAGAGCGCGAAGAACCCCTCGATCTTCTCGTTGACGCCGCCGATCGCCTGGATGTGGCCGTGCTGGTCCACGGAGCCCGTGACGCCGACGCGCTGGTCGATCGGTACGTCGGCGAGCGCCGACAGCAGCGCGAGTAGCTCGGCGCTCGACGCCGAGTCGCCCTCGACAGGGCCATAGGACTGCTCGAACACGAGGCTCGCGCGCAGTGCGAGCGCCGTGTCGCGGCAGTACAGGTGCCGGAGGAGGCCGGCCAGGATCAGCACGCCCTTGTCGTGGACGGGACCGCTGAGCTCGGCCTCGCGGTCGATGTCGACCACCTTGCCCTCCCCGGCGGCGACGGTCGCGGTGACGCGGATCGGATGCCCGAACGCATGGTCGCCGAGATCGACCACGGCGAGGCCGTTGACCTGTCCCGTGGCCACGCCTGTGATCTCGACATGAAGATCACCTTCGATCGTGAGCCGACGCAGCCGTTGCTCCGGCAGGTCGGCACGGCGCCGGCGATCGCGCAGAGCCTGTTCGACGTGCGCGGCCGTCACCGCGGCGGCGTCGTCCTGGCGCGCCACGTGGCCCGCCTCCTGCGCGACGTCGGCGATCTCCGGCAGGCGGGTGGACAGTCGCTCGCGGTCCCCGGCGAGCCGCGCCCCATGCTCGACGAGGCGAGCGATCGCGCTGCGGTCGAAATCCGGCAAGCGATGATCGCGCACCTGTTGACTCACAAGAGCGGCGTAACCGAGAACGGTCTCGTCGTCCCAGGGAGTGTCACGGTCGAAATCGGCGCGGACCTTGAAGAGACGAGGGACGTCGGGATCGAGCGCGTGCAGGAGCCGGTACAGCTCGGTCGAGCCGACGAGCACCACGGTGACGTCGACATCCGTCGGCTCAGGTTCGAGTGACGCCGACGGGAACAGCATGTACTGCGCGCCGAGGTTCTCGATCCGCGCCTGCCCGGTTCGCATGAGCTCTTTGAGCCGACCCCAGACGAACGGCTTGCCGAGCACGTCGGGGGCATAGAGCAGGAGGAAGCCACCGGCCGCGCGATGCACCGCGCCGGGGCGCACGTGCAGATGGTCGGTCACCGCCGCGCCGTACACGGTCTCGTACTCGATGCGCCCGAACAGCTCGTAGTAGCTGGCGTCGTACACCGCCACGACCGGCGCGGTCGCGTCGCTCTCGTGGGTCACGAAGACGTTGACCTCATAGCGGTCGGCGAAATCGTGGGCCGGACGCCCGCTGGTGACCCGTGAGGCGATAGCGGCCGGCCCCGAGGGCTCGGACGCCTCCGGGCGGAGAAGATCGACGTGCTCGATGAGGTCCTCTCGCAGGGCGTCGAGCCATGGGGCCACGCGGTCGATCGCCTTCCACTGGCGCTTCATCTCGTTTACCAGGTGGCCGATGGCGAACAGCGCTACCTCGCGATCCAGCCGCCGCAGCTCCTCGCGGCCTTCGCGCTCAAGCGCACGCAGCTGCGCGAACGCCTGCATGACGTCGCTCTCGAGCTCCCTGCACGCCTGCTGGAACGCGGCGCGGCGCTCAGCGGGCAGCTGAAGGAACGCCTCCGGCGTGATCGACTCGCCCTGCACGAGCGGCATCGAGACCACGCCGGTGGGCGTGAGTTCGAGCCCCACACCGCGCTGCCGCCCAACCTCCTGCAGGCGGTCGACGACCTCGCGGCGCCGGCGCTCGACGCGCTCGTGCACCGCCCGATGACGGCCGCGGTAGCTATCGGACTCGAGCGTCTCGGCGATGGCGTGGCGCGACTCCGCCACCAGCGCTGCGACGTCGCGCGCGAAGTCGGGCCCACGGCCGGCGGGAAGCGTCAGTGCAGTAGGACGGCTCGGCGCCGCGAAGTCGTGCAGATATACGCGGTCATTCGGCGCTGGCCGGCTGGCCGCGCGTCGGCGCAGCTCCGCCTCCAGCACCGAGCGCTTGCCCGTCCCGGCAGGCCCGGTGACGAACAGGTTGTAGCCGACAGCTTCGATGCCGAGTGCGAGATCCAGCGCGTCGCCGGCCCGCGGCTGGCTCATGAGCCCATCGAGTGGCTCCACGTCGGCTGTCGACTCGAACGGCAGTTCGGCTGGGTCCAGCGAGCGACGGAGATCCTCGGCAGTGAGGCTGACGGTCATCGCCGTCAACGATCACCGAGTCGCGCACTCGGCACATCCGTGGATTCGGCCCGCGGAGGTCCGGGGCTACTACCGATGACACGCGGCGAGCGAGGCGGTTCGATGCGTGTCATGTCAAACGCTTCCGTCGACATTCGAGCCGGGGCGCGCCCCGGAGACTGGATCGCCGTTCACCAGATCGGTGGCGGCGTGCCGCGCCGCGGCGAGGTCATCGAGGTGCTCGGCCAGCCCGGCCACGAGCACTACCGGGTCCGCTGGGACGACGAGCACGAGTCCATTCACTTCCCGACCGAGGGCACCTCGATCGAACGCCGCCCGGTAGCGACCGAGCGCCGTCGCTCACGACCCGGGCGATAACTGGTCCGACGTCCTGCGAGGAGCTACAGAGCGCCGACGGGCACGAGGCCTATCGCGCGCTGCGGGCGTTCCTCCACGTGCTGCGAGATCGGCTGCCCGTGCCCGAGGCGGCGCAACTGGCGGCGCAGCTGCCGCTCCTGATCCGTGGCATCTCCTTCGAGGGCCGGCAGCCCCCGCGCACGCCGCTGCACTACCGCGATCCGGTCGAGTGCCTGGATCGAGTCGCGCAGGAGGCGATGCTGCACGGTGACACCGAGGCGTCGTTCACGGTCGCCGCCGTTGCGCGCGTCCTTGCTCGCCGAGTGAGCGCCGGCGAGTTCGACGACATCGTGCGCACGCTGCCCGAGACCCTCCGGCCGCTCGTGTCCATGTGACGGTCTGCACGGCGGAGCTTCGGAGCCATCGCCGCGATCGAGGCGGTCACGCATGACGGCGTGACCGAGGTGACGGTGCCGTTGCCCGAGACGGAGGGTGCGCGCACGGTGATCACGCCGAAGGCCGCCTGACCGCGGTCGTCGTGGGCGCCGGCACTCGCGGCCGGTGCGCACCCCGGCCCATCCGTAGCTCATCGCGCCGTGCCGGTGAGCAGGTCGTGCAACAGGTGCTCTCGCCCCGGCTCGCAGAGCGCGACGACCACGTCGCCGGCCCGTAGCGGTCCCGCGCGGTCGGGGAGCAGCACGGCGCCGTCGCGAATGACCGCGGTCAGCGCCACCCCGTCCGGCAGCGGAAAGCGACCGGCGTGGGTGCCGGCAATCGCGGCGCCCGGTGGCAGCGTGGTCTCTGTCACTGCGACGCCCGGCTCGTGCAGCCGCAGCAGCGTCACGAGGTCCCCGGCGGTCACTTCCTCCTGCACGAGCCGCGCGACGAGCTCGGCCGCCGAGACCACTACGTCGACGCCGGCCTGAGGTGTGAACAGCCATCCGTGCGCCGGGTCCTGAGCGCGCACGACGGTCGAGTGGACGCCGAGCCAATGCTTCGCGAGCATGGCGATGAGCAGGTTTGTCGGGTCGTCACGCGTCACCGCGATCAGTGCGTCGGCGTCACGTGCCCCGGCGCGCACCAGGACGCTGGGGTCGGCCGCATCGCCGAGGATGAAGCGCAGGCTCGACTGATCGGCGATGCGCCGGTCGGGCCGCCGGTCGACCACGGTAACGTCGTGCACCTGCGCAAGGACCTCGGCCACGTGGCGGCCGGTGTCGCCTGCGCCGCAGATCACGATCCGCATCTCAGACCCCCACCAGTCCGGCGATGTCGTCGCGATGCACGGCGGCGACGTGGAGCACGTCACCCTCGGAGAACACGAGCTCGGGGACGGCAAGCAGCACGCGTGCGCCGCGCTGGATCGCGACGATGAGCACGCGGCCCGGCCGCTCGAGATCGCGCACGGCTCGCCCGCTCAGCCGTGCCGGGATCTCGGCGCGGTAGATGCCGGCGTCGGCGCCGAGCACGAGTTCGCTCTCGATGCCCGAGCGGACGATGGTCAGATGCATCTCGCGCGCGGTGCTGGTCGTCGGGCAGATCACGTGCACGCCGAGCCCGGACAGCGCTTCGGCTCGCGCCGGGTTCGCGATGAGCGCGACCGCCAGCGGCACCTGCATGTCGCGCCGACTCGCCATCGCCACGATCGCGTTGAGCGCGTCGTGGTCGGTCGTCGTCGCGAGAGCGTCGCAGCCGGCCAGCGCGCCGGCCAGGGTCTCGCGGTCGAGCGGAGAGCCATGCAGCGCCCGTCCGGTCAGCGTGTCCGGCAGGATCTGGAGCCTGTTGGCGTCCGCCTCCAGGATCCGGACGTCGTGCCCGTCGTGGAGCAGGTCGGCGGCGAGCTGACGCCCGAGCCGCGCGGCTCCCACGATCAACACCCTCATACCGCGACCTCCTTCCACACGCGACGGCGGAACACGGCCTTGCGCGCCTCCTCGGCGCCGAGCACCGCGATCGGCCACACGGCGAGCAGCGGCCACGCGAGCGGGTCGAGCGGCCGCATATGGAACGCGTTCTGCAGGGCCGGCACGTAGACCAGCGCGAGCAGCAGCGCGATCTCGAAGGCGATGCCCATGAGCAGGAAGCGGTTGGACAGCAGGCCGACGGCGAACACCGAGCGCCGGCTCGTGCGGAACGCGAGCCCGGCCCCAACCTGCCCCATGACAATGCCGGCGTAGGTCATCGCCGTGGCCTGGATGTACAGCGCTCCCTCGTCGGCAAGCGGCTCCCCCGGCCGCCAGCCGGCGAGCCAGTAGCCGGCGAAGAAGCTCGCGAGCCCGGCAACGCCGACGATCAGCCCGACGTAGCCGTACACGCGCCCGAGGACGCGGGCATTCAACAGCCGCTCGCTGCGGGGACGCGGCGGCCGCTTCATCACCCCTGGCTCGGCCCGCTCGGTGCCGAGTGCGATGGCGGGCAGCAGATCGGTGCCGAGGTCGACCGCCAGCACCTGCATCACGACCAGCGGCAGCGGGATCGCGCCGCCGCTCAGCCCCCACGCCAGGAACGCGAGCAGCTCGGCGACGTTCGAGGAGAAGTGGTACTGGGCGAAGCGGCGAATGTTGTCGTAGACGGCGCGGCCCTCCTCGACGGCAGCGGCGATCGAGGCGAAGTTGTCGTCGAGCAGGATGATGTCCGCGGCCTCGCGCGCGACGTCGGTGCCGGTGCGACCCATCGCCACGCCGATGTCGGCGGCGCGCAGCGCGGGCGCGTCGTTGACGCCATCGCCGGTCATCGCCACGACCTCGCGCGCGTCGCGCAGGACGGTGGCGATCCGCAGCTTCTGCTCGGGCGCGACGCGCGACACGAGCGCATTGGATTGGGCGAGGGCCGCCACCAGTTCGCGGTCGTCGAGCCGGTCGAGCCCCGCGCCGTCCACGATCGCCGCCCGGCCATCGATGAGCCCGATGCGCTGCGCGATCGCCTCGGCGGTCAGGCCGTGGTCGCCGGTGACCATGATCACGCGGATGCCGGCGGCCCGGCAGCGTTGGATCGCCTCGGCGACCTCGGGGCGCGGCGGGTCGTGCATGCCCACCAGCCCGAGCAGCTCGAGCTCGCGCTCGAGCTGGTCGCCGTCGAAGCTGCCGAGGCTCCCGGTCCGGCGAGCGACCGCCAGTACGCGCAGCGAGTCGCGGGCCATCGCATCGGCTGCGGCGAGCGCGGCGCGGCGGCCGGCGTCGTCGAGCGTCGTGCGCGGAATGACGGCGCTCGGCGCGCCCTTGATGTACGCGGTGAGCCGGTTCGGGCCGGCGTGCACGGTCGTCATCCGCCTGCGCGCCGAGTCGAACGGCAGCTCGCGTCGGCGGGGATACCGGTGGGCCTCGATCGCCGGGTCGAGCCCGATCTTGTGGGCGAGCGTGAGCAGCGCCGCCTCGGTGGGGTCGCCGACGATCATCCAGCGCCCGTCGCGCGCCTCCAGTGTCGCGTCGTTGCACAGCGCACCGGCCCGTGCCAGCTCGGCGAGCGCGGCGGGGTCCGGCGGCTCGCTGAGCGCCTCGACGGTCCCCTCCGGGGCATAGCCGGCGCCGCTGACCTCGAGCTCGGAGCCGCCCATCCAGATCCGGCGCACGGTCATCTCGTTGGCGGTCAACGTCCCGGTCTTGTCCGTGCAGATGACCGTCGTGGCGCCCAGCGTCTCGACCGACGACAGACGCCGCACCAACGCGTTGCGGCGCGCCATCCGCTCGGTCGCCAGCGCGAGCGACAGCGTCACCGTCGGCAACAGCCCTTCGGGCACGTTGGCCACGATCACGCCGATCGCGAACACGAAGCGGTCTGTGACGCTCATACCGAGCGAGCCGGCCAGCAGGAAGAATGCCGCCCCGATCGACACCGACATGATCGCCACGAGCCGGGTCATACGGCCCATCTCGAGCTCCAGCGGGCTCGGGCGCCGGCCGGTGCGCTGCGTCAACTGCGCGATGCGCCCCAGTTCGGTGTCCATACCCGTCGCGGTGATCAGTGCCTCGCCCGAGCCGACGACGACGTGCGTGCCCGCGAATACGCGATCGGGCGCCTCGATGCCGGTGCGGCCGTGGGATACGCCGGCGACGTGCCGGCGAGCGGGTCGCGACTCGCCGGTGAGCGTCGACAGGTCGACTTTCAGCTCGACCTCCTCGAGCAGGTCGCCGTCCGCGCACACGCGGTCGCCGGCGGCGAGCAGCACGACGTCGCCGGGCACGATCTCCTCGGCGGCAATCTCGCGCGGCCGCCCATCGCGCCGTACACGAACCCGCTGCGGCAGGATGCGACGCAGCGCCTCGACCGCACGCTCGGCGCGGTACTCCTGAGCGAAGCTGAAGACGGCGTTGACGACGATCACCGCGACGATCGCGATCGCCAGCGGCGGCTGTCCGCCGAGCACGGCCAGAACCGAGCCGACCCACAGCAGCAGCGCGAACAGATGGGTGAAGTTGCGCCCGAAGCGCAGCAACCAACGGGGGCGCTCCGTCTCGGCGAGCACGTTCGGGCCGACACGCTCGAGCTCGAGTCGCGCCTGCTCGCTCGTCAGCCCGGCCGCCGCTTCACGCGCGCGCGGCTGAGTGACCTGCGGCGGGGCCTCAAGCCCGGTCATGGAACGGCGACGTGGTCGGTTCCCTCGTGCCCGACCGTCGCAGGGTTCGCCCGTGCCGCCACGAGAACCGGAGATCCCGCGCTACTCCGGCTCGACGCAGCCGCGATGCTGCGGCGCAGGCGGCCGAGCAGGCCGTGCGGCCACGACGGGACGATGAGCACGTCGAGCTCGCCGAGGGCCAGCTCGTCCGCGATCTCCGAGGCGGCGGCGATATCGGTTGCCGCGGACGGCGATGGCGGCACGCGCCCACCGTGCACCGTCATGGAGGCGCCGCCGTCACGCGCCAGTGCAGCCGCCATCGCCCGGGCCGGACGGCCGGCCTCCGTGTCCTCCGCGAGCATCCCGATGTTGCGAATTGCGCGTGTGCGATGCCCAGCGGGGACGATCGCGATCGCGTATGAGCCGTCACGGACGAGGGCGCGCGCGGTACGCCCGGCGAGCGCCTCGCCGAGCCGCCCGCGGTGCCGCGAGCCGATCACGATCAGATCGGCATGCACCATGTCAGCCACCGCGCGCAGCCCGTCCGCGGCCGACAGCGCGGGCGCGATGTGTGTCTCGCAGCCCCCCGGGATCTGCGCCCGCGCCGCCTCGAGTACGGCCGCCGCCCGATCGCCGCTGCCGATCCGGCCGGTCAGCGGGCGAAACGGGTAGATGCCGACGAGCACGAGCCGCCAGCCCGTCTGCGCGCACAGGCGCTCCGCGAAGCACAGGGCCTCATGCGCGCGCCGGGATCCGTCAAGCCCTACCAACACGGTCAGCGGATCGGCCACGGCTCGATCATGGTCTCGACGGCCGAGCGCGGCATCGGCATGCGCTGCGGATACCGGTGGGGGGCAACTACGGTGGCTGCTGCCTGGCGGACGGCGACGCGGACTTCCACGGATCGGGGAACGGCGATGTCCGGGATGCGCGGCCGACTCGACGGGCTGCGCGCCCGCCGCTCACCGCTCGGCGTCCGCCGACTGTCTCCCCGCCCGCTCTCTGCGCCGGCTGGCCGCGATCTCACGGTCGATCTGCGCCTGCTCC